>JAACDM010000492.1 GCA_009936795.1 Verrucomicrobiaceae bacterium | reverse complement strand
TCTCTGCGGTGTCATCAAAGCTATCGAAATAGTCTCCAAGAAAGAGTATTCGGTCGGCTGGAAACTCAGCAATCCACCGGTCCGCAGAGGTGAGATGATTGTGAATATCTGGAATGACGAGCGTGCGCATGATTATGCACTTTAGGCGGTCTCCAAGGAGGGGCGAGCAGTAGTGTAGATGGGGAAGATCGCTCGATTCAACGCTTGCTCCGAGCCGTCCCCGCGCTTCCTTTTTCTGTGTCTGTGTGGCGTGCCATCGGACTGCCGTTTCCATGACCCTCGCTGTTCCCGTTCCCACTCGTTTCTTGTTCGTGTTCTTGCTGCCGTTGGTTGCCGGTTGGGGGGGCGAATTGACTGCCCAAGAGAGGGCAGGCGAATCCACGAATGGAAAGCCTGGGGCGGTTGAGGTGCCTTTGCCCGCGACGACCTGGATCGCTCCCAGTGGGCGCAGCATTGCCAGCCAGCTTCAGGAGATGGTTTCAAGTTTGGATCGTTCGAAGAAGTATGACAAGATTGAGTCGCTGGTGGAGCGAACGCTCAGTTTGCATCCGAATGATTGGCGAGTGGTCTTTCAAGGAGCGCGCATTTATGCCCAGCTAGAGCGCTCGGGCTATTGGATCAATGGCGGCTTTCGTCGGGGCGACATGGATAAGCCACCGAAAGGAGCCCGGCGGGTGCATTCGCACAGACGCGATCATGCTCGCGCTTTGCAGCTACTTGATAGGGCAATTCGCTTGGCGAGTATGGATGGCTCGACGATTGACAAAGCGTCTTTTTACTGGGAAGCCGCACAAATTCTGATCGGCGACAAAGGGTATGTTAGATTGTATGAGCTAAGTGATCTTACAAAGCTCCCAACCTTGGAATTTCACGAGCCCAAGATCTTGGATCGTGAGTCGGTTCCCCTATCCAGTGATGGGGCACCGCAGTTTTTCGTCACGCCGCTCAGTTGGGAGGAGGCGCGAAATGATGGAGAGCGACTACTCTGGTTGCTCTCGAGGGCCCGTGTTTTGAGTGACGAGTATGAGGCGGAGGCTGAATTCATTGAATCGGTATATTTGCACAAAGCCTATTTGGGCGTGCAGACGGTGACGGAAAACCCTGCTTACAATCCTCAGGCCCGTCGTTACCTGGATGGT
Source organism: Verrucomicrobiaceae bacterium (assembly GCA_009936795.1). Classification (GTDB taxonomy): domain Bacteria; phylum Verrucomicrobiota; class Verrucomicrobiia; order Verrucomicrobiales; family DEV007; genus JAACDM01. The sequence continues at coordinate 2,012 of JAACDM010000492.1, read as the reverse complement.
AGGGAGGAAACGAATGGAATTATCTCGGCGGTGGATCTGTTGAGTAAGACGGAGTCTGTTGCCATGGTCGGTGGCCAAGTCAGGAAGATTGAGCTGCCCGAGGACTACAACTTCATTGCTAGACTTGAGAGAATCTCGCGCAATCCGCGCTACCGAGATTACGGAATGCTAGCACTCGAAGAACTCGCAGAGATATTAGAGAATCGACGCCAATATGGACGGGCGGCGCAGTATTGGAAGCTGCTCGTTCAGCAGACTGATGGGCGCTCGATGAAGGACTCGGGTTCTGATAACGGAAAGGCGGCACCGGTGCCGAGCTGGGAGGAGGCGCGACTGAACCAAATTGTGAAGAGTTGGGGGCGGTTTGAGGATGTTCAGCCAGTTCAGGTGGGAGAGCCTCTGAATTTGGCGTATTGGTATCGCAATGGGCGACAGGTGGCCTTCACAGCTCACCGTGTTGATGTGACTGCGCTTGTGGCGGATTTGTTAGACTATCTGAAGAGTGATCCATTTCCTATCGATCCCAATAGGATTAGTGTTTCAAAGTTGGGATTGAACATTGTGCGTGAAGGAGGGGATCGCTATCTCAAAGAGAAGGTTAGTGAATGGAGCCAAGCACTTGAGCCGTCTGATAAGCACTGGGATCACCGGATTGAAGTGCCTGTGCCGATGGATGTGCCCGGAGCGTACCTCGTCGAGGCGACCATCGATGGAGGGCACCGGTCTAGTGTGCTCGTTTGGATCAATGATATGGCGATCCTCCGGCGGCCATTGGAGGATGGGCTCTTTTACTATGTGGCCGATAAAAAGAACGGCACTCCCGTGGGCTGGGCGAAGTTCACCTTCGTAGGGTATCGTTTGAGCTTGGTCAATCAACGGGCAGAGCCGGAGTTAGATGTTCACGGGGAGGAGGTTCCGGAGGCTTTGAGGCGTCAGTACCATGTGTTGACGAAGGAGATTACAAAGTGGGCAGATGCCAAGGGGCAGCTCACTTTGGATGATGCATTGCTTGAGCCGGACTACCGGTGGTTCTTACTGACAACGGCGCCTGGTGATCGTGCGGCTGTGCTAGGATTTTCTGATTTGAAGCCGACAGGCTTAGCCCCCAGGGTCGATGGTGCCATGGTGCGTCAGGTCGTTGTGACGGATAAAGAGATTTATATGCCGGGCCAGCCTTGTCATTTTAAGGGCTGGGTCCGTCGGCAAGACGACAATAGCAAAGTCCTTCGATATAGTGCTCCTGCCGACGTTCCAGTCATTGCTGCACTGGTAAACGCTCGGAACGAAGTCATTGACGACTTGGCCTTGACTACGTCGGCTCAAGCAAGTTTTGATGGCTCCTTCACGTTGCCCAATGACCTCAATGAGGGAACTTATCGTGTTGTCACACAGTGTGAGGGGGGCGAGCAAGAAGTTTCGATTCAAGTCGCACCGCCCGCCTTGCCACCAATGACACTTCACGTGGAGTCTGAGGCAAAGCAATTGATCAGAGGCGAAACTTGGAGGCTTAAAGTGAAAGCGGAAGATGCTGCCGGTAAGTGGTTGGCGTTTGCTCCACTGAAGTATCGAGTTGTGCGAAGGCCTCACAAGCCTACATGGAATCGCGACTTACGACACGAATGGTTGTATGGAGATCGCTACGACTTTGGATCGCCTCCCTATCGCTGGTTTCGCGGTTGGAAATACTGGGGATGGGATTGGACAGTGACGGATGGAGTCGAGGACACGCTAGTGCTGGAGGGGGATGCCACGACTTCAAAGGATGGCACCGCTTTTATCTCCGTGCCTACGGAAGCCATGCGGGAAGAGTTCCTGGTCGAAGAAGACTTCGAGATTCAAGTGCGGGCTGCTGAACATCCCTCCATGGAGCAGACCACCGCCTCTGTACCGGTCAGTGAGCGATCTTATCGGGTCTACACAAAGGTGGATCGCCCTTATTATCATGTGAATGACCAGGTGCATGTAAAGTCTTGGGCCCGTCGTTACGATGGTAGTACAGTCACAGGCAAAGG
>JAACDM010000011.1 GCA_009936795.1 Verrucomicrobiaceae bacterium | reverse complement strand
TTTCGAGTCGGCAATGACATTACTCTGGCCAATGCCGCTCTCGATAGTGAGCGACTCTGGGGCACTGCACTGGGATGGACCTGGCGGCCCTCTGAATCTTTCATCATGCGCCTAGAAGGTTTTTGGCAGCAACTCGATGATGGAATCGCCAATGTAACCTTAGCCGATGGAGGCGGGAACGTGCCCCCATGGGGATTCATTCCCGAAGGAGGTAGTGGACGCCAACGCAGTAACCTCTCTGAAGTGACGATCAAAGGGCTCGAAGCAGATATCCATTGGAAGAGTGATCATGGTTGGAGTCTCGAAGCAGGCTACCTTCTCACCGATTCGCAAATCCTCAGAAGCCCGGATCAGCCCAACTTAGAAGGCAACACCCTAGCACAAATGCCCACACACCAAGTATATACTGCAGTCGGCTACGATCAAGGAGACCGCTTCTACGCGCGGGTCGAGGCTCGGTGGACAGATATGGTCTTTGACGATGACCTCAATACCCGTCCGCTTGATAGTTACGTCATTGTAAACGCACAGGTAGGTTGGCGCTGGACGGATGAGGTAACCACCTTTTTATCGGTTGAGAATCTCTTGGATGAGGAAGTTGAGGTCAGCCGATCAGGCAACGCTCTCATAGGCATCGGCGCACCTCGCCTCATCCACTTGGGATTGCGCCTTGAGTTCTGATCGCTATCTTATCAGCATGAAGTTTCGCTCCTTCGCCACTGCCTTACCCCTTTTTATCTTGCTCACCAGTTGCGTAACTACCTTGAGTCCGCCGCTGAGCACGGCCTCTCCCCAGCAGACGACGGCACCAGCGACCACGACTGACACCGTGCCGAAGACTCAAGCCGTCAAACTAGGCTCCGGAACCATTCGCCCGGTTTACCTTTTAGGTATCCCGCCAGCAGGCAAGGGATCACCAGGATCAGCTTCGCCCGGCCAGATGCGGCAAGCGATCGCCAAGATCACTTCCAAGAAGCCCAAGCCCGACGATAAAAAGATCTTCGCAAGTTACCGCGGGAATGGCTCTCAGAGAGCCAACAACTGGATGAGAAACTTTGATTTCTCTGGTGTATCCTGGGATTCAGCTCGCACAGCGACACTGATCTCAGATCGGCACGTCATCATGGCTGGACACTATGATAGACCAAAGGGTGCCAGCATCACTTTCCATGATCGCAATGGAAGGCCGGTGGTGAGAACACTAGCAGCAGTAAAACGGGCACCACCTGGTCCCGGCGGAAGCCCCTATCCCGATGTGACTGTGGGTCGCCTCAACCAGCCGGTTCCAAACACGGTAACGTTCTATCCGGTCCTCCCAAGTAGCAACTACTCGGAGTTACTGCTCAATCAAGACATGCTCATTACCACCTCAAAAAGAGAGGTTTTCCGTTTCAACATCCTCAGCGCCTATCACTCAGCAGCGATCGACATCATCCGGTCAGGGAACTCGGTGAAGTTGGATCTAGACCGTGCTTGGGGCGGGGCTCTTGTAGCTGGAGACTCGGGAAATCCTGGGTTTGTTGCGGTGAGTGGTAAACTTGTATTCGTCTGCACAAACACCTTCGGCGGCCAAGGCTCAAATGGCCCGTTCTACGGAGGTCCTGTTGTCCAGGGCTTCGTTCTGAATGCCATCAACGATCTCGAAAAACAGTTCAACTAGCTTTGAGATCCGAATGCACGATAGATGAGAAAGGCAGCTTGCATCGGACCAATAACGACGCTGCTCCCGCAGTATACTGAGCGCCAGACCGCTCCTGAGAAACAAGGCTTTCGGAGTTGCCTCGGGGCAAAGGCACTCTCAGCTTCGCCAAACCCAAGATGTAGGGCAAGCCCGCAGCTGAGAGCCATTACCTCATTGCGAGCGTCTTCTCGCTTAACAACGTTCGCCGTGAGTTGGGGCACCATGTTTTGCCTGGTGGCCGACGGCCGCCTGCTAACTTCAAACTCGATAAGACCGGCGCGTTTTTACGTTTCCATACGCAAGCTTCCGCAGCGCCTTGGCCATTTGCTCCTTAGCCGACAGCAACATCTGAGATACCAGGGTTATGGACTCGTCTAAACACCGCATTAAACGAAATTAACAAAAATACTATTATCTCTGGATGGTATAGTCATACCGAATTCTAGCAATTACGTTCTATCTGACTGGCGCCACCTCATCTGAAGGCCCGCTGCCACGATCCGGTTTGACTTTGGCAAAGCTGAAGACCATCAATGTGTACCAGCGCTGAGCGCGGGAAGTCCTCATGGCCACCGAGAAGAACGTCCTCTTCATCTGCACCGGAAACGTGTGCCGCAGTCCCATGGCCGAGGCCCTCTTCACCAACCTTGTCAAGGACCGGGACGACTTCACGGTCGCCTCCGCAGGAGTCAGCGCCATGCCCGGCCAAGCGGCGAGTGACCACACAGCGCAGATTCTCCACGACAAGGGAATTGACTGTTCAAACTTCCACAGTCAGCCGATCAGCAGAGAACTGGTGCGCCAAGCTACCCATATCTTCTCCATGACGGGTGGGCACCAGAACGAGCTGGAAAGGTCTTTCCCCGAAGCTGAAAGCAAGAGTTACCTCGTGTGTGACTTCTGCGAGATCAACGGCATGATCGGGATCGACATTCCTGATCCCATAGGCATGGGCATGAATGCCTACCAAACGACGTGCCGCGTGCTCGATCTCGCCCTGCCCACGCTACTCGCCTACATCGATCAGACGACCAAAGATTTCTCTCATCAACACATGACGGACTCCAACACCACTAACGCAACCACCACTCAAAAGATTGTTCTTGCTGCTGACCATGGCGGCTTTGATCTCAAGCAAGCTCTCGTTGCCTATAGCAAAGAGCTAGGCTATGACATCACTGACCTCGGCTCGCATAGCAAGGAATCCGTCGACTACCCAGACTATGCACAGCAAGTCGCGGAGCGTATTCAGACCGGCGACGCGGACGCAGGTATCCTCGTTTGCACCAGTGCAGTAGGAATGAGCATAGCAGCAAACCGATTCCCTGGCATCCAAGCCGCGGTCGTCTTCGAACCAGAGGACGCCGCCCTCACCCGTGAACACAATGACTGCAATGTACTTTGCCTAAGCGGCGCCAAAACGGACGAAGCCACCGCCAAGAAGATTCTCGACTCCTACTTGGGAGCATCGTTTGCGGGAGATCGCCACCAGCGCCGGGTTAATAAGCTAAACACCGGATCAGAAACGACCGATGCTATCCTCGCGCGGGTTGATCCTGACATTGCCAAAGTCGTTCGCGACGAACGTCGTCGCCAGACAAACAACATCGAGCTGATCGCCTCTGAAAACTTTGCTAGTGCCGCCGTGCGTGCTGTTCAGGGCTCTGTCCTGACCAACAAGTATGCAGAAGGCTATCCAGGGCGCCGCTGGTACGGCGGCTGTGAGCACGTCGATGATGCGGAGTCACTCGCCATCGCTCGTGCAAAGGAAATCTTCGGGGCTGAACACGCCAATGTGCAGCCTCACAGTGGCGCACAGGCCAACACAGCGGTGTATTTCAGTGCCCTCAAGCCTGGCGACCGGATTCTCACCATGGACTTGTCCCACGGCGGCCACCTCACCCACGGACATAAGGCCAATTTCTCCGGCAAGCTCTACGACGTCGTTCACTACGGAGTTACGAAAGAGGAAGAGCACATTGACTACGATGCTCTGGAAAAACTCGCGGAAAAGTGTCAGCCCAAGATGATCACGGCAGGAGCCTCAGCCTACCCTCGCACGATCGATTTCGAGCGTATAGGCAAGATTGCCAAAGCCGTCGGCGCCTATCTCTTCGTCGACATGGCTCACATCGCTGGCCTTGTTGCCGGTAGAGTCCATCCATCTCCAATTGCCCACGCCGACTTCGTCACCACGACCACTCACAAGAGTCTACGCGGACCACGCGGTGGCTTGATCCTCTGTCAGGAGAAGTATGCCAAAAAGATCGACGCCTCTGTCTTCCCTGGGGTGCAAGGGGGACCACTCATGCACGTCATCGCAGCGAAAGCCGTGTGTTTCCACGAGGCCCTACAGCCTGGATTCAGCGACTATCAAAAACAGATCGTTACCAATGCCAAAGTGCTTGCAGCCAGGATCGCAAGCCACGGCTTCCGCATCGTGTCTGGAGGAACTGACAATCATCTCATGATGGTAGACCTTCGTCCGAAAGATCTAAATGGCAGCATCGCTGAAGGCACCCTCGACAAGGCAGGCATCACAGTGAATAAGAACTCCATTCCGTTCGACACACTGTCTCCAATGAAAGGCGGCGGAATTCGCATCGGCACACCAGCGGTGACGACGCGAGGCATGAAGGAGCCCCAAATGGAGCAGATTGGTGATTGGATTGCCGAAGCACTTGAGCATCGCGACGATGAGGCGAAGCTCTCCGCCATCCGCGAGGAGGTTGCCCTTCTCAACACGGCCTACCCACTGCCATAGCCAGTAGAGGGTACGTTTCGTGCTTCTGATCTAACCCCATGTCTGAAGACTTGCTAGTCAATCCCTTTCGGGAATCCTTCTCGAGCCGACAAAGCCCAGAGCCCTGTGTCATTGTCATTTTTGGTGCCACCGGTGATCTGACGCATCGTAAGCTGATTCCGGCAATCTATAATCTTTCAGTCGACGGTGACCTCCCCTCACCCGTCAAGGTTGTCGGCTTTGCTAGACGCGATAAAACTGATGACGAGTTTCGTAAAGATCTGGAGAAATTGAACCGCAAGGTGTCGCGCCAAGGGCACGACGACACACTCTGGCCGACCTTCAGCCAATCGGTTACCTATCATCGTGGCGAATTCCAAGATTTAGAGGACTACAAATCTCTCGCTCGCCGACTCGATGAGATAGCGGATGAGAATCAGGCGCTCAGCAA
>JAACDM010000491.1 GCA_009936795.1 Verrucomicrobiaceae bacterium | reverse complement strand
CTAGCTACAGCTATCCAAGCCTGCATAAGAATCTCCCCAAATGACCGTTTAGGCGAGACAACCTGCAGAGGCACGTCGCAAGAGAGCGGCGCTGCAACAGTCTATGGAAACAATTCCGATTCCATCACGGGAGGGCCGACGAAATCTCTAACAACCGGTGCATGCACCGACTATTTGGGCAACACAAGTGTGGCCAACGGCAAGAGAACAAGCGCTAGCCACACTCCGCACCAAAATCTCCACAAATATTCCGAAGTCTTTCGCCGCAGGCAAATATTTAGAAGAAAGGCGACCACCAAGACAAGCAGCTCCTAACAGAGAAACTAATCAAGTAGTTCGATCGTCGCCTCTTAGATTGGCGTTGGCGGGCATCGTTCAAAAGAGCGGAGAGTTCGTCCCATTCCTAGTCGCTCATCTGGGTATCGCGCAATTGTAATAGCCCGCTGACGGGTTGCGTAACCGAGCCTTCGTAGAAGACATCGACCATGCGTTTCATGGCCGTGCGCGCCATCGATTTCCGCGATCTCACCGGTCGATAGACAAAGCGGCGCCCATCCTCGTGGTGCTGAACCTCTCCCTTCGTCTCTAAAATACGCAGCATCGTCCGAACCGTCGCATTAGCGAGCGGATCCGGCAGCGCGTCCTGGATCCCGCGGGCAGTCGCTTCACCCAGAATGAGGAGGGCATCCATGATCTGGCGTTCGCGCGGACTGAGGTGGTCCGTTTCCATAAGAGTTGAAATATTAACACAACTCATCGCCAAGGTAAGCACTGCTTATTAAGGTTTTAACACATTGAGTCACCAGCTGTAATTTCACTTGGCTTGACGCTTGGCCTGCTTACGCTTCCCACCATCATGAATCTTCGATCTATCCTCTGTTCCTTCGCCATCACCGCAGCCCTAACCTCGGCAGCTTTCGCACATTGTCAGATTCCTTGTGGGATTTATGACGACGCCGCACGTTTTAAAGCTCTGGCCGAGCACATCACGACCATTGAGAAGAGCATCAATGAAATCACGGCGCTTTCAGCAAAGGAAAAGCTCACGCCACAAGAGCAAAATCAGCTTGTCCGTTGGGTAGCCAACAAAGAGCACCACGCCGATGACTTTGCTGAGATTGTGACCAAATACTTTCTTCAGCAACGCATCAAGCCTGCGAAAGATGCGAGTGGCGAAGCTGCCGTGGCCGTTCATTTGACCCTCTTGCACAAACTCCTCGTTGGTGCCATGAAGTGCAAACAGCACGCGGATGTGACGACGACAGCAGGATTGAAGACGACATTGACTGCGTTCGAGAAGGCTTACAACGCTAAGTAAGTTACCGCTTTCACCAAGCTTTCGACGCCGCATTGGGATTCAGAATCCCAGTGCGGCGTTTTTTTAGGAAGGAACCGCAAAGTCCATACGTATAGATAGTTTGCCTCCGTTTCTATGTGGAACCTCTTAACCAAGCGCTGCTACCTCCGTGACTATGATGACGACGACCGCGAGGCCTTCGTCCGGATCAATACTGACCCCTTAGCACGCAAACATCTGAACGGTCCGCTGACCACGCGCGAAGCGCACGAGATGTTCGAGGAAACTTTAGCAGAAACTGATCCTTGTCAGGGGGTTCGCTTGGCCGTCTTCGATCGAAAGTCGAACGAGTATCTCGGTCATGTCTTTCTGGTGCCCTGGGATGATTGCAAAGACGATATGGAGTGGGGTATTCTGATCAGGCCAGAGCATTGGGGACGTGGCGTGGGCGCTGAAGCCGGCCGTGCCGCTTTGGATGAGAGCGTGCGTCGCTTCGGACTTAAGCGTGTGTTAGCCACCATCGATAGTGAGGACATGGCCTCTGCACGCTTGTTAAGAAGGCTGGGGTTCACCCCAGTGGGACGCGGCCAGGATGATCAGGGGGTTTACGATGTCCTCGCCCTGGATGCTCAAACAACTTCACCACAAGAGGAGCCTCCCCTTCCAGCGAGAGCCTCCTAGCAAACTAGCTTTCCCTGTCACCTGCTGAGCTTGTCGGCAGGAACGGCTTCACAAAGGCCTCGTCGAAATCATAGTGCCCGACAAAGTCCGCTCGGGTGTCTTCCTCAGTTTTCCCAAAGACACGAGCCTCGATGAGATTAAAGACGATTTCACCGAAGTCCGCGCAGGAACTGATCCCCCAGTCATCGAAGACGGTCATCACCATGGGCCCATACTCTTTCAGCGCGTACGCACGAACACCTTCGACGAGCTCTTTCCCACTCACGTGGCGATCCTCAATCTCCCCTCCCTCGCGCACTTGACGCAGGGTATGATCCAGGGCGTCTCGCATGAAATGGTAAGCCCCGGTTTTGTAGCGTTTGTCCTGTTCCACCAAACGGCTAATGGCCTGATCGAAGTCAATCTTCTTCTGCATGGTCCGGTAGGGGCAATGTCGACTTAGGGCTAGATTCTGCGGGCTCTGATGTGGGATGATATCGCCGGTAGCGAGCGATGGATCCGACAACAAGGAATGCTAGAACAAGTAGCAGCAGGGCGTGCTCCTGCAAGGTCAATTGGCTCGTTTTCCGATGGGGAGACTGCGCCATATCACAAAAGCTACCGCGCTAATTCAAAGTACTCCTCTGCCTCGTCTAGATAGCGGGAAATGGGATCACTCTCGGGAAGCTCCTGGTTTCGGATCGCCTTGCGACCCTCCATGTAATTGTCGAAGACACCACTACTCCCACGTTTCCGAGCTAGCACAGCAGTGTCGATGAAGGCATCCACATTGGCCATTAGTTCAGTTAAGCTCTCTCGTTCCTTCTGAAGCTGGGTCAGCCGCTGCGTAATCTTGTCAGGTTTTCCCGCATTCAAATCGGCCACTATCAGGTGGTACTCCTTAATCAGCGGCCGATAGAGAGGAAAGGAGCGCATGTCCAATTCGAGCAGCCGTTTCTGAACCGGTAAGAGGATCTCCACCCGATCCTCTCTGGCCAAGAAACGCTCATAATCCAACAAGGTGCCTTCGAACGAGCGAGTCGCTCGATTCTCCGGCGGCGTACTCTTCACGGATTCGGCGTCGATCTTGAAGTCAGCGTTGGCCTTGAAGAGCCCTCCAAAGAGAACGCCTTTCTTAGGAGCCTCGTCCTCACTCTCCGCCGACTCTGGCATAAACTCCAGGAACCGGACTTCAATCGCATCCACAAGTCTCGCCTCAGTCTCGACCGGCGTTAAGAATTCCGTCGCTTGAGGTTCACTGAGTTTCGCGCAGTAAAGAATCCACGTTTGCTCCAGCCGATCTGCGGTCCCAATAAGTGAGGAGTAGAAACGTGCGAGCAAGTTATGCCCCTTCTTACCATGGGCACCACCGTAGGCATGTAAGAGCTTACCAAAGCTCACGGCACCATCTTTCTGATCGAGTAGCATTAGCACGAAACCGGCAGCTGAGGCCTCATACACCGTCCGCGCAACGGAATCTGTGTCCTCGTCTTCTGCCGACAGAATTTCTGCAGCAGGCGTCACCAGGTTGAGTCTGAACATCGTTCGGAAAAAACTGCTTTGACGACCCGTGCGCCGCAACTCTAGAGCACGTGGCAAGCCGATTCGCACCCAGCGGGGAATCAACGTCTTTGTCACCTCAACCTCGATATCTCGCAACGCGATCTCGTACATAAGCACATGTAAGAGCATCGCACTCATTTCCTCACGGCTGAATGATGAACCTAACTGAACTCGAATCTCGAGTTCCCTATGACCCTGCTCCTGAAACAAATTCACCCGCCAACGAACCGATTTCGAGACTGTCGGATCGGTTAGCTTTCCCGAAATTCTAAGGAGGATCGGAACGTGCCAAGTATCGTCCATGCTGAGCAGATTCAGCAACTGATCCTTCTGCCGCTCGGCAAAAGATGCGAACGTATTGCGCACTGAGCGATCTTCACAGAAAACGCGGAATTGCTTGCTGGAGCTAATCGTCAGCGTGTCGTTAGGTGCCTCCAGCGCCAAGGCCTCAGTGACCTGGGCGCTCGCAGGGGAAAGCGAGAGAGCCAGAGTCACCGCGAATAGACCTAGAGAACGCGAGGGCAACATATGAAGAGATATAGAATTAACGCTCGCATTTGTAAACTGAGAAACGGGATGTAGACGGCACGGTGGTAAAAAGCCTATATTACGGGCGTAATAGGAGGATTTCCAGCCAAGACACGGGCCACATTCTCGGCAGCAACGTGACGAGCAGCCCCCCTCGCCTCCCGAGCAGCCCCACCCAAATGAGGAGTTAGGACAACGTTAGTCATAGAGAGCAATTCCGGATGAACAATGGGCTCTTCTTCAAAAACATCGAGACCGGCACCAGCAAGCTGACCATCTTGCAAAGCCGCAACCAGCGCGGATTCATCAACAACCTTTCCTCTAGCCACATTGATCAGATAACTGCCACGCTTCATCACACCAAGCCGTTTGGCATCTAACAAACACCTTGTTGAGGGCGTTAGTGGTGTGTGCAAGCTCAGAACATCGACCGCAGGCAGCAGCTCATTGAGAGATCGGTAGTTCGGATCATCCATAACATCCTGACTTCGATTGTAAAGCACCCGCATACCAAATGCCCGCGCACGCTGGGCCACAGCTTGGCCAATCTTTCCGTAGCCAACTAGACCCAACGTTTTTCCAGAAAGCAAAGGCCCTTCCCATCGGGCCGGGCGCATGCCTTCGGATGCCCAAGCACCTGTCCTCAGAAAACGATCGCCTTCCGAAACGCGTCGAGTCACATCTAATAATAGCGCTATAGCAGCATCTGCAGTCGACTCAGTGAAAGCATCAGGGGCATTCGTTGCCCACACCTTGCGAGCCGCCATTGCTTGCAGATCGAAGTTATCTGTTCCGATGGCAACGTTCGCTACCACCTTGAGATTTGGCGCGTGGTCTAGCAATTCCGTATCGACCCTGAGTTCTCCTTGGTTGATGATGGCAATGGCGTCTTGCGCATGCGCTAGCACCTCTTTGCGTGGCATGAGCGCTAGTGAATCCGAGGCAAAGACCCAAGGTTGCGAAGCGTCCTTCAACGCAGGAAAGTGCCCCTTTGGAGCCTGGTTGGTCACAAGAATCGTGGCTGACATGTTGAGGCTTCTAACTTCGAAAAGTGACCTCGTCGAGCTTCCTAACCGATTAGAAATCCTCGTTCCCCCCTAAAAAGTAAGGGTTTTCTTAAAAAAGAGCTTGTTGAAGTGCAGAAGATTGGGCATGGGAGAACCGCTTTCTATAAGTAAACCAATTCATACATCGTGGCTAAAAAACCATCTACCATCAAAGACAAGTACACTAAGACTCAAATCTTGGACGCTGTTGCCGAAGAAACCGAGCTCACTCGGAAGCAAGTTTCAGCAGTCCTCGACTCCTTGACCGGCGTCATCGAGCTTCACATCAAGAAGCGTTCTGTAGGCGAGTTTGTCCTCCCCGGCCTTCTCAAGATCACCACCGTGAAGAAGCCAGCGACAAAAGAGCGCAAAGGCATCAATCCATTCACGAAAGAAGAAACCACGTTCAAGGCAAAGCCAGCATCCATCGCGGTGAAGGCACGCCCTCTCAAGCGACTCAAGGACATGGCGATGTAGTCGCCTGTCCGCTTTGCTAGGCCGGAGACTTCTCCAGCTAAGGAAAGATTGTCAAACCCGCGTGGCCGTCCGGTCGCGCGGGTTTGCTCTTTTATGGCAGTGGACCAAAGATGGAAAGATGAGCACGGAGTCTAACAATCCCCCAGAGCACATGCACTATCAAATGATCGGAGAGGACACCTCCACGATCGCAGAGAAGCTTGCCAAGTATGCTGGCAAAGCCTCCTGGGACGATCTCAAGGCTCACTTGGATAGCGGCTCTCTCATCTACGTAGACGAGTCTCTCGACCTCACAGAGACCGCGCAGGCATTCGCTGATGACGACCAAGCGCGTGTCGCTGATTGGCTCAAGTCTGGCGATCTTGTGAAGCCATCCGCGCCGCACGGCGCGTACTGGGAATCGATCGAGGCATCGTTTGAGTGCCGCATCGTGTCACCCTTCATACTGATCCAGCCAGCCACCAGCTAGATGATCACGTGCTCGAACTCGCGCGTGCCTGTTTCAAACAAACCATAACTCACGGTGCCGAAGCGGCCCATAATCTCCCCGGGGTTCGCCCAGAGCGTGTCGCCAATCTCCTCCTGATACCGCTGATGGTCGTGCCCGCTGAAGACCGCATCGTAGGCCCCACTTTGCGCCAAGCGCTTTCCCAGCTCCGGATAATGCTGAAGCGCGATCTTTACACCATCGATTTCCAGCTCAGCGAGCGGATGATGAAGGGTCACCTGCGGTAACTTGTTCGCCACCTGCATAAGGAGAAAAACGTCACCGTCGTTGTTTCCAAAGACGGCATCGATCGGCCCATCAAATCCCTCAGCCAATGCTGCCAAGCTGAAAGGCGCGCAGAAGTCTCCCAAGAAACAGAGACGTTCTGCTCCCGAACCCTTCACAGACGTCAATACACGTTCAAGTTGATCGATCCGATCATGGCTATCACTAAGGATCGCGATCTTCATCGGCTACTGAAACATACTGCTAGATAGCTTCGGCATCCTGCCAGAGTCACGGACAGCATGCCCGTGTTTCCCTAAAGCGCAGACGGGACGTTGCCTTTGAAATCTTCAGCGATGCGCTCGGTAATGATGTCTTTGTAAGACATGCCACCTGGAATCATTGGCAACACGTGCTCTGTGTAAGGCACCATGATGTCGAGCACATAAGCTTCATCGGCAGCAAGCATCCGTTCGATAGCTGGACGAACTTCCTCGCGCTCCGTGACGCGTTCACAAGTCACCCCAAAGCCAGCGCACATGGTCACGTAGTCTGGATAAATGTTATCCTCAGCCGCATTCGGGTCGCCTAGATAAGTGTGCGCGCGGTTACTCTCGTATTTGAGGTCCTCCCACTGCACCACCATACCAAGGTGCTGATTGTTCAGAATAATCGCCTTTGCCGCGATCTTCTCGACCTTGGCCGTGGCGAGTTCCTGGATGTTCATGAGGAACGAGCCGTCACCGTCGATATCCACCACTTCCATATCAGGGAAAGCGAGCTTCGCTCCAAGAGCTGCCGGATAGCCATATCCCATCGACCCTAGGCCGGCCGAGGTGATGAAACGACGAGGGTGGTCGTAATGATAATACTGGCCAGCCCACATCTGGTGCTGACCCACACCCGTTGTCACAATGAGATCTCCCTTAGTTAGATCATAGAGCTGCTCAAGGGGATACTGTGGTGGGATGAGCTTCGGATCGGGATCCTGGTAGCCCAGTGGGAAGTCTTTCTTCCATCCGGCGATCTTCTCATACCAGTCCGGGAACTGATCGTGCCCAGAAACACGGGCTTTCGAGCCGCCTTTCTCTAACAATTCATTGAGACGCGCCAAGGCTTCCTTGATGTTGGCCAGGATTGGCAACTTCACGTCCTTGTTCTTGTTGATCTCGGAATTGTCGATGTCGATGTGGACGATCGTACCATGCTTGGCAAACTCTGACACCTTTCCAGTCACACGATCATCAAATCGCACGCCGAGAGCTAGCAAGAGATCAGCCTCGTTCACCGCATTGTTCGCATAAACAGTGCCGTGCATGCCTAACCATTTCAGCGAGAGATTGTGGCTTTCTGGGAAAGAACCCACACCCATGATCGTGCTCGCCACCGGGATGCCCGTACGCTCAACAAATTCTTTCAATTCTCCCGCAGCTTCGGCAGAGATGATGCCACCACCGCAGTAGATCATGGGGCGCTTGGCTTCCTTGATCAGACCGATGACCTCATTCAAAGCCACCTCATCAAGCGGGCGTGTGGGATCATAACCGCGCAAGTTGATTTCGTTAGGATACACCGGTTGAGCCCGCGACTCCTGCACGTCTTTAGGCATGTCGATCACGACTGGACCAGGGCGTCCCGTGTTCGCGATGTAAAAGGCCTCTTTCACGATGCGAGGAATCTCGTTGATGTCCGTGACCAAATAGCTGTGCTTCACCACGGGAAGCGTCATGCCAAAGAAATCTGTTTCCTGAAATGCGCCACGACCAATCATGGTCTGGGGCACCTGACCCGTGATCGTCACCATCGGCGTGCTATCAAGAAAGGCGTCAGCAATGGCCGTGACCAAGTTTGTCGCGCCAGGACCAGAAGTCGCCATGCAAACACCCACTTTGCCCGTCGCTCGAGCGTAGCCTTCAGCGGCGAAGGAACCTCCTTGCTCGTGGCGCGGCAGCACCGTCCGAATCTGGTCTGATTTCGTCAGCGCCTGGTGAATTGGCATGCTGGCACCACCCGGATAGGCAGAGATGAGTTCGACCCCTTCCCGCTCCATACAGCTGACCAGGATCTCTGCCCCGGTCATGGCTTCGCCCCGCTCTAAAGAGGACGTCTCGGTGGATTTGGTTTTGGTTTTGGTCGATTTGGTACTCATGATGATTCTAGCCGCCTTTCGGCTTAAGTTTCGGAACGAAAGGTCTACGTCCAAACACGGAAAGCGCAAGTTCGGAGCCTCTAATCCCCGCGAAGCGCTGCCGCCTATGCTTTCGAGATCTCTTCGATTTCCCAATCTGGGCGGCGGAAGAGAGCTGGGCTCCAGGTGCGTTGCAGCTTCCAGCCTTGGGCCTGAAGAATGGCCGACCGGAACAGGTCCCAGGTCACTGGTCTGAGTAACGCGCGAGAAATCCTTGAGCACCCCGGCAGCGCCCTCATCCGTTCTCACGGGGTGCGGCAACGCCGCATCGAGTAAAAAGCCTTCATTTCCCCAGTAGACCACGCTGCCAATACCATGAGCCGATAGAAGGCTTTCGCCCAATGCCCGCGCTGTCGCCGAAGGCATTCTCGATTCCTCCACCCACACAAATGCAGGCTCACCTCGAGACGCCTCTTGCTCCTCGACCGCCCAGGCGTTCTTTAGGGATTCGGCCAACGTGCAGATAGGCATAAAGGTAGTAACGGCCATTGGGATCCTTGGCATCTGGAAGCGCTGGCAAACTCACATACTCCGATCGCGGAATGGACGTGAGCACCGCCACGCGTTCACGCACTCGCGTGACCAACACATTCAAACCAAGGGGCCACGCATGAAGGCTCATTAAGGCCACTGCAGCATTGCCTGGAGGACCATGGCAGCTCCCTACAACCAGCCACCCGCGTTCAACTCACGGGTCAGTTTCATCTGTCGGTCACGCTGCTCCGCGTAGGCCGCTTGGGCTTCAGGATGAGGCTCACATCGCGATGCCTGATCGACGGCAACCATCCGGCTGGTGAGACTCTCCAAACCAGACCTATCAAATTTACCCCCACCGGTATGGCAGGCCGCCGCTTGGAGAGCCGCCCCAAGGCTGGCCCCCTCCGCCGTCTGCAAACAAACCGTGGCCGAGCCCAACGCATCCGCCATGATCTGACGCCACACCGAACTCTTACTGCCGCCACCCGTGAGACGAATTTCCGTCGGGCTGACACCGAGATCACTGAATCGCTGCATGCCATGACCCAAGCCTAACGTCACCCCTTCCATCGCGGCTCGCGCCATGTGGGCCGGCGTCATGTTCTCATCCGTTAGGCCATAGAGCACGGCCTTACCGTCAGGTAGATTCGGCGTGCGTTCGCCATGCAAGTAAGGCAAGAAGAGCAACCCATCAGCACCCGGGGAGATGCTCGCCACGTTCTTCTCGAGCTCGGGCAATTCCCAGGCAAAGAGACCGCGCGTCTTCTCTGTGAGAACGGTGACATTCATCGTGCAAACAAGCGGCATCCACTGATCAGTACTATCACAGAAAGCAGCGATCTCCCCCTGGTCGTCAATCACTGGCGCATCCGCCGATCCAAAGAGCGTCCCTGACGTGCCCAGACTCGCCGTGATGACACCCGCGCGGACATTTCCCGTCCCAATGGCTCCCATCATGTTGTCCCCGCCACCTGCACTGACAATCACCTCATTGGTTAGGCCCCACTCTTTGGCCAGGGAAGCCTTGAGCGTCCCGTGCGCTTCACTGGAAGAACCCAGTGGAGGCAACATCTCGCGTAGACGCGGGTCAATGTGATCAATCAATTCATCAGACCAGACGCGCTTGCGCACATCCAAGATCGCCATGCCCGACGCGTCGCCGTATTCCATGCGCTTCACATCGGTGAGCCAGAAATTCAGATAGTCGTGAGGGAGCAGCACGCTCTTCGTCTTGGCAAAGTTGTCCGGCTCATTCTCTTTCAACCACAGGATCTTCGGCGCGGTGTAGCCAGGCAGCATCGCATTCCCCGCCTTCGCAATGATCGCTTCTTGTCCACCAAAGTGCGTCGCCATGGCATCGCACTGCCGCGCCGTCGACGTGTCACACCAAAGCTTGGCCGCACGCACTGGGAGATCAGCCTCATCAAGCACGACGAGTCCATGCTGCTGCCCACTCACCCCGATGCCACGCACCTCTTGTTTCCGATCCCCAAGTTGGAACAGCACGCTCTGCACGGTCTTTGCCGTCGCCTCTGTCCAGTCACTCGGGTGCTGCTCGAGATGCCCATTGGGCAGACCATCAATCAGGCTGTAGGTTTCCTGCGCCTGCGCGAGAATGTCGCCGGAGTCAAGATCCAGAGCGATGGTCTTGGTGCTCTGGGTGCCACTGTCGATGCCAAGGTAGATCATATCACCGTTCTCAACGTTCCGCCTGAATTCTGCAAGTCGGACTTGCGTCGAAGCCACGCGGGCGCTCATGATCGCCCCATAAACTTATGATTCGGAAACTCCTCCACACACGCTACCGGGTCGCCGATCTGGACAAGACCATCGCGTTCTACAAAGACGTCCTCGGGCTCGAGGAGACTCGACGCCACGAAAGCCCTCGCGGCTCGAAGCTCGTCTTTCTCAAGGCTCCGGAGAGTGAAGAACTCATCGAAATCTGCCAATACGACGGCAGCGGCCCCGTGGAAGTGGGTCATGATCTCACCCACTTGGCATTCTCCGTGGACGATATGGACGCCTTCGCCAAACACGCAGAATCCAAGGGTTATCCCCTATCAGACGGCCCCACCCAGAGCAAATCAGGTATCTTTGCCTTCATCGACGCCCCAGAAGGCTACGAAATCGAGCTGATCCAGCACGGTTCTTGAGTTGCTTTCATCGGCACTCGCCCTTTCTATAAACCGACGGCATGGAATTCGACTGGATAGGCGTTTACTTCGACCTCAAAAAGGTCATCCCGAAGGAGATTGAAGAGTCTTTCGAAGACCCCTTTGCTATCAAGTTGCTCCCAGACGGCGACTACGGGAATGGCAAAGAGGCCCGTTATTTCTGCCTTGGCAAGACCATTCAGAACCGACCGCTCTTCAGCGTCTTCTGGACAAATGGCAAACAGTTCCGCGTCGTGCTCGCCCGCGAGATGTCTGAGGACGAGCAGAACTTTTACGAACGCAAGAACGCTAGCCTAGACTAACTCATTTGCTATGGCCGCCATGAAAACCGTCGCAAACTGGGAACAGATTCCCAAGTTCAAGAGCAAGAAAGAAGAAGCCACCTTCTGGGAAGTGCATCAGTTAGATCCACGTCTCATGAATTCCTCGGTGCATCGACCCGACAACCGCGAGTCGACCACGATCACGTTGCGCTTCGATCCCAGGATGCTTGCCCGTATCAAGCGCATTGCCCGCTCCCGCTACCTCAACTATCAGAGCATGATCAAGCAATGGTTGAGCGAGCGCCTGGAGCAGGAGAACTTGTAGAGCGACGAAGGACATGGACAATCTCAATAGAAGTGATGGAGACAGCAGACCTCATTGGTCCCGGCGAGAATGCTTTCAAGGTAATTGGCTCACCCTGAGGCGATAAAAGTGCTTCCCTGACTCTTGATCTTCCTGAAGATGAAGAGTCAGCAACTCGGGACACCCTCTATTTTGAAATCCTTTCCCGTCTGGCTGTCAAATTGATAGACCGATTCGCAGCCCTTTAGGTCCTCACTCCGTTCAATTGTCCAAAGCAAATCCGCCAGTTTTTGGCTGAAACCCAAACGAGTAAATGAGGTCTCCTTCTTCTGTTAGGCTGCTCTGCGGATACTCTTCTGAAGTATTTGAGAGCATTCCGTCGGCACGTAAGGCAAATTCCAAACCGTTTGGGATACCATCATGATCGGCGTCGGATTTAAAGCTACGACCACCGGCATCGGAAGGCT
This sequence comes from Verrucomicrobiaceae bacterium, assembly GCA_009936795.1. Taxonomy (GTDB): domain Bacteria; phylum Verrucomicrobiota; class Verrucomicrobiia; order Verrucomicrobiales; family DEV007; genus JAACDM01. The sequence continues at coordinate 13,663 of JAACDM010000491.1, read as the reverse complement.
GTTGCGCTGCCCGTGACGCATAGCTCTTTGCCGGGAGCGTCCTATCGTCTACTCTGCTGACATTGGACTAAGAATCTTGAGAACTCCAGCTCTACATGACTTCTGCGTGGACTGGACTGCAGTGAGGCTTTAATACAGACAGGCTATTCCAAGCTCGGGTGCCAACACTAATCTAATGATGAATGGAAATTGATCGGATAGTCACTTCTCGCAGTCTGTTAGAAAGCCTCGTGCATGGCCCCCTTCTTGTAACGGATCTACCAGAAGCTCAGACGCTTGGAACGAACGGACTAGCACTTCCTGTGGCTCCGTCGACGCTCAATCTTCAACAGAAATTGGGGCATCTCTATGAGGACGCTCTATCAGTCCTGCTAAGAGCTTCGCCAACCTTTGATGTGCTCGAAGAGAATCTTCAAATACAGGAAGACGCGCACACAACAGTGGGAGAATTAGATTTCCTTCTTCGCAAGCGAGAAGGTGGACAGCTCATTCATCTTGAATTGGCGACCAAATTCTACCTCGCTGCGGAAACGGGGAACGGTATCATTCTTCCTGGACCGGACGCGCGGGACAACTACTACAGAAAGCTCAGGCGGCTACGCGAGCATCAGCTTGTGCTCACACGCACGCATCAACATTGTCTCCCTGAACGGTATCGAGAGGAAGCGATCATCGTGAAACAACTCATCTATGGTTGTTTCTTCGATCATGTTAGCGCCAGCAAGCAAGCCTCGCCTGACTTCGCAAACCGACATTGCCGACGTGGGCGTTGGTTGCATGCGCATGAGTGTGTCGACTACTTTTCACCGGGCACCCGCTTAGAGATTATTCCTAAACCGTTATGGCCTGTGCCACTAAAACTTCTCCAAGGTATCAAGCTGGAACGTTGGTCCCATGAGCAACCGGTCGATCGCTGCTTGATGGTTCGCGTTGCTAAAGAACGCACACCATATTTCATTGCGCCTTCTGGCTATCCTGGAACTGGAACTGGAACTGGAACTTGAGCTAGAAGCTCAAGCTACCCTACCTTCTTGTGCCTAGCGAAGGTGGCAACTGACGGCCGCTTGGTAAAAGACGGCTCGCAGAATAAAGGGCAAGAATGTCTTCCCTACAGCCCCACGAACTGCTGGTCATCCCCACACAAAGAAGCCCGTTCTCACATTAGCAGGAACAGGCTTCTTGATAGAGTTGCTAACTCGACTACTTCGCGTAGGCCCCGATCTTCTCGATCTTGACCGTGCGGGATGGACCGTCGCCGTCCGCGTGAATCTCGACTTCGTCCCCTTCTTTGTGGCCTGAGAGGGCTTTGCCAGTAGCGGAGAGGTAAGAGATGATTCCTTGATCAAGGTCCGTATCCCACGCTCCGAGGATGGAGTAGGTTTCGCTCTTGCTCGAGCCTTCCTTGATGGTGACCACAGTGCCGACACCTACCTTAGACGCATCTGCGTCGGCAAAGTCCGTGCCACGGGCCGCGTTGATCTCCATTTCAAGATCATCCTTCTGCCGCATGAGCACCGCTTGCTGATCCTTTGCAGCTTTGAACTCGAAGTTCTCCCGGAGGTCACCATAGGAAGCCGCGACAGAAATCTCTTTCGTGTTCTCTGGAATCTTGTTCTTAATGATGTCCTCAAGCTGGGCTTTGCGCTTCTCAATGCTGTCCCAGGAAACGATGAGGCCTTCATCTAAGATCTCATCATCACCGGCTTCGCCCGTGACCATTTGCTGGATGTCCGGATGGGCCTTAATGACCCGTGCGAGCAGAGAGTTCCGGCTGAGATCTTCGATCGCCGGCGTGTTCTTGAGGCGCCGGTCAAACATTCGAATCTGATTTCGGCTAGCTTCTTCTAGCAAATCACTCACGAGCAGGGAGTCGGCCATGAGGATGTCTTGTAGCTTATTTGATTTCTTGGCGTCGTCGTCGTAATGATCGCGCTCTAGGGCATTGATAGCGGCAGACGCGAGCTCGGGACCAAAGACCGACTCAGCAAGACGACGGCGTTCCTTACAGATCCATGCGAGCACTTCCGTGCTCAAAGACCGCTGCTGAATGCCGAGTTTGAGGAAATCTTCTAGCTCCTGGCCTTTCTCTCGATCAATCGCTAGCCGAGCTACGTCTCCCACACCCCTGAGGTTGACCACATTGATAAGACCAAAGAGAACCTCAGACCAACGGTCGCCAAAGGCGGGTTCGAATGCCTCGTAAATTCGACGCTGTCCTGCAGCAGGCAGTTGCCCAATGATGTCGCGGAGATTGCTCTCGTTCTCGATGACGATCTCGCTGATCGCGGGCTTATCGAGGCCCTCTGCGAGATCAGGAACGGCTTCTTGAAGACGCTCGCGAGCGGCAATCAGTTCGATCGCCGCAGCGGTCTGGAGACGTTGACTCTTGCTCGCAGCTTCGTTGATCGATTCGACAACGGGCCTGAGTTTGTCGACCGCGTTCTCGATTTGCTCCAAGTCCTTCACGATCGCATCCACCGCCGCGACCTTGGCCTTGAGCTCTCGGGCATTGTTAAAGTCTTCGAGGAGGCCGTCCTCGATGTTTAGGTCACTGGGGCGAAGCTCCAAGGGCACGTTGCGCTTGGATGGCACGACAAAGAGGCGATTCTGACGCATCTTCTTCTTCGCGTTGTCCCACCAGGTTCGGTATTTCTCATCAGAAACGACGGTTCCTTTGAGCACCTCCTCCACCTGATCGAGGAGCATGCTATTGTTGTAACAGGACACGACCTCCTGCATCAGAGTCACTGGATCATCGACGGCCAGTTGCTGGAGCTCTTCCAACTTTTCCAGGCGCTTTGCAAGAATATGGTCTTCGCTAATCGGCTTGAGAGATTTCGCGGCAAACTCCAATTTCATGCCGTGATTCGGCTTCCCCTCAAAATCCAGATAGATGCGATCTCCGAGAAGATCCCATGACGCGACTTTACCAACCCCCCAGCTCTTATGGAGACAATACACACCAACGTCGAGGGCGGAGAGGGCATCTCCGTAGCGACCTTGCAACTTACCTGAATCTACGAGTTTCTGAACTTCCTCATTCATGAGAATCTACAAGTAAGTACCATGGGAAAACTTCGCCAACTCTTTTCCCAATCTTTCACGCAAATTCCTCACTTTAGACAACTTAGTGATTGCAAATCGAGCCGAAAGTAACCACTTTCACACCGTCTATGATGAAAAAGTTTCTTTCCACGCTCCTCGCTCTTGGAATTGCAGGCACTTGCTTCGCTGATATTCAAGCTCCGCCTAACTCCGGCCAGACAGCTATCCACAAGCTGGGTCGTGGCTTTTCCAATGTCCTCTACGGTATCACCGAGCTTCCTTTGCGCGTGATCAACGTCAACGCAGCAGATGGCAATAGCGCTGGTTTCGGCGTTGGTTTGGTCGAAGGCACTCAACGCAGCATCACCCGAGTGGGTTATGGACTCTTCGAGATTCTGACGTTCCCGGCAAAGACCTACAAGCAGAGCTACAAAGCTCCTTATCAGGACATCGAGTATGATCCCTATAATGGCTACTCCGAGTTCTCTCCTGAGATCGGCTGGCAGTCCAAGTATGCCTACGGTCGCAAGCAAAACTATTAAGCGAGTTCTCGCGTAAGCTTTACTGAAAACCCTGACGGACTCGGTTCCGTCAGGGTTTTTTATTTTACGGTTCTGAAGATTCCCGGTTCCCCACATCTACCCTTCCTGATCAGGGTTCTTGTGGAACGCTTCCAACCATGCTTAGGAGGCGTATCCACATAACACTCGAAGTCGCTCAACAATCGACGCCCGCTTCTCCCCGACCTACCTCATAACGATGATGAATGCCCAGGACACGCTAGATCAGCACACACGCGAAACGATCCAACATCACTTCTCACCGGAAACCGGCAGCCCTTTCTGGCTGAAATGGGCTGCTGAAAACTGGGATCCAAGAACGGAGATCCAGTGCTTCGCTGATATCTCCAAGTTCCCACACTTCCAGGACGAATGGTTACGCGACATTACGAATGAGGAATGGGTTCCCAAGGCGTTTGCAGGCCGCCCATTAAATGTTTTTGAAACGGGCGGTACAACCGGGTTGCCCAAACAGCGCGTCGGATGGGACGACTACAAACACGATTACGAGATGTTCTCAGATCAACTCGATGACGACGCGTTTCCCAAGGGTGGCAATTGGTTGATGGTCGGCCCGACCGGCCCGCGTCGCCTCCGGCTTGCGATTGAGCACCTCGCCGCTCATCGCGGTGGAAGTACCTACTTTGTCGACCTCGACCCTCGCTGGGTTAAGAAGCTGATCATACGAAAGGAATACGATCAAGCTGAGCGCTACCAGCGGCACGTGATGGACCAGGCGGTAGAGATTCTAAAGCATCGTGATATCAAGTGCCTCTTCACCACGCCGCGCCTTCTCGAATCTCTGGCCGAGCGGGTCTCGGTGCCAGGGGTCGGCGTGCGAGGCTGCTTCTGCGGCGGCACAACCATGACCCCACAAATGGTCCGTTTCCTCGTGGAAGAGGTGCTCGAAAACAAGGCCCTCTTCGTTCCAACTTATGGAAACACGCTGATGGGCCTGGCTTGCAGCATTCCTCTAACGGACGACTACAGCGTCACCTACTACGCGCCACAGCCTCGTGCGGTCTTGCGCGTGGTCGATCCCGACGACACCCAGAATACCGTCGACTACGACAGCTACGGTCGCGTGGAACTAACGACCCTGACCAAAGAATTCTTTATGCCGCGCTTCCTTGAGCGAGACGAGGCCATTCGCCGAAAGCCGTGTAATCGCTACGATTGGGATGGCGTAGGTGACGTTCGTCCGTTCGGCGTGATGGAGAACAAGGTCGTCGAAGGCGTCTACTAACCCTCATCTACAAAACAATGCTTAAGATTCCATCTATTCCCGTCCTGCGTAGCGGTGAGGTCTACCGCAGTTTAGAGCAACAGCCCATCAATGCGATCGGCACCGACCAGCCTGCGGCACTCATGTCCATGGCCAATTCCGGCCTTGTAAAACGCGATCTCAATTTCGTCGGAAAGTCCCGAGACGTGCTCAAAAGCATTCCGGCGCATGACCTGATGCAGATGTGTGTCGATGCAGGAGATCATTTCCTCAAGGGCACCCTCCCTGTCGGTGAGCAAGAGTATCCTCAATCGCCTGACGACTACGTCAAGAGCCTCTCCGCGACAAGCGGATTGCCCCATGCGCTCATCCGCATGAACATGAACAAGCTCTACGAGATCTTTACAGAAATGCCGACCATCATACGCGGCCTGACCCGAGGCCTCGATCTTGCCGTACTAGACAAGGGCTACGGTGAACAGCACGGCGTCCCAGTAAGCTACTCTGCCAACACCGACGCGCTCGCCGTCGTCCTACCAAGTAATTCACCTGCGGTGACCGCGCTGTGGATGCCATCTCTGGTCATGAAGATTCCTGTGTTGCTCAAGCCGGGCCGCGAGGAGCCCTGGACACCCTGGCGTATCATGCAGAGCTTCATCAAGGCTGGCATGCCTAAGGAAGCATTCTCGTTCTATCCCACAGATCACGATGGCTCAGGTGCCATCGTTCGTCGTTCCGGCAGGGTAATGATGTTCGGCGATGACAGCACGGTGAGTCAGCATGCCCTCGATCCGCGGGTTGAGGTGCATGGATCGGGCAAGAGCAAGATTATCTTTGGTGAGGACTGTATTGATGATTGGGAAAAGTATCTCGACATCATGGTTGAATCCGTTTCCGCGAACAGCGGGCGTAGTTGCATCAACGCCTCTGCAATCCTCGTCCCACGTCATGCCGACGCTATCGCTGAGGCCATTGCCAAACGCCTAACAGAGATCAAACCGCTACCCTTCGAAGATGCCAATGCGAAATTGTCAGGATTCGCGAATCCGAAGTTTGCCGAATACATCAATGGAGCAGTCGATGCCGGTCTTGCCGAGGGCGGTGCCCGCGATATCAACGAACCCCACCGCGGGCGTGAGCGTCATGAGATCTTTCAAAACATGCACTACCTGCATCCCACCATCATCAGATGCGAGTCATGGGAGCATTCATTAGCAAATCGCGAGTTCCTCTTCCCATTCGCTTCCGTCACTGAAGTGGCGCAGGCAGACATGTTAGATTCCATTGGTTCATCGCTCGTCGTCACGGCGATCACCCAAGACCCCGTTTGGGTAGAGGAGTTGCTCGAATGTCCACACATCGAGCGCTTGAACCTCGGTGCGTGGCCTACCAATCGAGTAAAGTGGGATCAGCCCCACGAAGGAAATCTGTTCGAGTTCCTCTATAAGAGACGGTCTATTCACATTGCGGCTCTAGCACATGTCTAGCGGGCTCGATCTAGAAGACCTCTGCACGGACTTCTCGATTCCTGAACACGTACGGTCGTTTGAGCACGCTCCAGGGACTCGAGTGCGATTCGGGCCAGGCGTGTTGGATTCGATAGGGAGTGAGGGAGCCGCTCTTGGCAAGCGGGCAATGATCGTAACAGATGAGGGCCTAGTTGAGGCAGGCTACGTAGGCCGCGCCGTTCGGGCCCTCACTACAGCTGGTCTCGAGGTGACCGTGTTCAGCTCGGTGCATGAAAATCCTACCACAGCGGATGTCCGGGCAACAGTGGGAGCAGCGAAGGATGCAAAGATCGATCTTCTCATCGGCCTGGGCGGTGGCAGCAGCATGGATTGCGCCAAGGGCTGCAATTTCATCCTCACAAACGGCGGAGAGATGAAAGACTACTGGGGCAAGGAGAAAGCAACCAAACCCATGCTACCGCTCATCGCGGTGCCAACCACGGCGGGTACAGGTAGCGAGTGCCAGTCCTTCGCTTTGATCGCTGATGAGCACACCCACGCCAAGATGGCCTGCGGAGACAAAAAGGCCGCCGCCAGAGTCGCCCTCCTCGATCCAGAACTCACGCTCAGCCAACCGAGCAATGTGACAGCCGTCACGGCAATTGATGCCATCAGCCATGCTGTAGAAAGTTATGTTTGCAAGTCTGCCAACAACATCTCGCGCAGCTATGCGCTTGCTGCTTTCCAACTAATGCAAGATGCGACCGAGCGTATCACGGCCGATCCCAAGAACTTGTTAGGCCGCGCACGTATGCAACTGGGTGCGGCAATGGCAGGAACCGCCATCGAGAACAGCATGCTAGGCGCCGCGCATAGCATGGCCAACCCGCTGACGGCCCACTTTGACATCATTCATGGTCAAGCAGTGGGCGTCGCACTCCCAGCAGTCATCCGCAGGAACTCGCAGGATGCCGAAGTAGCAGCCCTCTATCGCGAACTACTCTCGTCTCAGCCACTAGACACGTGGATCACAACTCAAGTGGCCAACCAAGGGCTCGCCACTTGCCTAAGCGATCTAAGTGTCAGTCGCGAGATGCTCCACCAGCTGGCAAAGGAAGCGTCAACACAATGGACCGCGCAATTCAACCCGATCGGGTTGACTGCCGACGATTTCGAACAGCTCTATCAAAGCTGTTACTGAAGCTGCTGGAGGTATTGCCTCGCTAACTGATTTGCAGGATCCAACTTAAGACACATCTGCAGCTGCTCTTTCGCGTCAGCCTTCTTCCCCATTTTAATGTAGCCCAACGCGAGATTGATACGAGCGCTGGGATCCTCTGGAACAAGTTCGACAACCATGGTGTAGATCTCTGTCGCACGCTGAAATCTGCTGGCCTTCGCGAGCAATGTCCCCAAGCGAGCATAGGACGGCAAGTGCCGCTTATCTGCTAGAATGGCTTGTTCAAATTTCGCTTCCGCAGCTTCCAGGTTCTTCTGATTCTGCAACACAAGTCCCCAGTTCATTAGGGCTTCCGCCATCTTTGGATCGAAATCGATGGCTTTCTGAAAACACACATACGCTTCCGACTCGCGCTTTCCTTGTCGCGACAACGAAATACCCAAACTGTTCCAAGCTTTGGGATGTTGATTGCGGATGGCAATGGCTTCCCGCAGGGCCTTCTCGGCAGCTATCCATTCCTTCTGACGATTGCGACTTGAGCCTAACTGAAAGTGTCCTGTTGGATCATGAGGAATAGACTTGGTAATAGCTTCCCACTGCGCCGTCGCTTCCGCATGTTTCCCGGCAGACGCCAAGAGCGATGCGAACTGCTGGCGGGTCACCCAATCAGTCGGGTCCTTCTCGATCATTGCGGCGTAGGTATTCATTGAACGCTGCCCCATAGCTGGGGTCATCTCAGAACTAACCTCCGCAAGCTGCTTAGCTAACAATGCCTCTCGAGCCTCCTGACCGAACTGCCCACTGAAGGGAGGTGTTCTCAACCGTAACTGCATCTCCTGCACAATCTCGCGCTGGTGGAAGGGCGTTAGCCCCATTGCTTGCTCGCAGGCGCCCAAGGACAGCCAAGGTTTCTCGCTAGTTAGGCCTAATTTCTTCTCGGCAGCTTGAGCGAAGGCCAAACTCAAGTGGTAGTTCCCCTCAAAAGTGAAGTGGACGTGTTCGTGAAAGTGCTCTTTTCCAGGAATACCATTTGGGTCGGCTTCCGCCAGTGCTTGTTCTCCGTCAACGAGGTTCCCTTGGGGGACCACCGACCGAATAATCTTATTGATCTGAGTATCGGCGCGAAATCGGAGGGTATCTAGGTCACGAGCGCGAGAGAAATAGACCGTCGCTTCCTCCGCCTTGCCCTGCGCTACCATGGCTTTCCCTATGCAATAGAATAGATTGGCCGACGTGGTGTTTCTAGCAAGGGCACTACGAGCTAGTGTCTCGGCGCCCTCCCATCGCCCATTTGCGAAGTGTTCGTAAACAGCCTCGACAACAGAGTCCTCAGGATCGCCCTTCGAAATGAAAGGTGCTGAGTCTTCGAGATTCACGGCCATTGTACTCACGAGGAGAGGCACGTTGGCGTTGCTGGCAAGCTTGACAATGTCTTCGAGATTCGCCTGGTAGTTTTTATAGACCCGTTGGAGATCGGGATCATCGATGGACACTTGTTGTTCGAGGAACATCTCCAAGCCGCCCCAACTCTTGGGCACACTAGCGCTCCCCTCACCACCGAAGGTCGACATCCATTGCCCAACACGCGTCTTCTGGAACTTCAAGTTAGCACGAATGGTCCCCAAAGATGGCCGGCGCGAACCAAAGACTGACCCGCTTCCATACGGACCATTCACCTCGTTGTTCCCCATGTAGAGGACCCAAAGATCCGCAGTCAAATCCACACAATCTCTTGCGATCGGAAGGACGACATGAGAATTGATGGCGGTAACAGCTGCATTGATCACTTCGAAGCGCCCGTTGGGATAGCGATCTTCTAACAACCGTTGCAAGACGCGAGAGAGACCAAATGCGGGTTGGGGATCTCCCACCGCAGCCGATCCTCCCAGAACGACAATTCTGCGCACTCCAGACGGTTTGGCCTTGGTCACACGAATAGGCTGCGGGGCTCGAGCCAACGCTTTGGGAAAGAAACGCCAAGCAAAGGCATCATTGTTCCTAACTTTGCTCCCATCAGTCTCATCCTTGACCAAGAATGACGTATTGTAACCTACGCCGATCAGCCGAAGTCCTAGCTCAAGGGCAAGTAGGGTAATGAGCGGAGCTGCAACCACCAGCACCAGACGAAAGAGCCAAACTCGCTGGCGATTCTTCGGCTCCTTGCTCATGGACCGATTAGACTCTAAAAGATGAGGCGAGGCCTAGGCGTTAAAATCTCGGCTTTGCCTTTGCCTACCAATACGGTATGCTCAAAGTGCGCAGACGGTTTCCGATCCATCGTAACCACGGTCCATTTGTCTGACAGCACCTTCACACGCGCTGTGCCCTCATTCACCATGGGCTCGATCGCCAAGATCATGCCCTCACGTAGTCTCGGCTTTTCGCCCTTACGACCATAGTTAGGTACTTGAGGCGATTCGTGCAGCTTTCGGCCCACTCCATGACCGACGACCTCACGCACAACAGTAAAACCTTTACTGATAACGTGTTCCTCAATGGCAGCACACATCGTGCCTAGCATTTCACCATGAACAGCATGCTCAATGGCAACGTGAAGAGACTCTTCTGTCGCCATCAGTAAGCGCTGGATCTCAGGACTGACCGTCCCAACCGGAACCGTAAGCGCATTGTCTCCGACCCAGCCGTCTTTGATAATGCCAACATCGATCTTCACAATGTCACCATACTTGACTTTACGCGGACCACCGATGCCGTGCACGACCTCTTCGTTTACAGAGATACAAATGTTACCTGGGAAATTTCGGTAACCCAAGAAGGCACTCTTGCAGCCACGCTCGGCAATCAATTCGGCAGCATAGAGGTCGACCTCTCTTGTCGTGATTCCTGGTTTGATACCCTTCGCCGTCAGCTGAAGAATCTCACAAGCGGTCTCGCCAGCGCTACGCATCATGTCGACCTGGCGGCCGGTGCGGATATTGATCTTCTCCTTGGTCATGAGGCGAGGGCATCGAGGACGCGAGCAAAAACATCGTCCGGTGACCCTTGTCCAGAAATCCTCCGGAGGCGGTCACCGTCTTCGTAGTAGGGTAATAGTGGCAACGTCTTTTTCTCGTATTCTGCTAGTCGAGAACGATATAGATCGATAGAATCATCGTTGCGAGAGACCACCGCATTGCCGCATTCAGGGCAAGCCACAGGCGCAGTCTCCCGGGGCCAGACATTCCCGCAAGGATCACAGCCCACGCGATGGGCAACACGCTCTTCTAGGATGTCCATAGGCACGTCAAGATACACGGCTGTGGCTGCGGGACGATGAGATTCAGCAAGAAACTGATCCAACGCACTGCCCTGAGCTAAGGTGCGCGGAAATCCATCCAGCACGAATTCGGCTCGCACGGCTTGGAGCCAATTCTGGACGATCTTTAGGATGAGGGCGTCAGGGACAAAGTTCCCGTCCTTCAAGAAGGTGTGTATTTCCTCGCCCAGTGAAGTGCGACGCTGTTCCTCCACGCGAAGTATGCTGCCGGTAGAACAGTAGGCGAGGTTAAGGTGCTGGCTGATGCGTTTGGCCTGAGTCCCTTTGCCCGCGCCTGGTGGGCCTAACAAGAGAATTTGTCTGGGCAATCCCATTCGTTCCAGGCCAGAAAGCCGAACTTAATTACCAACGGTTTGTTGATAAACCAAGTAGCAACCGCCCAGAACGATGACAATCGCTAAGGCCACATAAAGCCAGAGGAGGCCCGTCGAACGCGATCCGGTAGGAGCACCGCCCGTGTTGACTTTCCTATCAGAACGTCCCCGAATCTTGCCCTTACGTAGAAACCCGTCGTAGTGACGCTGCAAGAGATGGGTTTCAACTTGGCGCATGATATCTAACAAGACACCTACAAGAATTAGGATACTTGTGCCGCCGAAGAACTGTGCCGCTTGTGGCGGAACCTTCAGCAACCCGGAAACGAGGGCTGGGATCAGGAAGAGAACCGTTAGGAACAGCGCACCGGCAAACGTGAGACGGCTCATCGTGAAATCGAGGAACTCTGCAGTGGGTTTGCCAGGACGAATACCAGGGATGTAGCCACCGTTTCGCTTCAAATCATCAGCGATTTGACTCGGCTGGAACATCGTTGCCACCCAGAAGTAACTGAAGAAAAAGATCATGACGGCAGACAAAGCGTAGAATACCCAGTGGCCACCACTTAACATATTAACCGCTTTGGCGGCCCAAGGCTGGCTACCAAAGGCCCAGTTGATGATCTGTGACGGAAACATCAAGATAGCACTCGCAAAGATGATCGGCATGACACCAGAGTAATTCACCTTCAGCGGCAGGAAGGTCGATTGGCCACCGTAGACCTTGCGCCCAACCACACGCTTAGCGTATTGAATGGCAATACGTCGCTGTGCCTGAGTAATACAAATAACCCCTGCAATAACGAGCAGCAGGAATCCAACCATCAGCACCAAGACCATGGGACTTTGGGTGCCTTCACCGGTGCCGCTAATGTAAGTTCGCCAAACCTGAACCAAACTTCCCGGCAAGGCCGCGATGATGTTCACCGTAATGATGAGTGAGATACCGTTACCGATGCCTCGCTCGGTCACTTGCTCACCAATCCACATGAGAAGCAAGGTGCCGGCGGTGATCACAAGCACGGTCGTGAGAATGAATGGCCAGCCCGGATTAGGAACGAGTTCCAAACCAGTCTTCGAAATGACGGAACTCAGCCCACTCATTAAGGGATTGTTCGCAGGATTCTCAAGCGTCTTCGCCAGCATGAAACCTTGGAAAACACACAGGGCAATCGTGATGTAACGGGTCAGCTGATTGATTTTCTGCTGACCACCGTCCTCGCGTTTCATCTTACTGAGCGTCGGAACCACCGCAGACAACAGCTGCATCATAATCGACGCACTGATGTAGGGCATGATGCCGAGAGCAAAGATGGCGGCATTTTGTAAAGCACCACCACTGAAGACGTTCAGCATGGCAGTAACCGCTGCCGTTCCCCGGTCAGAGTTCTCCAATGCCTCCTTCAGCCACATCTGCAAGACTGTGGCATCAACACCAGGAAGCGTGATCGTCGCGCCAATGCGGACAATCACGATCATGGCTAGAGTGAAGAGGATACGGTCCCGTAATTCGGGGATCTTCAGCGTGTTGGAAAATGCGGAAATCATCGGCGTGGCCTGCTTATCGTCTCACCCTAGTGAAATATCAACCTATCCGGTCAATTATGACTTGGCAGGAGCGGAGTCTGCAATACTTACACCTGCCTTTTCAATCTTTTCCCGAGCGGAAGTGCTCACTTTTAAACCTTCCAGTGTCAACGCTTTGCTGACTTCGCCATTTCCAAGGACCTTGACGAAATCGAAAGAGCCCTTGATGAGCCTTGCCTCGCGAAGTGCCGCCTCGTTGATGACTTGGCCAGCCTCGAAACGCTCATCAAGATCCGCCACATTCACGACCGCGTTGGTCGTTTTGAAACGGATATTGCTGAAGCCCTTCTTTGGAAGGCGACGATGAAGGGGCATCTGACCACCCTCGAAGCCTGGACGAATGCTTCCGCCAGAGCGCGAGCGTTGTCCTTTATGGCCACGTCCGGAGGTCTTACCGAGACCAGAACTCTCGCCGCAACCTAGACGCTTGCGGCGATGCTTGGCACCGGGGTTGGGTTTGAGAGTATGCAGTCTCATGTCGGTTTAGATCGATTGTTGTGCGGACACTTTCTTGCCGCGAAGTTTGTAAACCTCGTCGCGATTACGTAGCGACTCAAGGGCAGTGAGGGTAGCCTTGACCACATTCGCGTGATTGTTGGAACCCAAAGATTTAGCGAGGACGTCTTTCACACCAGCAGCTTCCACCACCGCGCGAACGCCGCCACCTGCAATAATTCCCGTTCCAGGAGAAGCGGGGCGAAGCATCACCCGACCACCGCCGAATTCACCAACCACCTCGTGGGGAATGGTATTGTCGGCCAATGACACCGGTTTCATAGCCTTCTTCGCCGTGTCACTAGCTTTACGGATGGCCTCAGCAACCTCGTTCGCTTTACCGAAACCGAAGCCGACTTTTCCATGCTTGTTTCCCGTGACGACGAGAGCACTGAAGCTAAACCGACGACCACCTTTGACCACCTTTGCACAGCGGTTGATATAAACGACCTTCTCGATCAGCTCATTCCCATCCGCATCTGTCGGAGGGGGTGGAGGTTGATGGCTTCGCTGGTTACGCATAATGATAAAT
>JAACDM010000061.1 GCA_009936795.1 Verrucomicrobiaceae bacterium | reverse complement strand
CGTGATAACATATCGCGATTCAATTCGTTGTCTTCCACCAGTAGGATTTTGCTCATCAGCGAATGTGTGGTTGGTATCTAAACGGGCTGTTCAATGGTTGAAAATTCGATCAGGCATCCGTCGAGTCGGATGCTCCAGGGCCTTGTTCACTCCACTGAGCGAGGAGGTGGCTGAGGTCTTGCAAGACTTCGGAATGATCTTGGGATCCCTTCAAGACGACGCGCTGGACGGACCCGTTCAAGCGGCTACGTTCCTCTTCGGTAAGATCCTTTGAAGTGAGTACGATGACGGGAATGGCCTTGCTTTCCTTTCGGTCTTTGAGGCGGGCGAGGAACTCGAAACCGTCCATTTGCGGCATGATGAGATCTAGCAAGACCAGGCTAGGATCATGTTCCTCGAGAAGACGGATGGCGTCCACGCCATTCTCTGCTTCCAACACTTCCCACCCTCTTTTTTTAATGGAGCGGCTCAGCAATTCTCGCGTGGCCGCGTCATCTTCCACGATGAGAACTTGTTGGGGTTGGAACTCGTCCTGACACTTGCGCAGTGTACGTGTTAAGAGATCGCGATCGACCGGCTTGGCAAGGTAGTCAGACGCTCCCAAGGCAAAGCCGAGGTTCCGGTTGTCAGTAATGGTGAGCATGATGACGGGAATGAGCGCGAGGTCTTGGTCGGATTTCAGGGCGGCGAGTACGGCCCATCCATCCATCCCACCGGGCATCATGACGTCGAGCGTGATGATATCGGGTTGGCATTGTTTGGCCTTTTCCAATCCCTGTTCACCGCTCGTAGCTGCGATGACGGTGTAGCCTCTCTTTGGGAGGAAGCGGCCCATCAGGTCATGGACTGTGGCATCGTCGTCGATGACCAGCACCTTTGTCATGGTTGCGCTCTCACTGGACTCATCGGCAGAAGTTTCAGGCGGCAGCACCTGGCTATCCGCGAGCGAGGCGCTCCCTTGAGCGGCATCGCTAAGTCGCAAGGGTAGGCACATCGAGAAGGTGGATCCTTTTCCCAGTTCGCTTTGGACGGCGATGCTTCCCTGAAGCAGGTCGCAAAACTTTTTGGTAATGGCCAGTCCTAGTCCCGTGCCGCCGTAGGTGCGCGTCGTGGACGCATCTGCCTGGCTAAAGGGATCGAAGATCCTTTTGGTCTGCTCGTTCGTCATGCCGATCCCGGAATCCGTGACGACAAAGGAGATGCGAGACTCGGTGTCTTGCCCGTTGGAATCAACGCTATGAGGAGGATCGATGCGCATACCGAGGCGGATCTCGCCGTCCTTGGTGAACTTGCTCGCGTTGGACAACAGATTGAGCAAGTTCTGGCGGATCTTGGTGACGTCTGAACGCATGGGCCTGGCGAAATCTGGACAATCGATGGCCAAGCGGTTGCCGTTCTTCTCGACGAGTGGGTAGACCGTTGCCGCGACATCGTCGACCATCTCTTTGATGTCGAACTCTTCCAGATAAAGGTCCATGCGGCCCGACTCTACTTTCGAGAGATCGAGGATGTCGTTGATGAGTCCGAGTAGGTGTTTGCCTGCTCCGTTAATCTTCTGCAAGTCAGGGACAAAAACGTCACCCTCTTCCGTTTCCTCTGCCTCTTCCTGGAGCATCTCGCTGTAACCAATGATGGCGTTGAGAGGGGTGCGCAGCTCATGGCTCATCTTGGCCAAGAACTCGCTCTTGGACTCGTTCGCTCGTTCGGCCTCCTCCATGCTTGCCGCCAGGGCTGCCGTGCGATGCTCGACCTGCTCTTCAAGATTCTTGTTGTACTGTTCGAGTTTTTTGTGAGAGAGATTGAGTTCACGTCGTGCCACTCCCAAGGCATTAACGGAGTCTCCCAGGCGGACCAGTTCTTTGGCGGCGAGGCCCGAGAGGTGCACATGGCTCTCGTGTTTCCCCTCGCGCTGCTCAGTCAGGCCCTGGTCGATGTGTTCCACTGGACGCAAGAAAAAGAACTTCACCAACGCCAGTGCGGTTAGGCCGAGGAGTATAAGTGAGCCGAGAGAGATGAGGCGCATGTTACCCACTTTCTGGTCCATACGCCGAGATGCCTGTTCCGCGTCCAACTGGACGGCGATGGTTCCGAAGTTTTCCCCTTCAAACATCACAGGTTCTTGAAAAGCGATGCGTTCGTCGGGATTGACACCAGGCCGTTCCCACGCCAGGAGTGTCCCGCCGGAGGCGTTGGAAATGTTCAAGGAGATCATGCTGGCATGTTTGGAGGCTACCGCCTCGACGATCGTTTGCAGGACGGGGACGTCACTGCTGATGATGGCGTCCACAGAAACTGCCGAAAGGATCGAGACCAAGCCAGCGGTCTGCTCCTTTAAGGTAGCCGTCAGGTAACGCTGTTCGTCTTGGCGTACCATTCGGCCAGCGATGATAGATACCACCACCATGGCCAGGCTGAGCATGACAACCGCGTGGACCCACAGCGAGAGCCGATTCACGGTCGTGCTGCGCTGAGGAGCAACCACGGTTTCCTCCTTACTAGGCTCTAAAGGCTCAAGGGGCATATATGTTGATGATCAGAACGCTCTGAGGAGCGTGAGCCGAGCAGAAACGCTCCTTATTGAAAGAAAGCGTCGTTGCGATCCATGGATGTTCTGATGGGCGCATAATCAGCGTCCTCACCCTCGAGAAATCCGTCTACTCGAAGCGCTTCCAGTGCTTCGCTATCTTCCATTTGGACGAGGGCTGCTCGCAGCACCTCATGCAGGGACTCGTCCAGACCAGCCCGGGCCACCCAGGGTTTGGTAACGTTGGGAAAGCGCGCAATCTCTCGAATCTCCGTCCCTCCCGCGACAAGCTTTTTGAAAGTACCTTCTTTGAGGACGCCGGCGTCGTAAGCTCCCAAGCCGACCGCGGCGCCGACTTTGTCGTGGCGCCCAAGGTATTCGTAGCGGCCCAGGTCGGAAGCTTTGACGCCGTTATCCATGAGATATTCTTGGGAGAGATAGCGACCAATGGTTGAAAGCTCGCTTCCAAAAGCGAAGGTCTTGCCCTTCAATTCGCTCACCGATTGAATGGGGCTGGCCTCGGCGACGCAAAACACCCCAGAGAACTGTTTCGTGCCTCCCTTGCTCTCGATGGCGACGATCGAGAGCCCTTCGTTCCGTTTCTTTGCGGTGATGTAAGAGGCTGGTCCCAGTTGTGAGAGATCGACCTTACCATCGACCAAGTTATCAATACCCGTTTCATACGTCGCGGCCACTTCCATGCGGATGTCGAGGGTCTTGCCCAGCTTCTCACTCACGATTGCCTCAAGCGCGTCCAGAGTAGGGCGGAACTGTTTGATCATCTCCGTCGGTTTATCGGACGAATAGACGCCAAAACTGAGCTCGATCGCGGTTTCGCTATTCGGGGCCGGGGTGGGTTCGGCGGAGGGCGTATTGGGATCCGGCGAGCTTTGAGGTGTGCTTGTGAGGTCGGGATTGCTCTTGGGGCCACAACTAGCCAGTAGGAGCGCGCTCGAAACGAGAAGGGTAGTAAGACGATGGATTGGCTGGTTCATGGAAGGGTAGCGATGATGTCGGAGAGTTTGAACACTTGGATGCGATAGTTGCCTTGGTCGGCAACGGCCAACCGATCGGTTTCGGGCATGACAGCGATCCCGTCGGCCGAGAGAAATTCGCCCTCTTGGCTGCCCAACCTACCGAAGGCGCTGAGGAAGGCAAAGTTGGTGTCGGGGTCCGTTAGGCCGCTTTTGGCATCCAGGTTGTGAATCAGGATGCGTCCGTTGTCTTCATCCGAGACAAAGACCAAGTTATTCAGGGTGTCGATGGCAAAGCCCTCCACGTCGTCCACGACCCGACCGGGTTCGGGAACGCTGCCAGACTGCAACTCGACCAAATGGTTGCCCGTCCACAAGCCCGTCGAGAGTTGGAAGATCTCAATTCTCGAGGCGTCCTCTGAACTGGCAAAGAGCCAATCACGACTCTCATCCAATCCCAGCGTCTCCGTTTTCGCCAGCACTGGCGTGACACCGTCGTCTTGGGAAAATTGGAGGACGCCCAGATACTGGCCCTCGGTATCCACACGGTGAATCTGGTCGCTGCCTTGATCGGCGACGTAGAGGATGCCTTCAGTGCTAAGGGAGAGGCCTGTCGGGTCGATGAACTGATCGCTTCGGATTTCCCGAAGGGGTGAAAAGGCTTCCCCATCGTAGACGTTGATCTTGGCGCCGCCGCGATCGACGACGTAGACCTGATTGTCGGTCGACACCGCAATGGCCTCAGGGCCCTGCTTGCCGGTTAAGGGCTCAACAAATTGGCCAAGACCTTCGCCAGCTCCACCAACAACCGTTACGAAGTTGCCGTCCGCATCGAAAACTTGCACGCGCAAGTTGTCCACATCGCCCGCCCAAAGGTTGCCTTGTTGATCAAAGGTCAACTCGTTGGGTTCATCAAATTGGGTGCCACGGGCACTGCCTTGGACACCTCCGGCGATCCAGATGGGACTGATAATGGTCGTGGTGAGGTCGTCGAGGTTTTGCGCCCCCATGGTCGCCTGGAAGCAGGGCCGAAACGCTCCGCTACCGCTGGGGATTCGGCAGTAAGACGTGTTGGCTGCGCCCGAGGCCCAGACCACATGGTCCACCGTCTTTCTTGGAGAACGGAGCGTCACGGAATCAGCCCCGCCCAGGCCGAAGGCATGATGCGTTCCTGTGACAAGGACCAGGTAGTGGCCAGCCGCAAGGTTTGAACCTTCAGGGATCACGTAGGGATCGTTGCGCTCATCGGCGATTTGCCAACCTGAGAGATCGACCTCGATCCCGCCCCGGTTGTAGAGCTCGATCTCATCATCTCCCGAGGCCCGGACTTCGTTGATCACGATGCTGGTTTCGACGTCGGCTCCTTCAATCCGGCGTCGAGTTTCGGCGTCGATGATCGTTTGGTCATCGATCAGGACATCGAAGAGGATCGCCTCGCTGAGATCGGCCCCTTCAAGGTTCGCCCCGCGAAGGTCAACCGACGTGAGATTGGAACCCGTCAGACGGGCGTTCTGCAATGCCGCGCCGGCCAAGTCGGCGCCCGAAAAATCGATGCCTCCCAAAGGACTGTCTTGAAGATCGGCCCCCGATAGATCGGTGCCCATCAAGGTTGTCTGGAATCGAAGGCGAAAAAAGGTGGGCCCATTTGGAATGAGGTCGTGGACGAGTTCGACTCGCTCCGCAGGCGCCTTTAGGGGGTTGTCTTGGGTGCTCAGAACCGTTTCCCAGATCGCGAGATCGTGACTGCGCTGCAATTCGTACGCTGGGTAGATTGGGGTCCGCCCCACTGGTGTGATTGATGTGGGCTGCCAAGAAAGGGAGACGGCCTCTGAGCCAGCTTCTATGGAAAGCTCATGG
Source organism: Verrucomicrobiaceae bacterium (assembly GCA_009936795.1). Lineage (GTDB taxonomy): Bacteria > Verrucomicrobiota > Verrucomicrobiia > Verrucomicrobiales > DEV007 > JAACDM01. The sequence continues at coordinate 3,975 of JAACDM010000061.1, read as the reverse complement.
CCACTGCAGACAGGCGCGAGGAGCAGGAGGGCGGTCACTCGAAAATGAGAGGTACTGTCGGGACGCAAGGCCATGGTAGAAGAGCCTACGGTAGACCCATCGGGAGAAAAAGTCACCTGGCGACCGAAATTGGCCTCTTTAACTGACGTTTTATTCAGGTTGGAGCGGGCTGGGAGTCGATGAGCCCTACAAAAGCTCAGGTCCCACAGGGAAAAGCGACGTCGGGTCTAGAGGTAGTAGATGTCCTCGGACTGCGACCTGGTCAACTGCTCCGAGGTCTTCATCAAGCGCTCGGCAAGAAGCTTGGTGAGGTAGCGATACATCGTGCCCTGAAAATGGTCGTAGTGATCATCGGGCAGCGCGTCCATCACGTGGGAATCGATTTTGAAAACGGTCGCTTGGCTTTTGGCGGTGACGTTGGCTTGGTGCGGTTGGTTCAAAATGAAACTCATCTCGCCCAAGAGTTCGCCAGCTTTCGCCAGGGTGGCCACGGCTCGCCCGTTTTTTGAGACCTCGAACTTACCTTTAAGGATGATGAACAGCCCTGTCGCCCGCCCACCTTCTTTGAGGAAGGTCTCACCGGCGTCCAGCTGCACGATGCTGGCGTGTCCGAGAAGTTCCTCGAGAGTGGCTTCCTTAAGCTGGGCAAACAAGGGGATCATCGATATCGATGCCGGGATGTTGCCGCGCTGGTGATTGTAAGGGATTTCTTGCATGGACGAGCGAAACTAGCGCTACCATGGCACGGTTCCGCGCATGTCCAACTCTGAATCCACCCGGTCGAAGCTGCCGATAGCGGGCCTGCCAGGGTTCAATTTTGGGTTGTGCTTCATCTGGAAAACTTACGGGGAGTGCTGTGGTCGTTAGACGGATATTTCGACTACGATCGCTTCCCGAGGCATTACTTACCTCGACGAAATAGGTGCCGCCGTCTTCCTGCAACACCACTGGTATTTCAAGCCGCACTCCGATCGCATCCGGAATAGCGAACTGCTAGGAAAATTCTTTTCGTCTAGGGGGTCAGATTCGCTGCATTGTGCTAGGGATTGGAGGGGGTTCAGTGAACAGTCGGTGTTGGCTACATGCTGAAGGTGAGCGACTTCCTCGATCTCGAGGAAGAGTAGTCGCCGGGCGGCAGCGGCGTACGGTACGAATTGTGCTTTCTGTGCTTTCTGTGCTTTGGATAACGGCAAGGTCCGTCATGCTGGGGGTGGGTTGTGGGCCCAATCGGAAAGCCGATGGCCCTGTTAGCCGAGACCTGCCGACGCATGGACAATACCATTTCACTAATCATCGAGGAGCTGTTCCAGCACTACCGGGACTGCAAAGAAGGCGAACTTGCGGATTACATTCCGGAACTGACCAATGTCGACCCGGAGTCCTTTGGCATTTCGGTCTTCACAACGGATGGGCATTGCTACCAGGTGGGAGACTCCCTTCAGGAGTTCACCATCCAGTCGATTTCGAAGGCTTTCACCTATGGCATGGTGTTGGACGAGCACGGTATCGAGGTCGTCGAAAAGCGCATCGGTGTCGAACCGTCGGGTGAAGCCTTCAATTCGATCAGTCTCGACCCGGAGACTGGGCGCCCTCTCAATCCAATGATCAACGCCGGGGCGATCGCTTCGACGGGGATGGTTTCGGGCGAGGGCTTTGATGAACGCTTCGGTCGGATCCTTGAGCACTACTCCCGCTTCGCGGGTCGAGATTTGCCGGTCGATGATTCAGTGTACCGTTCGGAAAGTACGACAGGTTTTCGCAATCGAGCCATCGCCAACCTGTTGCGAAATTTCGAGATGCTCGACGATCCGGTGGAGGAAGCGGTCGAGGTCTACTTCAAGCAGTGTTCCATCCTCGTGAGCTGTCGTGATCTTGCGGTGATGGCTTCCTGCCTCGCGAACGGGGGGGTCAATCCGTTGACCGGCGAGCGGGTGCTTCAGTCGTCCAACATCGAGCGAGTGCTCAGCGTGATGAGTACCTGTGGCATGTATGACTACTCCGGTGAGTGGATCTTCACTGTCGGCCTGCCGGCGAAGAGCGGCGTCGGTGGAGGCGTGATGGGCGTGCTGCCGGGGCAACTCGGAGTGGCGGGGTTTTCGCCTCGCCTCGACCCAAAAGGCAACAGCGTGCGTGGCATGCGGGTCTTCAGTGAGCTCTCAAGACGATTTAATTTGCACCTCTTCAATGTGCCAGTGATCTCGGACCAGGTCATTCGGCGGATCTACAACCTGTCGCATGTGGGCTCCCGTTGCCAGCGTCGTAAGGTCCATCACGACGCGGTTCGGGAGCACGGCGCCGTGGTCGCAGTGATCGAGTTGCAGGGGGACATCTTCTTTTCGGCTCTCGAGCGAGTCATTCGGGCGACCACCGAGCGCGCGGACGAGACCGAGGTCTTCGTGTTCGATCTCAATCGGGTCGGACTCTTTGATGAGGCCACGTTGGGCCTGCTCTTGTCGATGACCAAGCAATTGGTCGATTCCGGTAAACGCTTGGTGATCGTCGACCAGGGCCATCGGGTAGATCACGAACGCTTTTCCGGGCTCGAGGGCGGGGTGCGATTCTACAAGGATCTCGATGTCGCACTGGAAGCCTGTGAAGATGAAATCATCGCCGCCCATGTCGACCGCCCTCTGGTCGATGAGCTGGTGCCGTTTCACGACTTCGACCTGTTCCGCGACCTCACGGCAGCCGAGTTGTCGACGATCGAGGGCATGTTGGAAATGGTTGGGCTGAAGGCGGGTTCGCGCGTCATCCGGCAGGGCGATAAGCCGGACGAGATTTACCTCTTGGCCAAAGGCTCGGTGAGTATCTTCCATCGCGTCGGCGAGGACTCGGAGAGTAAGCGTCGAATCAGTTCCTTCGGCGCCGGCGTTTGTTTTGGCGACATCGCCGTCGTCGATGGTAGCAGGCGTTCTGCCGATGTCTGGGCCGGCGAGGCGATTACCTGCTACACGCTATCGGTCGACAACCTGTCTCGGTTGCAGCAGGAGTTTCCTGAGATCCACGGCAAGGTGATGCGCAACATTCTACTACTGAATATCGATCGCCTGCGCCGCAGCAATCTAGAGGTTGGGGCGCTGAAGGCTTGAACCCCTGCCTGGCCTGGCGTGGCGTGGCGTGGCGTGATCGTGTGGGCTATTCCTTGAGGCGCCTTTTTAGGCAACGCAGCAGCCAACGGGTCAGGGCATTTGCCTTATGCCGACGAGGCTCGGGAAGTTCATAGCCCTGGTTTTCCCGTCGGGAGGTCTCGCGATGTTGCTCCGAAAGTGTGGTGACGAGGTCGAGTGCATCCAGCAGATCGATGGTGAGATCTTTCCGAGGGACACAGATGTGACTGAAGAGGTCGCTTTCGTTCCATTCCTCGCGCGAGAGGCCGATGAGATCCGCCTTTTCGTAGCCCTGTGACGAGAAGTAATAGTCGTTGAGGTTGATCGAGGGTTCCACGGCGAGCCGAATGACCAGAGCGTCGGCGGCTGGTGGGTTCATCGTTGCTTCAGGGGGGGCGCGGGAAGGCGGCGCTCGGCGGAGCCCGCTTCGACGCTCTGCACTGCCTGCCAGGGGATGCCGAGTGGCTGAAAGCGCCAGTGGCTCTCCAACCAGCATTCAGTCTCGTCGTCCCAATTCTTGCTGCTGCCGGTTGAGTAGACGGTCAGTCCGTCCGCCGACTCTTATGAAACTTCCCCCTCTACCGGAGTCAAGGTGAACCCAAGTTGCTCGGCTTGGCCGTGCAGGAAGCGCTCTTTTCTTGCGCGACTTTGTTCGGGATTGCCGAGGCGGTCGGAGTCGAAGGGGGTGCGGTGTTTGACCATGGCGTAGAGGATGCGGGCCAGTTTGTGTGCGGCGGCGGTGACGGCGGCTTTGGTCCCAAGCTTGGCGCGGATGCGGCGGAACCAGTCACCCAAAGAGGATTTCGATCGATGAAATGACTGGGCGGCCATGCGCAGGGCCGTGGCGAGGCGGTTGCTGACCTTGCGG
>JAACDM010000490.1 GCA_009936795.1 Verrucomicrobiaceae bacterium | reverse complement strand
TTTTCAATCCGCCGTTGCAAGCTTGCTTCAGCGTCGTAGGCCTTCACCTTGGATTCCCACTCATCCAACAGGGGCTCCGCCTCTGGCATGGACGACAACGTTGCCCTCGACGTCCATGCCTCGGCGGTCGTGCCGCCCCACGAGGCATCGATCAATCCGATCGGAATGCCAGACACCTGGTGTAGACGCCGTCCGAAGATATAACCAATAGCTGAGAAGCGCCTTACCGATTTCGGGGTACACGCAGACCAACTTCCCTTCTGCTCGTAGCGATTTGTCCACGCGTTGAATTCGTTTAGCCGCGCAATGTCAGGCAAGGGCTCCTGCGCCGCAGCCTGGGGGATCGTCATGAGACGGATCTTAGGGTAGTTCGCCGCCGCCACCTCGGCATCACCATGGTAGATGTCTTCTAAGACGTCTTCCATGTTACTCTGCCCTCCTCACACCCAAACATCTCCGAGAAGAATCCCGTCATAATTCACACTTTCTTTGGCCGATGTGACAGCCAGATGATGCGGCTGACTACTAGCCGACAGCCCTTCCAGCTCAACAGACCACGCTCCGTCTCTATCTGCTTTCACGGTGAGATCTCGCGAGGCAAAGATTACTCTAACGGAAGCTCCCGGTTCTGCCCAACCCCAAACGCGAATTGGCTGATCTCGTTGGATGACCATGTGATCCCCAAAGATATTAGACACACGCAGTTCGGACACGGCAGACGTGACCGAAAGCACCAGGCAACCAAACAGTAGCAGAAGACTCCTCATGGGTCTTCTTACCGACTTCGGAGTTCGACCTCAAGCGTGGAAGGCAGCGATTTCTCCACCGTCATCGGGACGGGTTGGATCTCATCGCCCTCTACTTCAAGGTCTGCAGATACGCAACGGCATCTCGTACCTCAGGCATGGTGAGGACGCCGACCATCGGAGGCATAGAAGAAACCGATAGACGCTGTTCTTCGACCACGGACGCTTTGTCGATAGTCATCTGGTCGCCATTCACTTGAGCGACGACGAATCGATTGTCATCCTCAGAGATCACCGTTCCCCCAATGGCTTCGGCGCGATTCTTGAGCTTGAGCGCAACCATTTCAAAGCCATCGGCGATCGCTGCATTGGGAAAGACAAGGGACTCTAGCAATTGCTCGGGATTGAGCCGCTTCCCTACGCCCCCTAGATTGGGGCCTAGCTGATGTTCTTCGCTATCAATGTTGTGACAGCGAAGGCACTGAGCACTAACGTGTTCATAGACGATCTCACGCCCTCGATCAGCGCTTCCACCATGAAGCGCGACTCGATAGGCAGCCAAAGGATCGTTAGAGGAAAGGCTGGACTCATAGGTAGCGACACTGTCTTTCAGGGCGTCGTGTTTCTTGGCTGCTTCGATAATATCGAGATGGAGCTCTGGGGAAGCCTTGCCGGCAAGGACTGCTTCAAGACCCTCTCGAAGAACGAGAGCTGCACGCCTGTCCTCCGTCTGACCGAGCACCTGGTACAAGGCCTGCTGCTCTGGCAGGGTCATCCGTTCTAAGCTGGGCACGATGTGGTCAAAGAAGACTTCCGCGTTCACGGTGGCAGCCAGCCTCCGAGCAGTGATACGAAGGGCGGCCTGATCGCTGGCCAGCGCGTTGGTCAACGCTTCGGTGATCTGTGCAGAATCGCGAGCATGAAGAAGCTCCAACGCCTGCGCACGCACACTAGCAGAACGTGACTCATTCATGGCAATCTCCTCGATCAGTTGGAGATCAACCGGCAAAGCATGCCGGTCAGCCAACTGTGTGAGCCCTCGTAGAAGCTCTGGATCTGCCGAAGCCATGAGCACAGGCCAGTGCCGCTCAAGAAGGCGACGCCCGTGTGGCTCACGTTTCCCGAGGGTACGTACTCGGCTAGTGACACGGTCGAGATACGGATCGGCATTCCAATGGACCAAACACAACGCAGCCTCCAACCGCAGTGCAGGCGCCATCGCCGAATCGAGCGCATAATCGATGAGACGCTGCGCAGCCACTTTGTTTCCAACTCTCAAGTTCGCATTGAGGATGCGACGGGTGAGTCCTTCGTTGGTCGTCGGCGGCGTCGCGGCTAACATAGGGAGGGCCTCAGGAATCGAGAAATCATCGTGAATCGCACGAGCCGCTTCTTCCACAATCTCGGATTCGCTATCCCACAGGAACGCAGCAACCGCTGATTCACGCTCTTTGCGCAGGGCCACCACTGCAGCTAGACGCACTTCTTTAGAAGGATGCCCTAACAATCCATAGGTGGTGTCATAGGCACGCAGCCCCATGGCTCCGGCGTGACGCAGGTAGGCGTCCTCTCCGTTGTTCTCCTCGATCATTGTTACCAAAGCCTCAAAGGCTGGCGAGTAGACGGGTTGCATCTTGCTCAGGGCGATGGCGGCGAAGAACCTCACCCGGCCAGACGAATGCTTCAGTTGCTCCGTCAGGAACGGCGCGGCGGCTTGGAGCTTCAGATTCCCGGCCACTTTCCCACACTGAGCTTGGATCTCGCTGTCGGAGTCTTGGAAAGGCAGGCGTTCGAGAAAGTGCTCAACGCCCTCGCCCCGCAGTTGTTGCAACCCCCAGAGTGCGTGAATGCGGGCCAGTTGGTTCGCTTCTTGGGACTCAGCGATCTGCATCAGCGGTTCGGCCAGTTTCTCACGAACCACGTGCGCCTGAGCGCGCTGCCTCACTCGCTGATCGGGATAGCCAAGGTAGCCTAGCCATTCTTCTCTCGAAGCTCCTTTCAGGTCTGCTTCAAGAAGTTCTTCTAACTCTTTCCTAAGTTGGCTGCCAACCTCTCGTGGGTCATCGACTTTCTTGATCGAGCCTTTGTCGTTTGGCTGCCATTTCCCCTCCCAATCCGCCATGTAAAATGCGCCATCATTGCCAAAGTGCACAGCGCTAATCATCAGGCCCTCATGAAAAGGATGCTCATCCGCCATCTCAAACGAAGCGCCTTTGGGCTCCAAGCGGAACGCGCTTACCACCTCGGCTGGAAACTGCACGAGAAAGAAGAAATTTCGGTAGTCATCGTTGAGGCCAATGCCAGGATGGTATTTGAAGCCTCCCGGACCAATCGAGTAATTGGCTAGTGGCGGCGTGATGTAGGCCGGCTGCCGAGGCTCCTGGGGCACCCACATCCGTTCATCAATCCAGGGATTGTAGGTGGGCTGCTTGGTATATTTCGACCAGCCTTCGGTCCGAAACTGCCAATTCGTACGCCATCCGGAATCTCCTCCCTCCACCAAATAAACAACGCGCTCCCGCTCGCCTCGCATGTCCCCGTCGTTATCCACGGTAAAGAGGTTGCCATAATCATCAAAGGCAATTTCCTGCGGATTACGTAATCCATAAGCAAAGACTTCGAGCCCGCTTCCGTCGTAGTGACAACGCAAGATGACTCCTTGGTTAGGATAATGAAGCCGTTCGCCCTCCTTGGTCATCACAGAGGTTCCATTGTCGCCGACTGAGAAATAGAGCATCCCATCGGGTCCCACCGTCAAACCGTGAATATCATGACCATCAAACGCGGCATGCACCCCGAATCCCCGAAACATGGACTCACGTTCGTCGGCGATACTGTCGCCATCCGTATCGCGAAGTTTCCAGAGATCGGGAAAGATGGTGTAGTAGACATCGCCTTCATGCCAAAGAACACCTTCAGCCACGCCCGTGATTTCTTCATTGAAACCATCAGCAAAGAGCGTGGATTTGTCCGCCATACCATCGCCGTCCGTGTCCTCTAATACACGCAGCGTATCAGTGATCTCCTTCAGATCATGCCAGTCATGACGTCCGTCCCGGTTTAAATCCTTGGGCCACTTCCGATTCGCCTCGCTGTTCTCCGGGGCAAACTTGCGTCGGACGAACGCTCTCAACTCATCCACGGATTGATTGGCGAGGTCTTCCATGATCCACGGCTTGTGGGACCGAATGTCGACATCAACGGCAGCTCGACGCTCCGTCTCCGCCACGTAGAGCCGGCCTTGGGTATCGAAGGAAATGGACGTCGGGTTCGTCAGCAGAGGAGCTTCTGCCCAGGTCGTCGTTTCAAAAACGGAAGGATCTGGGGGAGCAGCATTACCAATTGTGATAGCTACAAGAGCGAGAAAGACACCCAGCGTGCGACGATACATACCCTAGTTCTAAATCGTGAACATCGGGTTCCGCAAGAAATCGTGTTCATTCGCGTCAAATCGCAATCTAAGTAATGGTGATGGCTCTGAGGTTCTTGAATATCCCTACGCCCACCGATGCACGGCTCCAAAGCTTGGATGCCAGCATCCGTTCACACAATAGGAGTCACCTTGATCGGTCTTCTAAATTAACTGGCATTGGTGTGAATGATGATTCCCACAATGATAATACTGGGCGAATCGAGAAGCTCGTCTTTCAATGGCTTGATGCAACGACCACGTCACCGCCCCATATTTCTTGTCTTCCTGGCTCTGGCAAGTGCTCTCATCTCGGTGTGGGCCAAGGACCGTCCAAACATCATCCTCATCATGGCCGATGACATCGGCGTCGAGGGCTTTGGATGTTATGGCGGAACAAGCTACAAGACGCCAACGATCGATCAGCTGGCGGCGCAAGGTATCAAGTTTCGCCACGCCTATGCCCAACCACTGTGCACGAATTCGCGTGTCCAGTTAATGACTGGCAAGTACAACAACCGGAATTGGCTCTACTTCGGCACGCTCGCCCCAAAAGTGAAGACGTTTGGCCACTATATGCAGGAGGCGGGATACAGCACGTGCATCGCCGGGAAATGGCAACTGCAAAGCTACGACCCGCCAAGCTATCCCGGATCCCATTTGCGTCGTGGCAAGGGTATGAATGTCGCTGACGCGGGGTTTGATGAATACAGTCTCTTTCACGCTTGGCACACCGAAGAAAAAGGCTCGCGATTTGCCGATCCAACCTTCTACGAAAACGGAGAGCTCTTGAAGGAACTCAAGGGCAAGTACGGGCCAGATCACTGGGTCGAGTTCATCAATGATTTCATCAAGCGGAAGAAGGACGATAAGAAACCCTTCTTTGTCTATTACGCGATGGCACTGCCACACCGCCCGTTCGTACCTACCCCAGACAGTGCCGATTGGTTGAACAAGGAAGCTCATGAAACCGAACACGTTCGCCATTTCCCCGACATGGTTGCCTACATGGACAAGTGTGTGGGCCGTATCGTCAAGCAGGTCGATGACCTAGGCCTTGGTGAGGACACGCTGATCATCTTCTACAGCGACAATGGCACCCACCGGAAGATCACGTCGCAGACCACGAGTGGCCCCGTCGTCGGCGGCAAAGGTCGTACCACAGACGCCGGCACGCATGTTCCCTTGACGATTCGTTGGACGGGAAAGATCACGCCTGGCCTCAATGATAACCTCGTCGACTCAACGGACTTTCTACCGACGGTGATGGAAGCTGCCGGGCATCCAATCACTGATAAAGCCCATCTGGATGGCATCAGTTTCTATCCTCAATTGTTTGGCAACGCTGATAGAGTACGTCCGTGGGTATTCTGTCATTACGACCCGCGGCCCGGCTGGGACAAGGATCAGTTCAGGAAGATCCGATTTGCGCGCGACAAACGCTACAAGCTCTATAGCGACGGCAAACTTTATGACGTCCCTAACGACAAATTGGAACAGACGCCCATTCTTGCTTCCACCGATACTGATACTAGCCGTGAGGCACGCCAGCGTCTTGCTGCGGTGTTGAAAGACATGCCCAATCCCGATCCTGCACCGCGGGATGGAGATCCACGTGATTCCGAGCAGCGACTCTATTTGGCCGCCGGTGATCAGCTAACAATGTTTGAAGTGAACAAGGAAAGTGGTGAGCTGTCGCTTCTTCAGGAACTGCCTCTAGCCGGAGCAGGGCCATTTACTTTCGCTCCCAATCGCAAGTTAATGTATGCCGTGGCTGCGACTCCAGATGGGGAAAAGCAATCCTCGGCAATTGCCACGCTGCAAATTGGGAAGAGAGGTAAACTGGAACTCGCCAACCGTGCGCAGGTCTTGCAACGGCCTGGCTACCTTATGACCGATAACAACGGCGAGTTCCTTGCCGGTAATCACTATGGCCCTGGAAAGGCGTCTATTTGGAAGATTGATCCCGTTTATAAAGGTGAGTTGGTTCAATCGTTGGATCTGGAAAAAAGAGCACACAGTGCAGTGTTCTCACCGGACAATCACTGGCTGCTCGTCCCGGCAACAGGTCCTAACAAGGTCTTCGTTAACCACTTCATGGCCCAGGTGGGAACGGCAGAGCCGAACGAACCGCCCTTCGCTACTGGTCCTACGGGTGCCGATGAGGCGCGGCAACCTCGACACTTGATCTTTCATCCCAATCTTTCGCTGGCCTACACCACCAACGAACGCAAACAGCCCGGCGTTGGCGTTTGGCAATGGGATACGGACAAGGGAACGCTGAATTCGATTCAGAATATCGTGACCCATCCAGAAGGTTTCCCAGGCAACATCACTACGGCCGACCTGCACATGACGCCTG
>JAACDM010000489.1 GCA_009936795.1 Verrucomicrobiaceae bacterium | reverse complement strand
TAGATCGATTCCTTGGTATGAAGATCGAGTTGATGCTCGCCGCTTTCGATCGCAGTCTGGATGTGCTCGGCCCAATAAAATTCTAAAAACGGTAGGTTCTTGCCAGGACCCCGTTCGGGTTTGTTCCATCCGATGTCGCGGCAGAAGTAGAGTATTCCTCGGTAAGGATCATCTGCGAATTCTCTGAGCTTCATCTCCGTCGGCAGCGAACCCTGGAACCGTTTCAAATCGACTGAAGTGACTTGGTAAGTGTTCGGTGATCCTTCAACACCGGGCAGATAAGCGTAACCGGGCTTAGCTTTTCTTAGCTTCTTGAGCCACACCTGACCGTCGTTCGCTGCCTTGACCCAGAATTCGTCCATGGCTGATCCGCTGTTGTTTGAATCTTCGAGTCGGGAATAATCTTTATCGAGCACGAGATAATAGGTAAACTCTCCGCGCCGTTTGCCGTGGTTTCTGCCGTGTTTCATCTCGCTGAAGGCCAAAGTGGTGTGGTGTCCATCGGTCAGGTAGAAGTTCTTGTCAGGGCCTCTCACCACGGTTTTCATGGAGTCGCGATCATTTCCTGGCGAGATGATTTTGCCGTCCAATTTGCCGCCAGACCCGCTCTTGAAACGAACCGAGTAGAATGTGCTCGGATGATTTGGATCGCCAGGGTTGGCATCCTTGCCATCGGCAGTTTTTCTATCGACGGCGACCTCGTAGACTTCTCCGTAGTTGTCGGTCTGATCGTTGCGGGCGACTTGGCCATTTGATTCGGCCACGTCCTCAAACATTTTCTGATCGATGCTGTACCAGTGACCAGGCTTAAGATCGCCATTGAGGCTTGGAGGAACGTCTGAGGGCCAGTAGACGCCATCGAATCGGCCTGTCTTGTAGGCGATCTGGTCTTTGCCCACTGCCGGCTGACCTGCCATGATCTGGGAAACTCTGAGAGGAAGCACCTGGCCAACGGTGAAAGCCTGTAGCTCATGCGCAGACCCAGGGTAAATCGCTGGGTCAGTCGAGGTAGAACACGCGGAAATCAGGCATGGGATGATCGTCCAGGCCAACTGTCGCAAAGAAAGGCGCTCATTCTTCATGTAGGTATTTCCAAGTAGTGCCATGCGCTTCTCCCTCATCTTGATGTCACAAGATAAGCGACGATAGCTGAAAAGCATTGAGGTTTGCAAAACGCCTACGCTGATCCTCCTGTCACTGCTTTCTCAAATGGCGAATCGCACCGGGAACGTTCCCTTCGGCTGAAATGACCTAGGCGGTGGTAGTGGGACCGATCGACAACGACAGAGAGCTCGGACCAATGACTCCGAGCGTTCTTTTTTCTATCGGCGATTTCCGAAAAGGTCAGAATCAAAAGCTATGAAGAAATAGTCTCCCCAAGCGCTTCCTCCGGTCTCGATCGGGTTGAGCGAAAAGCGTAGGGGCTGCCTAACTGTAAACACATCGCTACCAGATTTTATGAAGCTTCCCAGCGCAAATCCGGGTGAAGCAGAAACGTTAGGATTCACAAGAAAGATGCCAGACGGAAGCGAGGCTGGCATTTGAGCGGGCAAACTTCCGTTAACGTCGAAGGAAAGTTCGGATTTGATCAGTTGGAAGCCTGAGATGGTAACGGCTGCTTTCGAGCTACCCATGTGGGCGGCGATCATGAGGAGAATGGCTACAGCGCTTATATGATGTCGTGCTTCAAACTATCGGGTATCGCGAATCGTTAGGCTCAAGTCAATCTGGTTGCTCGCACCGAGGAGAGCTTGAGAGCTTATTGCTCGTATCCGTTCTTCTTATCGCGGGTCAAACTAAATACCTAACCACCCGCCCGATGAGTGTAGCGGTGGTCATTGAACACGCCCAAGGACTAGGAATCTTCTTAACCGCCCTCGATGAGTACTGAGTGCATGCCGGCTGCTTCGGCTGCTTGAATGCCTAGTTGGCCGTCTTCAATGACGAGGCATTTACTAGGTTCGACGCCCATCCGTTTGGCGGCTTCAAGAAAGAGATCTGGGGCTGGTTTGCTATTCTCGACCTGATCTTGGGTGACCACGACCTCAAATAGTTCGCGGAGACCGATGGCTTCTAGGGTCTTAGTGACTGTTTCCCAGACGCCACCTGAAGCGACACCGACCGGGTGGGTGGCTGCCACGCGTTTGGCTAAGTCAACGACGGGTGGATTTGGCGAAACGCGGTGGAGATTGTCTCGATAGAAAGCCTCCTGATCGGCGACCACTTGCTCGGGATCGAGCGATTCGCTGAAGTGATCGTTTACACGGCGGACGGTTTCTAACATGCACACTCCGGCGAGAGATTGTGCAAAGTCGCGGTTCAGGGTGAAGGTGGCCCCGTTCTTCTTGTAAGCATGGATCCAGGCTTCGAAATGTAAGGCCATCGACAGCGCGAGTGTGCCATCATTGTCGAAGATATATCCTTCGAACGGTTGATTTGGGATCTCTAAGCCTTCAGGCGTGGTGATAGTCACACGGGATGCATATTGTATGCTGAGCGGTTGGCAAGAAATGCGTGAACGACTCGAGTAATACGGTGTTTCATCGTTGCCATGACGATCCGTTCTGTCTTTTCCACCTGCTTCATCCTCTCAACTGCAGTTCTCGCTGCGGAGGAGGCGACTCCTGGCCACTCGTATCACGGCGAGAGTTTCAACGAGGGGCCGCGTCAGCAGGCTTATTTGATGGATACCACGGGTGACATCAGCTTCCCCGTCTCGACGAAGAATGAGAAGGCGCAAGCCTTCTTCAATCAGGGCGTTGGTCAGCTTCATGGCTTCTGGTACTTCGAAGCCGAGCGTAGCTTTCGCCAAGTGCTCCATTTAGATCCGACCTGTCAGATGGCCTACTGGGGGTTGGCGATGTCGAATGTGAACAACGGCAAGCGTGCCAAGGAATTCATGAAGGAAGTAGAGGAAGCTCTCGAGAGCGAGAAGCTTACAGAACGTGAGCGCCTCTACTTGAAATCGCTGCACCGTTTCTACCATGGCGGCGAGAAGGATGCTAAGAAGCGTCATCGTGAACTGGTGCGGGACTACGAAGACATTGCGCTGCGTTTTTCAGAAGATATTGAAGCTCGTGCGCTCGCTGCTCAGCAGATTTGGTACAATGGCCGCAAAGGGTTGCCGGTTTCCAGTCACCTGTCAGTGGATGCGATGATTCAGCAAGTACTCGATGCGAAGCCTATGCATCCTGTTCATCACTACAAGATTCATTTGTGGGATAATGAGAGAGTGAAGCAAGCGCTTCCTTCAGCGGCACGGTGCGGGCAGTCTGCTCCTGGGATTGCCCACATGTGGCACATGCCGGGACACACCTACTCCAAGACTCACCGTTATGAGGATGCTGTCTATCAGCAGTCCGCATCCGGCCGCGTGGACCATGCCCACATGATGCGCGATCATGTCATGCCTCACAAGATCCACAACTATGCGCACAATAACGGATGGTGTGCGGAGAATCTTGGTTTCTTGGGGCGAATTGATGAGGCGATTAGTCTTGCTGTAAATCTGATAGAATTGCCGAGGCCTGCGAAGTTTAAAAAGCTGGGCGAGACAGAGTATTACGATGCTGGTGGCACTCCCTTTAGGGAGGGGCGCAAGCGGCTTTGGGCATTGCTCAACGACTACGCGCTTTGGGACGAGCTTCTTCGCCTGAGTGAAACCTCGGTGCTTGCGGCCACAGATGATCCTCTCATGCAGGCGAATAGGTATCGTTATCGTGGGATGGCCTATTTCTACAAGGGTGAGCTGGATCAAGGTCGTGGCGAGATCGCTGCCCTTGAGGAGTTCTTGTCAGGTTATGAGACTCAGCGAGACGAGGCTGGGGAAGCTGCTCAGACGAAGGCGGAGGAGAAGCAGAAAGATGAGGAAGACGAGAAGAAGCGTGATGAGGCCATCAAGAAGGCGGAGAAAGGGGCGCGCAAGCCCTATGATTCCATTGTCAAAGCCTGCCAATCATACAAAGGGCATCTCGAAGCGCATCTTGCTGTCCTTACGGAACGTCCAAAAGTGGCCCGTGAGAAACTCGACAAGGCGAAAGGATTGTTAGCGATCGATAAAGCTCGTCTTCACATGGAGCTGGCGAACTGGGAGAAAGCTGCAGAGATTCTCAAGCGGGAGGTAGATGGCAAACGTAACCCTGTCGTCATGAAGTCGAACTATATTCGAACGCTCAAGCAGTTAGGCGAGAAGGACACCGTGAAGAGAGAGATGGAATCGCTACGCAAGTTGGCTGCCACGGCGGATGTCGAGAGCCCTCCGATGGTCGCCCTCAGTGAGATTGCCAAGGAACTGGAGTTTCCTGAGGACTGGCGGCTTGCTCAAGATGAGCAGGACGACTTGATTGATCGACCTGACCTCGATGATTTAGGCCCATTCCGCTGGTCGCCTTCGGCGGCGCCGGAATGGCAGTTTTCTCAGGCAAATGGAGAGGTCATTGACTCAACCAAGTTTTCCAACAAACCGGTGCTGGTGATCTACTATTTGGGCCGCGGTTGTTCGCACTGTATGGAACAGCTGAATGCGTTTGCTCCCGAGGCTGACAAGTATCGGGAGGCAGGTATAGAGATCGTAGCGGTGAGCACGGATACTGTGGAGGGTCTGGCCAAGACCTTCCAGCAGGGCGAAGGCGAGAATCCCTTTCCGTTTCCGCTGGTTTCAGACGCTGAGAATGCGGGGTTCAAAGCTTTTCGCGCCTACGACGAGTTCGAGGACCAGGCTCTTCATGGCACATTCCTTGTAGACGGCACAGGCAAGATCAGGTGGCAAGACGTCAGCTATGAGCCCTTCATGCATGCCAGTTGGCTTCTTGAGGAGTCCGAGAGGCTGCTGGCTACGGATGCCGTGATCGAAAGCCTTGTGGCGACCAAGTAATCCCCTCAATCACCTATGGTGAGGTGATGAAGGGACAACTCGGCGGTTGACGCGACACGAAAGATTTTGTCCTCCCGTAGGGTTACCACGCGAAAAGCGTCGGTTTGTTTCGGTTTATTTTGAGAAATTCTCCTCGAGCTTTGAGGGAGGTTGAATTTCGCAAAAACCGGATTATTAACGATTATGGGAATTAGAAAGGCTGTAATCACTGCGGCTGGTGAGAGGCAACGTCACTTGCCGCTGCAAACGATGGTCGATGGCCAAGGGCGAAACCGTAAGGTTCTAGGGCTCCTGTCAGACGAAGCCGCTTCTGCGGGTATTGACGAGATCGGTATCGTCGTGAGGCCGGGAACGGCCGAACTCTACCGAGACGCCATGGATGATGTCAGCGCCGAGATCACCTTTATCGAACAGCTGGAACCGCGTGGCTACGGGCACGCCGTGCTTAGTGCTGTTGACTATGTAAAAGACGATCCTTTCCTCCTCATGGTGAGCGATCACGTTTACGTGAGCGACGATCCAAATGCCGAGACGTGTGCGAGTCAGTTGGTGCGAATCGCTGAGGAAGAGGACTGTGTGGTTTCAACGGTGCAGCCGACGCATGAGGGGCGTCTACGCAATTTTGGAACCGTTGGTGGGACTCTCTTTGATGCGAGTAGGGACCTCTACGAGGTGAATGCGGTTTTAGAAAAACCGACCCCGACTGAAGCCGAGCAGAATTTGATGACGCCTGGCCTTCGTCATGGCTACTACCTCACGTTCTTTGGCATGCATGTCTTGCAGCCTGCTGTGATGGCTCTCTTGGACGAGAGGGCGAACGCCCTTGGGCCGAATGAGCAACTCGATCTTTCTGCTTCATTACACGAGTTTTCTAGACGTGGGCGCTACCTGGCTCAGGTTATGAAAGGGCGACGCTATGACCTCGATTTCCGTCATGGTCTTCTGATAGGGCAACTTGCGGTGAGTTTATCAGGGCAGTATCGCGATGAGGTTCTTTCAACGATTACGGATCTTCTTGCGCGAAACAGTCAAAGAAACGCTGGAAATGAATCTGATATCTAAGAATTGACTGTGTCTTTAAAGCTAAGAGACATCATCACGGCGACGGACCGTGAGACAAGAGACACCTCTCTGGAAGCTATTTGCGAAGTGCTTAGCTTTGATGAGTTGATTGCCGAGTGCAAGAGTCTGGATCTTTTCCGACGGGAGAGTGAGAACCTTTACGAGCGCGTTCGTGCCCTCTTCTTCCTTTATGCAATTTACCGATTCTACCTCCCTGCGAAGCTGGAAGAAACGTCAAAAGACGGCGCTGCAGTCTCCTTTGAGGCGTACGCGCATTTGCTAGAAAGACGATTTTCTGAAGCCTTGGACCATTTCTTAGATGATCAGGCCTCTGCCGGGTACTCGGACGCGATTAGTAGCGCATTGGCTAAGACATACTACGAACTGGCGTTGCAGAATCTGGCGGACCAGGTGCAATCGAGTGTTCGGGCTGTCCGCGGAAACCAATGGATGTTCCGGACTGGGGCGCTTGAAGACTATCCGTTGGAGGTTCGGTCGGAGCTGTTGCAATGTGAGAACAGTGCTTATCCGTTGATTTATGAGAGCACCGCTGTGCGCATGGATCTTTCACATAGTGCATGGAGTGATATCTTCTTCCTTGGAATGGATTTTCCGAGTGGGGCTCGCGTGCTCAACATCTCCGTTGATCTCGCTGTGCATGGGCGAGACGCTCACCCCAGGCCACCGGTGGAGGCTCGTTTTCGAGTGATCGATGAGCCCATTATCCGTCTTACTAGCGTCGATCTTGGAGTGTCCGCGGAGATCACTGAACTCGGGGATGTCTTCAACTTTGCGAAGGACTACCTTGGGCTTCTGAAGGCGGCCCTCATTGCCTCCGGCATCGTTCCTATGGGGTTAGAAGGGTCAGGACAGCGTTTATCTGTCTTGCTAGAGACATTGGTCGGACTTGGGCGAGGCTTCGAGTTGGTCAGTTGTGTCAATGATATTCCTAAAGGCAGTCGACTGGCGGTTTCTACGAATTTGTTGGGCGGTCTCATAGCGGTTTGTATGCGTGCTACGGGGCAGACACGGTCTTTAGAAGGGCCTCTTGGCGAGGGAGAGCGACGCATTACGGCGGCGCGAGCGATTCTGGGAGAATGGTTAGGAGGATCCGGCGGGGGCTGGCAAGATTCCGGCGGAGTCTGGCCGGGTATTAAAGTGATAGAAGGCTGCCCTTCTCGGGAGGGAGATCCCGAATATAGGATCAGTCGTGGGCGTCTGTTGCCACAGCATACCTTGCTAGGCACCGATGTTATTTCGAGTGAAATGCGAGATCGCCTCCGCGATAGTCTTGTTCTTGTCCATGGTGGAATGGCGCAGAATGTTGGGCCTATTCTCGAGATGGTGACGGAGAAGTACCTACTTCGCTCTGCCAAGAGCTGGGAGGCGCGACAGGAGTCGATGCAGTTGTTCGATGCTATCCTTGCAGCCTTACAGTCGGGAAATATTAAATTGTTAGGAAAGCTGACAACAAAGAATTTCTTTGGGCCGCTGCAGACGATTATTCCTTGGGCTACGACTTTCTTCACTGAGCGCCTCATCGATTTGGTTAAGGTTGAATTTGGAAAGGATTTCTGGGGCTTCTGGATGCTCGGCGGGATGTCGGGTGGTGGTATGGGGTTTATCTTTGAGCCTGGTCGAAAGGTTGAAGCTTTGGAGCGAATGAAAGTGATCATGGTTGAGCTGAAGGGACAGCTCCAGCACTCGTTGCCCTTCGCGATGGATCCGTTGGTGTATGATTTTAGCATCAATGAGGCGGGTAGTAGTTCTGAACTTCTGACGGGCGAAGCCGCTCTTATGTCTCCAGGATACTATGCGATGACCTTGCCATTGCTCTTGCGAGAAGATCCGCGGACGCTTTCGCAGGAACGGCGCGCGGAAATGGAACGGTTCGAGATTCGAGCGGACGCTGATACGAGCTATGATGAGGTAAGGGACAAGCTTCTTACCTACCTCTTTCCACGTTCGTTAAATGGTAATTCGTCGGAGTCCTCGCTGGATCAATTGCTAGATGCGAATGGTTTTGATCCGCCCTTGCATGAGCGGATTCAGGAGGACATGCGAAGGGGGCTCATTGGACTTTCAAAGAATCGTTTGGCAGCGAGTTCACAGGTCAAAGATGTGCGCCCTGGCGATGTGACTATCACCACAACTGCGGAAGACGACGCCATTGGCCGTGAGGCGCTGTCGAATGGAGAAGTTGCAGTCGTCACCCTCGCAGCAGGTGCGGCTAGCCGCTGGACAGAAGGGGCGGGAGTTGTGAAGGCTTTGCATCCCTTCTGCAAGTTTGAGGGACGACACCGAACGTTCCTTGAGGTTCATTTAGCAAAGACGCGCTTTGCTGGGTCCACTCATGGAATGTTGCCGCTTCATGTCATCACGACAAGCTACCTGACGGACGAACCTATCCGTGGCTTTTTAGATGGCGTCGATCACTATGTAATGAGCGATAGTGTGTTCCTTTCGAGAGGACGATCTATTGGATTGCGCCTAGTGCCCATGCAACGCGATCTCCGCTTTGAGTGGGAGGAGATGCCGCAGCAGCGCCTCGACGAACGTGCGCAGAAGATGCGTGCGAGTTTGCGCGAAGCCTTATTGGCTTGGGCTTCTGGTGCCGGTGAAGGGAGTGACTATCGCGATAATGTTCCGTTGCAGTGCCTGCATCCGGTGGGGCATTGGTATGAAGTGCCCAATCTATTGCTCAATGGAACGCTGGCAGACCTACTCTCGCAGCGACCTCAGCTCAGAACGCTGATGTTGCATAATATTGATACGGTCGGCGCCAATGTGGATGCAGCGATGCTTGGATACCATCGCCGTACGAATGCCGCACTAACGTTTGAATTGATTCGGCGCCGCTTGGAGGATCGGGGTGGTGGCCTCGCCCGCGTGAACGGTTCCCTAAGGCTAGTTGAGGGCCTTTCTATGCCGCGTGAGGAAGATGAGTTTAAGCTTACCTATTACAACTCGAACACTTGCTGGATAGATATTGATCAGATGCTTGCTTGCTTCGGTCTAACACGTGCTGATCTTGGTGACGCACCCAAAGTGGCGCGATCTATCCGTGAGTTTAGTAGTCGACTCCCTACGTATATTACCCTCAAGGAGGTGAAGAAACGTTGGGGTCACGGGCAAGAAGACATCTTCCCGGTGGCTCAGTTCGAACGGTTGTGGGGAGACATGACAGCTCTTTCGGATGTTCCTTGTAGCTACGTTGCTGTGCCTCGACTACGGGGCCAGCAACTAAAAGAGCAAGCGCAACTTGATGGTTGGCTGCGCGATGGATCTCGCGACTTCACGGCTTCTCTGTGCGAGTGGTAGTTCAGCGAAGGATTCGATCTCGCAACTCATGCAAACGATCTAGATGGATACCGGGAGGTTGTTTTTCTAACAACCATTCGATATCTGCGATGGCGCGCTGCCCAGCATTGCTCTGGTAGAGAAGGAGAGCTCTGCTCAGGTGCGAAGAGGCATCCTCAGGATCGATGGCTAAGAGGAGGTCGAGTTCTGGGATTGCTTGGGTTGGGTCTTCAGAGTCCAGGTCGATTCCGATGAGATTCCTTAGCATTCGAGTGAGAATAGAGCGTTTGCCCGCAGGATCGAGATCTGTTTCGTTGAGATCTCTGCCAGTTGTCGCGAGCACTAAGTTTTCGGCGTCTTCCGTGGTGAGCAGTTTACCACCATCAAATACATCGATCAGTTGATTTTTACCTTCTCCGGAGCGGTGTTGCAGCACGAAGTGGCCCGGCAATGGAATCCCGTGAAGGCCGGTGACTTCAAGTCGTTGCGCGAGTTCCATGTAGAGCACTGACAACGTGATGGGGATTCCCTCGCGATCTTCCAGCACCACGTTCAGATAACTATTGTCGCGGGCATAATAGTCGCTCCGACTGCCGTGAAAGCCGAGTTGCTGAAATAGGTAGTCTGACAATGAGGCGAGCTTCTCCGTTGCATTCGCATTCTCCTTCAGTGAGCTGCGGATTTCTTCTGCCATGGAGTCCAACTCTTTGCGATAAGCTTCCACGTTGAGATTAGGATCATTGAGTAGTGCGATCAGAAGTCCGGTATGAAAAAGATCGATTTCATGATCCTTCTTGTTTTCTAACAAACGCTTTGTCTCTTGGATGACGTGTTGGCGGTGTAGGTCAAGTGACCAGTTTCGTAAGTTCTCTGCCTGTATCTCAAGGGCGCGTGCCTTCTCTTCGATAAGTGCTTTAGCAATCTTTGGTGTTGATTCTAACGTTGATACGCTATCTTCGTTGGGTTCCTTGAGCCACTGATTAAGCGCCTCGTTGAGAGCCGGATCTATCTGCTCAACGGCACCAGCTTCCCCATGCGAGAATGCTTGAAAGGAAGCTGCCGTATCGCGGAACTTGCAGAGGCCAACCTGTCCGCCGCGTAGAGCTTCATGCTCGACACTGACGACTTCATCGCCATTGACGTAGCCAGTGATGGTGGCTCCGTTGACCACGACTCGGAGGTGATTCCATTCGCCTTGGCGGTAGGATGGAACGGGAACGTCCGCTAGGATGTTCCAGGAAAACACATCCGGCCCTGCGAAATGAGTGAGTCGGAGTTGCCCGCCACTGGGATAAAAGCCGTAGTGTCGATCTCCACCATCTGAGGCAAAGGCAAGACCAGCCGCTCCTGCTTCGTCATCGAGCCTAACTTTGACCTGTACATCGAAGGCTGTCTCGTTTGGGGGGGCTTGATAAAGGCAAAGCGATCGCCCACCGAATCCGGCGGCTTTGCCGTTGACGGAAATGGTTCCGGCGCGCTGCCGCCAGTCTGCTCCTTCTTGGAGTGGCTTCCATTGGCGTGGGTTCAATTTTCCAACCGTTACCCAACGTTCGATGGGGATGGGATTGGGGCTTTCCAACAAGAGTTTTAGCGCGTTCACCGGCATAGCGAAACCGATGTTGTCGCTTACCTGGGATTTCAGTGACGGGATCCCGATCACTTGGCCTTGTCGGTTGAGTAGCGGGCCGCCACTATTTCCAGGTTCTATCGGAATTGCTAATTGAATCATCGAATAGCCTTCCATGGCTCGAGTAGCGGAGACGACACCTTCTACCACGCTGAAACGAAACCCCTGAGGATTCCCCATGGCCACGACGGAGAGTCCATCGGGGATATTGTCAGAGTTGCCTAGCGGAAGTGTGGGGACATTCTCTTCCGTGACTCGTATCAGGGCGAGATCAAGCTTGCGATCTGAGGCATGGATACTCTTCACAGTGAGTTCCTTCCCATCAGAGGTTGTCACCCGAATCCTTCGTGCTTCGCCGATGACGTGAAGATTAGTGGCGATGAGCCCTTTCTTGACGAAGAATCCGGAACCCTCTCGATCGGCGCGCCCGGGGCGTGAATCGTGAGTGATGGTAACCAGCGAAGGGCGTACTTCTCTAGCGATGACTTCTGAAGTCTTGTCCTCCTCGTTCGCGTAAGAGTTTAGCACGAAGGAAACAATGAAGAGAGCAATGAACCGATATCTCACCATTCGATTCGGTCCTCAGATGAAATGAAGGCATTGGCCGCAGCCATATTGGTCACAGCCATTTTGTTCGGGTCCCACTCAAGGCGCTCGCCGGGTGTTCTAAGTGCGACATTCCCTAACAAGACGGCCTCTGTAAGTGGGCCACTATAAGAGAAGTTTGCGCCGGCAGGTTGGCCACCTTTGCAAGCATCAATGAACTCCTGATAGTGACCTGAGGAACGCGGTAGCGTGGCGCTCGGACGCTTGTAGGCCTGCATGGCCTTTTCAGGAATCAAACGCACGCCATCACCGAGTCCTCCAGTCATGATCTTGCCCTTATTGCCAATGTAGAGTGTGCCACCGAAGTGATCTCCCATTTGGCGATTAGCCTCAAGTTCGGCAGGGCGTTCAGGCACACGTTTGCCATCGTGCCAGACGATTTTGACAGGAGGGAAGCCATCGCGTTTCGGGAACTGATAGGTAATTGTTGATGCCTTGGGCGCGGTTTCTTTCGAAAGGCCGCTAGCTTCGGCTTGCACGGATGTGGGCGCGGTTAACTTGAGACTACGGAAGATTGGATCGAAGTGATGGCATCCCATGTCGCCAAGCGCACCACAGCCAAAGTCCCACCAGCCGCGCCATTTGAACGGATGGTAAGCTGGATGATAGGGTCTCACGGGGGCAGGGCCTAAATAAAGATCCCAATTGATATGGTCAGGAACTGGTGGCGAATCCCTGGGCCGCTCGATGCCTTGGGGCCAGATTGGGCGGCTGGACCATGTGTGAACCTCGGTGACATCGCCGATGGCTCTGTCGGCGATCCATTCGGTCAGGACGCGATGCGAGTCCTTGGCATTCCACTGGATTGACATTTGTGTTGCGACGTTCGTCTCGGCTGCGCGCTGGGTTACTTTGCGTGCTTCCGCGACTGTACGCGTCATGGGCTTGGCACAGTAAATGTGCTTTCCTAGATCCATCGCTGCGAGTGCGATACTCGCGTGCGTGTGATCTGGGGTGCCGATGACGACTCCATCGATGTGTTTCTCCTTCTCCAGCAGGATACGAAAGTCCTCGTAGCGTTTGGCTTTGGGGTATTGGGAGAAGGTCTTTGCGGCAAATTCGGAATCGACGTCTGCGAGAGCCACGATGTTCTGGCTAGAGAGTTCCTTGAGATAGTTGGCTCCCATGCCTCCGACGCCGACGCCCGCGAGGTTGAGGGTCTTACTGGGTGCCCTGGCTCCTAGAAGATCGTTCGCTATGACGAGAGGCACCGCTGCTGCACCCTGAATGATTTCACGCCGTTTCATACCCTATTCTGGGCGGTGAGGCGGTGAAAGGCCAGCCTTGGAATCTGGGATATTTACCAGGACGTAGTCGCTTACCATAAATTGAAATTTCATATCTAAAAGTAATTAATATAATTTAGCTGTATAAAGCATGGATTCAATCGCGTCGTCGTCAGGGGCTACTCGCCCGTCTCTCATTCTGGAGGAATGGGCTGTTCAGCAGCTCAAAACCCACTGGCTGAATCTTGAAATCCTGGAGGTTTTCCCTCTGAAGGCAAAAGAAATGGTTTCTTTCAAGGGGACGATGCCTGAGGTCAGGGAGATCGGTATCCGCCTGTTGACGGTAGATCCCAAGCACGCAGGGGGATCGGCTCGTCTAGCCTTGGCTTTCCACCGGGCGCAAGCTCTGGTCGGCATCGAGAATGCCTTTAGCATTCCTACCCTGCAAGCAGAAGCGTGGCCAGCGGTGTCCGAAACGCCATGCTGTCATCAGTTCCAAGGGATTTGAAGCCTACTCCGAAATCGAATTTGTCCACTATTCCGCCCAAAAAGACATGATAGTAGTCAGCTTGATAGTCTAGCGGGCTGTCGGC
>JAACDM010000060.1 GCA_009936795.1 Verrucomicrobiaceae bacterium | reverse complement strand
TATGCAGGTGGTATTCGAATCCGTGAACTCAAAGGCACCACAGACCACCCCATCACCATTGTGGCCCAAGAGGCCAACGATCGGCCCGTCTTCGAAGGCGGACAATCCGGGCTACAACTGACCAAGTGCGAGCATGTGATCTTAAAACAACTGAAGATCAAAGGGGCTACTGGCAATGGCATCAACATTGATGACGGAGGCAATGCCAATTCGCCAGCGTATCATATCACGCTGGAGGATCTCGACATTCTTGAAACCGGCCCCAAAGGCAATCGCGACGGCATCAAGCTTTCCGGTCTGGATCAGTTCGTCGTGAGACTATGCAGAATCGCAGGATGGGGTGGATCTGCCATCGACATGGTCGGGTGTCATCATGGGATTGTCGAACAATGCCAGTTTGAAGGCCGCGAGGGGTTCTCCCAGTCAAACGCAGTGCAGATGAAGGGTGGCAGCAGCGATCTCGTCGTGCGCAAGAATGTCTTTCGAAATGTCGGGCATCGCTCGATCAACATCGGCGGTAACACTGGCCTCGACTACTTTCGTCCTGCAGCCACCGACTACGAAGCCACTCGCATCGAGGTCGCTGGAAATCAATTCTTGGGAAGCATGGCACCGATCGTTTGGGCCACATCCAGAGGCGGCTATGTCCACCACAACACGATGGTTCACCCAAGCAAATGGGTTTTACGCATTTTACAAGAGAACAATACCGAGCCCTTTGCTCCCTCCCAAGGAGGGCGATTCGAGAACAATGTCATTGTCTGCAATCAATCTGTTCGTGTGCCTGTGAATATCGGTGGAGGCACCGCACCCGAGACATTTGCGTTCATAGACAACTACTGGCTCACAAGCAGCAATCGTCCACCGCAACTGCCCACGGCAGAGACAGGAGGAGAACACGCTCTCTATAGAACCAATCTCGATCTAGAAGCCGTGTTTGCTGGCCAAGCAGAGCAAGGTCGTGGTGCAGCAGGTCTTGGGCAGACACCCATCTTCACCTGCGATTTCGAATCCCCTACGTGGTACAATGAGTGGGATCTGAAAAAGGAGACCGAACTTGCGCGGACGATTGGTGGCGATGATGAACGCAAGTTTGTGCCGCTCAAGGGCAAGTCGCTGCGAATCAACGTACCCAAAGGCGGCCACTACGGCGCGAGCCTCCAGTATGCCTTCAAGAAGCGAACAGGCTCCGAGCCCGAGAAGGTCTACTTCCGCTACTACCTCCGTTTCGCCGATGATTGGAAACCTGAGCGGGGAGGTAAACTTCCGGGTATCGCCGGCACGTATGGGCGAGCAGGCTGGGGAGGGCGCCGAGTCAATGGCACCGATGGTTGGTCAGCACGAGGACTCTTTAGAGGCCAGAACGAAGGCAAGACGCCCATAGGTTACTACTGCTACCACGCAGATATGAAAGGCAAGTACGGCAGCGAATGGCGATGGGAGAACGAAGATCGGGGACTTTTGGAGAACAATCGCTGGTACTGCATCGAGCAGTTCGCGAAGATGAATACGCCAGGAAAGAACAACGGTATTCTGCGAGGATG
Organism: Verrucomicrobiaceae bacterium; assembly: GCA_009936795.1. GTDB lineage: Bacteria > Verrucomicrobiota > Verrucomicrobiia > Verrucomicrobiales > DEV007 > JAACDM01. The sequence continues at coordinate 3,694 of JAACDM010000060.1, read as the reverse complement.
GGTCGATGGTGAACTCGCTTTCGAACGCACCGACGTTCGCATGAGGGACACTAATCAGCTAAAAATCGAGACGGTCTGGCTAAATATCTATTATGGCGGCACCTGGAAAGCTCAGTCAGACTATCACCTCTACATCGACGATGTGGTCATCGCTCGTGAACCCATCGGGCTCAATAAAGCTGATCACTAAGAAACCACTCTTGTCCGTTCTAATCCAACAACCTGTAGCAATGAGAATTGCCAACACTTGCGCCATTCTATCGCAATCTCCTTAGTGGCACCTTTGATACTGACATTGACTCTGCTCTCAGCTCAAACTCAGCAGTTTCCAGCCGATCGCTTGAGAGCTATCAACGTTACATTGCCTCAGGCAAGAATGTCTCGGTATGGGAGGGAAAACGAACAGCACTTGCGTTAGATAGCGTCGATGACCCGAGCACATATGACCAGGAGGTGATGACCGAACTTGTCGGTGTCTTCGACAAAGTCTTCGCAGCCTAAGAGGGAATCACGGGCCAGTTACCCAAAGCAGGCAGCAAAGCCTTCAATGGACGCGCCACGACTGAGGTTAGCGACAAAGTCGGAGGCGGCCTCGCTCACCACGGCAGGCTGGGCATCGCGGTCGGAGACGGATTCCTCAAGAAGCTCTACGAGAGATTCAAAGCGGGCGAGTAGACCCTCGATCAAATTTACTTCTACGAAATTTCACGGATTTACTGGCCTTCGACTTTCAATCCTCGGATCGACTATCACACCACAAAAGGTAAGGATGACTACGGCTGGTGGACGGTGGGCTTCAACAATGCCATGAGCATCTTTCTTCCATCCGAGATCGATGGCATCACCGACATGTCCTACTTCGGCAGCGGTAGAAAGCCATTCTCTGATGGTATGGAAGCAAACCTCACTGCCTACCTTGAGGGCGACTACACATGGGAGCAAGGCTGGCGCATCAACCTTGTGCCGTGGAAAGAGCGGACGAGTTTGAACGACCTGATGACGGCATTGCTGATTCGGCTCCACCGTGATCACGGCGGGAATACCTTCATCAAGAATCTCTACCGTGAGATTTCCAAATTCCCCAAGCTCAAGGGCCGCGACGACCATCAAGGTGCACGAGACCACTTCTACATGGCCGCTTCTACAGCAGCAGGCAACGACTTGCGGGAGTTCTTCACCGAGCTTCGCTGGAATCTCCGTGAAGAGGCGATTGGTCAGGTAGGCACCAGCTTGGCAAAGCAGGCCACATCTACAGAGTAGAAGTGATGGCGATCTTCCAGTTTCTCGCAGACGGTTTCCCATGCGCAGCCCCCTCGACATCGTATCTATCGTATTCTACCTGTTTATTCTCGCGATAGCAAACACTGCACTTTCTATCAGTCACGCTCAGGCTCCTGGCGTGGCTATCGCCGAACAATCTGGCAAGGGGCGAGACCGAGACGACGACCGGATCAGGAAAGCGGTGGCTGACCTCGACGCAGCAGGAAAGCTGATTAAGGGAGAAGAACTTCGGGCTCAGACATCGGAGCCACTCTCACGTCGCCTTACTCTACCCGCCCCGTTCCAAGAATCTCTTGGTGCCGCTGAGATCGCAAAGAAGGCTCGTGCTAGTGTCATGAAAGTCGGCTGGTCCTATCTTTGCCACCGTTGTGGTGATTGGCATCTAAACCTGGCTGGTGGTTACGCGATCACAACAGATGGAGCCATTGCTACCTGCGCCCATGTTCTTAAGGCGCCAGACATGAAGAAGGGAGGCATGATTGCGGTGGATTATGAAGGCAACGTCTTCCCTATCACCGCCGTCCTTGCCCACGATTCGCGAATGGATGCGGCGATTGTTCAGGTCGATCAGACGCTGACTCCTCTCCCCTTGAACGATGCCGTTTACCCAGGTGATGATGCGTTCTGTCTGAGCAATCCGCTCGATCAACGTGGCTACTTCAGTCGCGGCATGGTGAATCGCTTTTACTGGGACAGTGTGAATCGAGGTGAGAATGATGCTAGTCTCAAAGCGCTACGACGGCTCAGACTCAATGTGAGTACGTCGTGGGCGCCTGGCAGCAGCGGCTCTCCGGTTCTAGATACTCAAGGAAATGCTATCGGCCACGTTGCCGTGATCCAGGCCATGGGCAAGAGGCCCGTCCAAAATGACGACCCGGAGACCAAAGTGACTCGTTCCGAGTTGAAAGAGGCCATTCCATTGATCACCCTCCATTCAGCGATACCAGCTCGTAGCGTACGAGCGCTTGTTGAAAGCATGAAGTCGTCCCCTGTCGGGATCGTGCCCGCCCCTCAGCAAGCGAGCGTCAGGCGCGATCGGACCGTCAGTGGAACGCTTGTCCACTGTGCGATCCCAGAGTTCGCGAGCCAAGCAGAAGCCTTCGTGGTGGCTCTTCAGAAGTTAGGCTTGCCGAATGCCGCAGTCGTTGACGGGGACGGAGACGCGCCTGTCATCATGTTTGCGAAAGATGATACCGTTCCAGGAGAGGGATATGCGATCTCCGCCGGCGATGACTTTCTCACCTTGCAGGCTTCGTCCTCAGCAGGCGCAGCGCAAGCGGTCAGTAGCCTTCTTCAAACCGTAAACGTCGCGGATGACAAGGCAACATGGCCGCACCTAACCATCACCGATCAGTCTGACACCCCCTATCGAAGTTTCATGATCGACATGGGACGGAATCCGCATTCTCCAGAAACACTACGCCACGTCATCGACATGATGTGGTTCTACAAAGCAAATTTCCTTCACCTTCATCTCACCGACGACCAGCTCTTTTCATGGCCTTCGAGAGCATTCCCCAAACTCTCGGGCGAACGTGCCGGTTGGACCGTGGACGATTTCATGGCTCTTGAGGCTTATTCTCAGGCCCGTGGCGTTACTATCATTCCTGAGCTCGATGTTCCCCGTCACTCCGCTGTCCTCCGCAAGGAATATCCCGAAGTATTTGGTGAGACCACCGCCGATCTCGCAACGACCGAAGAGGCTCAGCATGGCGTCGAGACTCTGATCACTGAGATGCTAGCAGTGTTCAAGGCAACCCCGTATGTCCACATCGGAGGAGGCGAAGCTGGCGGGGTCTCTTCAACGGACCAGCGGAATTTCATCAATCGCTTAAACAGGTTTATCACGGCTCAAGGCAAACGTACCATCGTCTGGGAAGGCCCCGGCGCTGGTGAAGGCGACAACAAAGTGGCAGAGGACGTCATTCACATCAACTGGAACACCGTCAACTTCCCTGCCCAGAAGATGCTGGATGCAGGCTATCAAGTGGTCAACGCCGCTTGGAATCCACTTTATATCGGCGATCACTACCCACGAACCATGTTCACTGCTGTGGACGTCGAGCGCTATTACACTTGGAATCGGCAACACTTTGCACACATCGCTCATGGCATGCCAACCTTCGCAAAGCCTCACATCACCACAACAGCGGACGGCATCATTGGTTTCTGCGTGGCCTGGTGGGAAGGCCGGGAGGAGAATATCTTGCCGCTTTGCTTACCTCGTATTGCTGCTGTGACCAGTGCTGCGTGGAATCGAACCGGCGAGAGTGACTTCGCTCAATTCCAGAAACGCTATAAAGATACATTGTCCACGCTGGAAGCATTCTCTGGATTTACTCTTCCAGAGATCCCGTTCGCTGATCCTGAGAGCCAGAAGGACAACCACGCTTATCGCGCAAAAGTCACCCCG
>JAACDM010000488.1 GCA_009936795.1 Verrucomicrobiaceae bacterium | reverse complement strand
TGGGCGACCTGATGGTCAATAGTGAAAGGGCTGGTTTCCGGAGTGCTTGTTCTCGATAAAGCCATCGACGCCAGACCCGGCAACGGTTGCAACGAAGTAGATGCGGTGACGGGCGTCGTGACCGAGATCTGATTTTACGAGCTTGTTGATGCGCGCTGAGATCATGGAGGAACGATTGAGTTGGATTTTTGCGGCCATGAAGGGGCCCCTGATTGTCGCCACACAGAGTCCGATGATCCAATAGCCAGTTTGTAGTTCATCGCTGGATGCGAGAATCCAGCGACTCAGAATCGTGAAGGGGGTCTGTTAGGGGCATTGACTGTAAACAAGTGACACTTCATCTCAGCCAGTGCTTGTGAAGCAACGCGGCACCTTGGTCGCGATTGGGTCGCTTTTACCATGAGTTGAGGTATTGGAGTTGAATATTCTTGTGCTAGTTACATCTGGTTTGGTGATCTTGCATTGTCTGGTCCTATGCAGCCCATACCAGGAATTGCTTACCTCTCTCTGGTAGCTAATGCCTGGAATCTTTTCTTCAGGTCATGGCTGGAAGGGCGCGCTGTCGAAGATTTCATGGGTGGCTCGATTCTAGTGCTAGCGTTAGTTTGTGTAGCGCTCTGGCTGCTGATTCTGCTCGGAGCGATGCTCTATGTAATCACTTTATTCTATCTTAAGCGGCCCTTGGTGAATGCTGTTCATGCTCTCGTCGTGATCTTGATCACCTTTGCGTTGGCGGGGATACACTATTGTAAGCGGGAAAGGAGGCTCTTTGACAGGTGGCCACATCTAAGGGTCATAAATGGACGCTGATTTCCGTATGCCTACATCGGAATCGTCGCAGCGTCGCCGATCATGCTATTGCTGATGTCTTCGGTGCCAGCTTCCGTGTTTTCTGTTGGATTGCTGTTAGGCAGTTGCTCCATGAGTACTCGTAGGTCGTTTGCGTACTCGCTATCCAGTCCAGTTTTGACGAGTTGGCGGTGTAAGTCGGCAGCTCTAACGAGGTTTGCTTCTTCGGCCGTGGCAATACGTTTGCCTGGGTCTGGGTGAATGAGTCCCTGACAGAGGGCAACCAGATCTTTATTTCGAGCGACGTCGCTTGGTAGCAGCGATTGCAGGCGGTCTGGCAATTGCTGCTTGGCTTCACGAAGGGCGTCTATGGACTCAGCCTCTTTGAAGAGTCGGCAGCCTGCAAGCATTTCGACCAAGACGAAGCCGAGACTGGCCAGGTCGGTTTGAGCAGACTTGGGGGCACCATCAAGAATTTCTACGGCTGCGTAGGCAGGTGTCCAGCTGGTTCGTGCACCCCCCTTCTCCACGTCGACGGCTGAACCTAGGTCGACGAGTTGCACATCCCCTGTCTGATTCACCATCACATTGCTCGGCTTGATGTCGCCGTGGGCCACTCCGACTCGATGCAGCGATGCTAAGCCTGTGAGAGATTCTCGTAGGATCTGAATCGCGATGCCCGGTTTGAGCCGGGAATGATGAAGGCCTTTCGTGATGACGACGTCATTGAGCTGGGCTTTCTGCGAATCGGACAGGTGATCTCCGACCCATGTCAACGTCACTGGGTGGAGGAGATGGCGTAGATCGTATCCGTTGACCCATTCCATAACCATAACACGGATGCCGTCGTCCTCGATGAAATTGTGAACGTCGAGTAACTGATGGCATTGCAATTGGGAGACGTGCATAGCGACTTCTGCCATGCGGCCCATATCTGATATATAGTCTGATGCTGATGCATAGACATTTGGAGAGAACGCTTTGAGAGCAATGGGTAGGCGAAAGCCATCGACGCCTGCGCGTTCGCAATGATAGACCACGCCTTGACCACCCTGACCGACATACCGGAGCCCTTCATACTGGGAGTCCCAATGAAGCGCATTTCGAGTCCTCAAGCTTTGAAACTGCTGCATCAGTGTCGCCACTCTTGGATCTTCTTGAGAATGGACTGCAGTCGAAGCGGTTTGCAATGGGCTTGATGGGTTCACCAGTTAATCAGCAACGCCTCAGACAGAACGCAACTGAATCGAAGAACTACTCCGGCGAAGTGCTTGCGCGAAGTCGGATGGACTTTCGTAACGAGATGTTCTGCTCGCGTTCGCGGACCATGAGCTCACTAGCGGTATCATTGAGGGTTTCGAGGGGAACGGCAGACCACGTCTCAAGGTTGTTGGAGATCCCGATGATGGGAAAGATGCCTTCCAAGTCTGCACCTTTGGCGCCCGCGTGATCCGAATCAGCCGGTGCCGCTCCTAGATGACCTCGGTAGTCCGCACATCACACCTGCAAACGATGTTCGATTGCTTGCACTTCTCGGACTATACTAGTGTTTTCAAGCGAGTTCTATTGGGCATGCATCAGGAAATCGTCGCGGCCTTGCGCGGTGATAATCCGCGATCGATTCAATACATCCCAGAAGGTCAACCTGCGGTGAATGCGAACGACGAGATTACAGACCGCTGGAATAAACCCTTCTTCTTCCATGTCATCTCTAGCAATGCGGTCGAAATCATTTCAGCTGGTCCCGCTAGAGAGCTCTTCACGGATGACGACATTCGTGACGTCCCGCCTCATGCTACTGTTGAGCCTAGCCTGTCGATGGCCAGCGAAACGCCGATAGACTAGCAGTCTGTCGGACTTGAGCGCCGAAAGGTCAGCATTCGCTTGGCTGCGGAGGCGTTTTCCTTCCGGCCGCGGCGTCGAACACCTTCTTAGGGGCTGGCTTTTGGGGCTACTGCCATGAGATGACCCAACGGCAGTTGTGGTGAAGACCATTGGACTGGAAGGTTGATTGAACCAGGAAGTGCGACGCCCTCTGTCCTCGAATCGTGAAAGTCAGGCTAGGCTGGGCCAGGAACGGGGTAGCCATAAGCGGTTGGTTATGGGGCTAAAGAGGATGTGCTTTGGCATTTCGTTATTTCTTTGGATTTCATTTGTTGACGAATTCTTAGTGTTGGAGAAAGCTGTGTTGTGCCTGACTCCGAACAGCTTCTCAAGTCTCCGCCTCGATACGATTTCTCGGTTGTTCGTCAGTTGCGTCAGCGGGAAGGGCAGACGTTGGCTCAGCTCTCCGAGGCGTCAGGGATTTCGGTTCCGGTGATTTCGAAGTTGGAGCGGAACCAGTCGGTAGCGGAACTTGAGACCATTGCGAAGATCGCTGGGGCCTATGGGATGGCTGCGTCTGATCTCGTGGCTATGGCGGAGTCGACCCTTGCGCATCGCATGAAGGCGGATGGGTATGAGCGCGAGGGTTTCTATTTTCATCGCATCCGGTATGCCAATCACTCCGCTTTTCTCGGCGAGGCGAACGCCGGCGCGGAACTCAGTCGACCCGACGCGCATTGCGATGACTTGGAAACGTGCTGGGTCATCAATGGTGAACTTCACGTCACCATTGGCGAGGAAGTTCACAAACTAGCCGCAGGAGAGAGTGTCCAGTTTGATGCGGTCCAGACACATACTTACAAAGCGACTAAAGATACTATCTTTATCCTTCTCCATCTTAAGAAAACGAATCGATTCTAAACGAACATGATCCAAGCAAAGCCAGCCCTAAAACCTGTCGATCTCAAACCTGCTCTCGAGGAGTTTTGGAAGCTCTCTGGCCAGAAAATTAGCCTTATTCGTGATCGTTACGATCACGCAAAGGGCAGTCCTGTCTTTACTGAAGCGGGCAACTACACGACGCGTGGGTGGACGGAGTGGACGCAGGGGTTCGAATTTGGTTCGGCCATCTTGCAGTTTGATGCGACGGGTGACGAAGAAGCGCTAGACTATGGGCGAACCATGACGATGGAGAAGATGGCACCCCATGTGAGCCACTTCGGTGTCCATGATCATGGTTTTAATAATGTCAGCACCTATGGCAATCTTCTTCGCCTGATGCAGGAGGGGCGATTGCCGAATGATCAGTGGGAGAAGAACTTTTACGAGATTGCGTTGAAAGTATCGGGGGCAGTGCAGGCCTATCGATGGACAACCATTCCTGACGGAGGCTACATTTACTCGTTCAACGGTCCACACTCACTCTTCGTGGACACGATTCGTTCATGTCGTGCACTCGTGGTGAGTTGGCTGCTCAAGCATCAGTTCATGGCTGAAGGCGACAAGGAGATCTGTTTGTTAGAGCGCGCGATCCAGCATGGAATGGCGACGGCGAAATATTCCGTGTTTTATGGGGAAGGGCGCGACAGCTACGATGAGTGGGGGCGTACGGCGCACGAGTCTGTCTTCAACACGAACGACGGCGCGTTTCGCTGTCCAAATTCGCAACAAGGGTACACTGGATTCACCACGTGGACGCGCGGTCTTGCGTGGGCAATGTGTGGTTTCGCTGAGGAACTTGAGATGATCGATCAGTTGGACACGGCGGCACTGAGTTCGGACGTGGATTGGGCTGAGGTGAAAGCGACCTTCCTCAAAGCCGCGCGGGCTACCTGTGACTTCTACATGGCGAATACGCCGACGGATGGCATTCCTTACTGGGATGCTGGCGCCCCCGGCCTCGTGCGCATGGGTGACTATTTAGACCGGAAGTCTGATCCCTACAATGATCACGAACCGATTGATAGCTCGGCTGCGGCGATTGGTGCCCAAGGGCTGTTGCGCTTGGGGCGTTATCTCGGTGATGAAGGCCAGGATTACTGGCAGGCGGGTCTCACCGTGCTAGAGACGCTATTGCAAAAGCCTTACCTGAGTACGGACGCTGATCACCAAGGTCTTCTGCTCCACTCAATCTACCATCAACCGAATGGTTGGGATCACGTGCCCGAGGGCAGTAAGATTGCGAACGGCGAATCCAGTATGTGGGGTGACTATCATATGCGTGAACTCGCGCTTTACGTGCAGCGGGAGGCTGAAGGTCAGCCCTACTACCGTTACTTTGACTGTGTCCGCTAGCGCTATGCTTTCTTTATCCCAACTCTGTGTCCACACGATGACCACGAAGCCGTGGTCGCTCCGCGAATGCTGCGAGAACTTTGCTGCAGCAGGCATTCCTCACATTACTATTTGGCGAAATGTACTGGAAGACATTGCGCTCGAAGAAGCTGTCAAGATCGTGAGGGATCATCCGCTTAGTGTGACGGCGCTTTGCCGTGGTGGCTTCTTTCCGAGTGTCGAGGCTAGCAAAAGGGCGGAGGCGATTGAAGACAACAAACGGGCCATCGACCAGGCCGCTGCTCTAGGTGCACCCATGGTCGTGCTGGTCTGCGGTGCGGATCCTGGGCAGTCCCTCACGGAATCGCGACGACAGATCCAAGACGGTATTACTCAGCTTTTACCCTACGCCAAAGAACATGGCGTGAAGCTGGCCATCGAGCCTCTCCATCCAATGTATGCGGGGGATCGCTCGGCGGTTTCGACCTTGGGTCAGGCCAATGACATGGCGGAAGCGTTTGATTCAGAATGGGTTGGTGTGGCTGCAGATGTCTACCATCTCTGGTGGGATCCGGATCTGGAGAAGGAAATTAAGCGCTGTGGAGCCGGCGGAAACTTGCTCGCCGTTCATGTTTGTGATTGGAAGACGCCTACGTCTGATCTCTTGTTAGATCGTGGTCTCATGGGCGAGGGCTGTATTCCTCTCAAAGAGATCCGGCGTTGGGTTGAGGCGGCTGGTTTCGATGGGCCGCATGAGGTAGAGATCTTCTCGTCGACCTACTGGGCCGAAGACCAGCAAGATTATTTGAAGCGAGTTGTGCAGGCCTATCGCGAGCATTGCTAAAGGCGTAGGCAACCCGGCTCTTCGGATTGGATTGCGAGGCTTACTTAATCCAGCGGGCGCCGTATTCGTTGGTGGGGTCGCGGTAGATTGAATGCAGGTGCTCTGCGGGATCGCCGCCTAGGTCTTGGCCGCCAAACTCCAGGATGAGTCCGGGTCCATACAAATGATAGGAGGCGTCGCTGCCAGGCTCAAAGGGACCACGCCAGGCGAAACGGCAGTCCCGTAGCTGGGAGGCGATTTCTTTCATGCGCGCATCAGCTTGCTTCTTGGGAAGGTCGCCAACCCAGACGTGGATGAGCTTTGTAAGGATGGCGCGTTGGTCGTCGGTGAGCTTGCTGCAGTCTAGGCCACGTGGGTCGGGGCGGACGCCGTCTTTGCCAGCGCCTGCGACAATTCTACCACGACGCTCGTCTTTCAGGGCATCCTTGCGTTGAGCGTCCGTGAGACTGGCGATGAAGTCGAAGGCGAGGGACACTTCTTTCTTCATGACGACGATCTCGTTGCCGCCTAACTGAATGGCACGTGGTTGGGTGCCGATGAAGGCCGGCGAGTAGCAAATCTTGTCTCCCTGAAAGGTGAGATTCTGCGCGAGGTGATGGCCATCGAATTGTAGTCCCCATGCTTCTTTAGCCGAGGGAGTAGCAAAGATGAGCACCCAGTAATTCGCGGTTCCAAACCCGCCTCGTTTCTCGGCCTGTTCTTTGCTCTTTAGCAACTGGTCATCTGCCCAACAAATGTTTCGTGCTTTCTCGTAGCCTTGCTTGCTCATGGTCGAGGCTAATAAGTCACAGACACGCTCAATCGTTTCGCGTTTGAGATCGCCGAGGCGCAAGCCAACATCCGCGGCGCTAGGTGGGACGTTGGTCCATTTCTTGCGCTCTTTGCTGCTCATCGGGTGGGAGAGTTGGGAGCGTTCCTTGTCGGAAAGTGCGGCGATTAGGGCGTTGGCTGCTTCCACAGGTGAGTCGAGACGTTTGGGCTCGTAGGTTGCGATGACTTCACTCGCAAGCGTCCAATACTTCGTGCCGCTAAAACGGTCCCAGCGTTTCTCCAAGGCGGCGGTGACTGGTTTACCTCCTTGAGCGACCACACGATACCGCATGGCCGAGGTTTCGCCTGGCTTGATGGCCCAACCGGTTTCTTGAATGGGTACGTAGTTGAAGAAGATGGCGCCGCCATTGGAGTTGGATGCTGGCCAAACGCGCATGCGTTGCGGGAAATCGTGATTCGCTTGGTGGCCGAGAATGGTTAGACTGACCGGTTTGCCCGAATTGGCTCCAGGACCCCAAAAAGCACTCCATTTCGAACGTGTTGTGTGCCCGTCTTTCCGCGTGGTGCCTTCGGAGCCTAAATAGTCACTGTTAGATATGTTCCAGGAGTGTGGTGCGCGGTAGGCAATGGGACCGCCGTAGCGATACTGAGGCAGTTCTAGCACATGCTTGGAGACGTTTGTCTGGCTCGTCTCGTAGTCGATCTCGAACGCGCCGTCTTTCATCCGTGCGGTGACTTGGAAGGACTCTCGCAGAATCACTGTTGGATCGGCCTCGGGGCCGTTAAGGTAAGCGACGTGTTCTTGCTCTACAGTGAACCCGGCATGATCGGCTTCGGAAACGGCGCCCAACGTCTTGGCATAGCGCACGCGGCCGGTGCCCGTTTTCAGATTCCAGAAGTCGATCGCCTGGCCATCGATCTGACATTTGACCCAAGCATGCCACAGACCGAGATGATGGTAGTGATCCTCCGGATGAGTGCCTGTGAGGATTTCCCCTTCGGGCGTCTTCACCGGATGGATGAAGCCACTACGCTTGTAAAGGGGATCGACGCCTTCCGGGGGATCGATTTCTGCCTTGTGGTAGGTTAGGAATTCGAGATCACCGTATTTCAGAACGATGGCCGCATCAGATTCGATGGCAGAGAAGCTGGGAGCCGCTTGGGCCTGATGGGC
>JAACDM010000487.1 GCA_009936795.1 Verrucomicrobiaceae bacterium | reverse complement strand
CACGGCAGATGAGATTCCGATTCGATTAAGAACGTTATCTGGGTTGTTACCGTGACAGGTTTTCACCAATACGATGGCCCAAAGGAGGCCTCATTCCTTTGCGGAATCTCTGGGTATCTTTCTACCGCGATGCTTCCCAGGGCTTATCGATTCTGGAGGTGTCAGTCCGTCGTCTGGCTGATCTGAAAAACGGTAGGGATCATGGTGACGACGCATTTCGGCGAGGAGAAGCTGCTCCATTTCTCTACGCTTGCCGTCATGTGCAGGGTCTTCGGCCAAGTTTGTCTGTTTGGCATTCGGAATGAACGATGTTAGTATTCTAACGCTTTCTGATTGGTGCTGCGGCAGGAGTTCGTCTGGATTCTCAGCAAGATTGAAGAGCTGGGTTTCGCTGACCTTGTCTTTGGTGGATTCGTATCGGATTAGCTTCCAGTTCCCCTTTTTTACACAACGGATTCCTGGCTTTGCTCCACCTGAGTAGGCGCCGTAGAGGACCTCTCGCGTGACGTCTTTTTCACCGATGAGTACGGATTTGAAGCTGTCACCTTCATTTGTCTTCGGCGCATCAATCGCGGCGAGATCGCAAAGCGTGGCGAGGACATCAAGGAGGTAGACATTGCCCAGCGCGCGCGAACCAGGCTTGATGTCAGGGCCCTTGACGATCAATGGCACACGCCAAGTGTGCTCGTAGAGGTTCTGTTTCCCTTGGAGTCCATGGCGACCGATGGCCATGCCGTGGTCAGCCGTATAGACAATGTAGGTGTTGTCCAATTCGGCCATGGCTTCCAATTTTTCTAACACATAACCTATTTGAATATCAATATTTTCGCTACACGCGAACTCCCGGCCTAGCTCATTGCGGATGGTGGCTTCGTCACGATTTCCCCAGACACCTTTCACACGTGTCTCATCGCGCACGTTGAGGTTGGTGTTATCAAACGGGTGGGCGGGAAGGTAACTCTTTGGGAGGGGAGGCTGTTTAGGATTGAGGGCAGGCTTGGTCTTGGGGTCGTTGTGGTTCACGGCCCCATACTTGGCGAGTAACTCAGGCTTCCCATTGCGGGTGTCATGTGGGTGTGAGAATCCGAAGTAGATCAAGAATGGATCGGCATCTTTCGACGCTTCGCGTTCGTTGAGATAGTCGAGCACTTGCTTGCCGTGCCAACCACTGCCTGTCTCGTCCGTCTCGCCACGTTTGGTTGCATCGCGAACGATGGTAAACTTGGCGTTGGCTGCTGCGTAGCTGTTGCCTCTCTTACAAGTGCGCATGGTGGCATAGCCCGCTGCGTTGAACACGGCGGCCATGGTGTGGTCTGCTAGATCGGCTGGGACGTGTGTCGAACGAGCATTTTTTCTCCGTGGCAGATGCCAGAGTGTCCGGCCTGACATGACCATGTGGCGTGACGGCGTGCAGACAGCGCCGCTCCAGGAGCCCATATGATAGGCACCATCGAAGACCATGCCCTCTTTGGCCAAGCGATCGATCGCCGGTGTTTGCAGGGACGATTCGGGATCGTAGATTTTTAGATCGAAGGGCGATTGGTCATCAGCAATGATGAAGAGGATGTTAGGTCTTTCGGCTCCTGTAGCAGCGAGGAGAGCGCTTAGGGAACAGAGGAGATTCCAGATGTAGATTTTTCTTAGAATAAACATGTGTTTGTCTATGATCTCCAGTTTCGGTTTTCACTACCTACTTCTCTTGCTGATGGTATTCCCTCGTATTGTCTGCATAGGAAATGGCAACGCAGAAGAGGAGAACTACTGGGATGGTAGTTAATCTTACGTTGGATCTTGGGGTGCTGACCCAATTGGTCTTACTGCGCAGTCACCTTGAGACGTCCGTAGAGTGTTGGGGAATTGGCGCTGACAGGATTAACCGAGCGCATGACGACCGATTCCTGTGTGCCGTCAATCGCCGACTTCGACTGCGTGACGAGTCCGTCGCTTGCCCATGTTATTAAGTCTTTGCTAGTTTCTAGTGAAATGGTGGCGCCTGCAGTGTTGACCCGACTGACATACGTGACGGTGAAGAAAGTATCAATAGCTCCGTCCACTTCGAATTCGCCGGTTGAGGTGGTTAGGTATTCCCCGGGCGCATTGCCCTTCTTGGGATCGGTCGCCATGACATACTCGATGATGTTGGCCAACTGATCACTGTCATCATCAGCAAGGAGATCGGTGACGCCGTTCTCTGTCTGCCATGCGCTCAATCCGCTAGGCTGTGGATTTCCTCCGCCGCCACTGATGGCAGCGCCGGCAGTCCAGTTGCCGCTATTGCTATAATTCTCGTCAATCTGGGATGCTGACAGTTTCAGCGAGGATCCTTGGCCGTCGGCTTCTACTGGCCATGGTTCTTTATCGTTGTAACGAATGCTCACGAGTTCTTGGCCAGCGGCATCGGTGAGTGTGAGGCGCTCTCCGCTGTCATCCAGCTTGCCGCCGTATTCACCGATGACAGGATGGTCAGCGCCGTAGCGAGCCTCAAAGCCGGCTCGACTGCGTACGAGAATTGCGGTGGCTCCTGCTGCGAGAGTCTTCTCGGATAGGGTATCGAAATCAAAGCTGATTCCATTGGTGAATTGAATTCCAGCCAGGTCTGCCGGTTGATCGCCGGTGTTTGCTAGGATGATATATTCAAAGACACTGGCACTCGTGTAGCCGGCAGCGCGTTCGGCATCCGTTGGCGATGTGGGATGATACATGATCTCTGTGATTCGGAGTTTGTCCGCTCCAACGGAAAAGGTGGCCTCATTGAGGGCAGACCATGTTATCCCGCCGAAGATGCTTTTGCTATAAAAGCGTGCCTTGACCGTCATGGTTTGGTCGATCGTGATTGGATCAGCGTATGCCACAGCACTATCGCTAATCTCGATTGCACCATTTTCATTGTAGGTAAATGGATCCGAGCCATCGGTGGTGTAGAACATCTTGGAGGCGGGTTCCATCGTCAGTTGGAAGCCGCTGGATACGCTGCCGCCATGCTGATTGAATGCGGGAGGCATCTTGCTTGGGAACAGGTCCCTATCTTCAAACTGTTGCAGAACGATTCCGGTCCGCTGAGTGAGATAAGTGTCTAACATCCACTCACGCTCGCCTCGCCATTCTTCGATGGTGTGCGGAGTGCTGGAATTGTCATCACCCCAACGCGCGGTTTCCGCGTAGATGGCCATTTCGACTTCATCGGCGACCGACTGATAGAAAGGTCTGGTCTTCTCAGGTGATAAAATGCCTCCGTTATGAAACAGACGATGAGTGCGGTCTGCCCAGGCCACCTGAAACCACAGTAGATCTCTTAACGCGGCGTAGGGTTCTCCCACCCATTGGGTGTTGCGAGGCGAATTCATGTTGAGAGGAGAGCGGCTGCGATTGTTGCCCATCGTATTCTCAAAGTCCCACATGTAGTGCTTAAAGCCGGTACTCTCCTCGGTATTGAGGCGTCCGAACCAGAAGTTCTTGTTAGGCCAGTCCCAGTTGCCGCCCCAGAAATTCATGATCATATAGTCAATATAGTGGTCCTGATCGAGATACACTTTGAGATTAGGATTACGTGTTCCGTCAGGATTGAGTCCTTGTAGCGCCATGTAGTCAGCGTGGGTTTCGGCGCCTTTGGCATCGCGGACGTACTGTTGCCAGTCGCGTAGCCCGCTATTGTTAGGGTCGTTGCCATTCTCAGCTCCACCCGCGTTCTTCACGTCGCCGGAATTTATAGAATCCCAATCACCGGCTTCGCCGCCATAGTAGGATGCCGAGAAATCTTCGTTTGGGCGCTGCGCTAGATTGTACAATCCCCAGTAGACGCCATTGATGTAGAGATGCTGAAAGCCTCCTTGATTAGAATGATAACCTGCTTCGTGTGCCAAGCGCCGCCCAAATTCGTCACGGGTGTATTGAACCGTGGTTCCGGCAGCGCCCCAGGCATAGCCATCATTGGCCCCGGCACGAAAGATGATGGTATCAAAGTCTGAGACGGCACCTGGACGATTGACGATATCATGGCGAAGGCGCTCGACGCCGTATTCATTTTTGAAGAGCAATCGGAATGATTTCTTGTCCGTTAGGCTATAGTTGCGGAATGCTCCACCTTGAAGGCGCACACCGCAATCGACTTGGAACTTGGAACTGCCGTCTGGGTTGATCCACTCAAAGGAGATCGGCCTTTCCCACTCAATGCCATGGCTGGTCGAATTCGTATAGATCCCCTTTGAACCGAAGAAGTCTGAGACATCTCCCACAAATGAAATCGTGGGAAGGAACCGGAGAGAGTCGATCATCTTGTCCGCATTGGGACCTGTAATCCGAGGATCCATTTCATAGTCAGACCGATGGCTTCCCCATCTCTCGGGAAATCCGTCAGGCTGATCTGATTGATTCACGACATCGTTGTGAAAGATGTAGGTATGGGTGTCTGTGTTGGTGCTCTGCCAGCCGGATTTCTTGGCGATAGCCCTGACTACGGTGGTCGTCGGAATCGTTAAAGGCTCAGTGTATTCTTCAGCAGGATTGAAGAGCGAACCTTTGGCAGGATCGGTGCCATCGATGGAGTAGAATATCGTCGCTCCGGCGGTTTCGGTCGTGATTTCCAACACGAAAGACTCATCGTAGAAGCCGCGGTTCACACTGAACTTCGTGTCAGCCACAAACCCGTCAATCCCACTTTCATTGGCTTCGCTTGGTGTGGCCTCTTGAAAAAACTGGAGTTCCTCGTTGAAGAAGCCGTAAGAAACGTCTCCGCGTTGCTCCGGGTAGGTGAACTCACTCAGGATGGTGCCATCTGGAGCGGAGAGGGCGAGATACTCACCACCGCCATTGAGTTCGAAATTCGAGTGCAATTCACCGCTGGTGCGGTCTTTGTTAGATGCAAAGACGATCAGATAGCCTTTCGACTCAATCGTGACTTCCGGGAATGACCATTTCTGCAACATCTCTTGGTCATCGGTGAGCCCGTAACCTGCGAGCGCCACAGCAGCATCATCGGGATTGTAGATTTCAATCCAGTCGGGTGTGTCGCCATCGGCGTCGGCAGGAGCGTCGCTCCCGCTCGCCATGAATTCAGTAATGATGGGAGTCGCTTGAACTGCGGCCAGGGGAAGCATGAACGCAGTGAGCAGGGAAAGGTACGATTGAGGTTTCATGAGAAACATGTTGGTTTGATTGAGGGCGAACGAAAGCAAATGATTGAAAAGTTAAACCGGGGAGCTGAGGCGCGGGGGCGGGGGGCATCAGCACACCTAGCCTTCAATACCCAATATATGGCTTTGGTTACCAAATTACTAGAGCCGTTTGCATTTGGATAAATGTCTCAGCGAGAAGAAAGAAACACTTGGGTGTCACCATCTGGCTCTAACGCTTCTTGAGGGGCGCTTTCTCTTTCGCTTTCCGGCGGCTCAGGTTTCTTTGATGGGGTGCCTGCAGTCGATCTTTGTCAATCAGCTTGCGGTCGTAGATTTCCCCGGGACGAATCGGGGAGTGCGCCGCCTCCGTGAGCTTGATTAGCTTCTTAAGCCGTTCGGGGTGATCTGCGGCGAGGTTGGTTTGTTCTTCGGCATCGGTGCTCAGGTTATACAATTCCCAGTCGCCCTTGTTGCGTCGATAGGCTTTCCAGTTCTGTTGCCGGACAGCCTTCTGACCCGCGTATTCCCAGTAGAGGTGATCGTGCTGGGCTTGCGCGCCGCCTTTGCCCGTCAGTGTTGGGAGAAAAGAAATCCCATCGGTATTGGGGCACGTCGCCCTTGTTGCCTCAGCTAGGGTCGGCATCACGTCTGGATGGTATAGCAAATGGTCGCTGACAGACCCCGCATTGATTCTGCCGGGCCAGCGGACGAGATAAGGCACTTTTAGACCGCCCTCATAGAGCGAACCTTTGCCCGCGCGAAATCGCTCACCGTTGGCAGGGTTTAGATTCGGGCCGAAGAATCCGTGAGGGCGTTCGTCGGACTTGAAGTAATCCTGCCCACCGTTGTCACCGCAGAGGAAGACAAGCGTCTTTTCATCCAATGTGAGCTCTTTCAGAAGCGCGATGATCTCTCCGAGTTGGTGGTCTACCATGTGCATATAGGCTGCATAGACCCGTGCATCACGATCGGTCTGCTGCCCGGCTTTCCACGGTTTGTCTTTAAACAACTTCCAGGAGGGATCGTCTTCATCGATTCCCCAAAGCCCATGCGGTGGCGTCCATGGCAGGTAACAGAAGAAAGATCGGTCTTTGTTGGCTCGAATGAATCGGAGGGACTCCTGAAAGATTTCGGTCTGTGCATGCGTGTCGCCTTCGTAGAAGCTCAAGCCGTCATTGCCAGCGAGCAGAACCTCCTCGCTGTTTCGAATCAGATAGCTCGGATAGAACGTGTGGGCATGCACTTGGTCGTAGTAGCCGAAGAATTCATCAAAGCCATGCTTCTCCGGAACGCCCGAGGTGCTGCGTCCACCAATGCCCCACTTCCCAAAGCCTCCTGTGGCGTAGCCCAGCGGTTTCAGCATGCTAGCCAAGGTGGGTTCATCCTCGCGGATCGGAGCAAAGCCGTTGTTCGAGCGGATCGACGTGTGGCCAGAATGCAATCCTGTTAGTAAGACGCACCGAGTCGGCCCGCAGACAGGCGCCCCGGCATACGCATTGGTGAAACGCATGCCCTCGGCTGCAAATTGATCAATGTGAGGCGTGAGCAGATCAGGGTGGCCCATGTGGCCAGACTCGAAATACCCCCATTCATCCAGCATAAGATAAATGATGTTCGGTGGGGGT
>JAACDM010000486.1 GCA_009936795.1 Verrucomicrobiaceae bacterium | reverse complement strand
GGTGCAGGGGTGCGGAGCCCAAAGCGCACGGTGTTAGGGTTTCTAGAGTGTAGGCCAAAGGGAAAGGCTGTGGTTGGCCGGAGAGCTAGATTCCCTAACACGGTGTAAGACCGCCACGCGGCCAAACCATTGCGAAGCGACTAACGGTGGTGCCGAGAGTTTCGTCCTGAGGTGAGCCGCAAAACTATGTGGAGTAGTGGGAGAGGACGAATCTCTCGGCTGGGGTCCGGAGTTGCTGCGTACCTAGGGTGTCGTATCAGTTCACCTAATCAGCTTAACGGAAATAATGTCGGCAAAAATGCCTGACTACTCTGAACCGGCCGCTCGGGATCTCTTACCCCAATCCAAAGGCTTGAATCCCGTGGACTTGAGTGAGTGTGTATGCCTATGTTCGACTCATCTCACTCCTAAAGAAATCGTTCGTTCATTCTGATTCTCCCAGCTCATGAAACCCATCCCTGATCGCCGAGCCTTTCTCAAAGGCTTGGGTGTAAGTTTGGCTAAGCCAACCTTGGAATCCCTTGGCGCGGCATCGCCAGCGACTGCACCTAAGCGTTTGGGTGTGATCGGCACTTACTTGGGCTTTCACCAAAGCGACTTCTTTCCGCAACAATCTGGCCGCGACTATACCTTGTCACCTGTCTTGCAGCCCTTGGCGCCTTTCCGTGAGGAAATGACCGTCTTCTCCGGCTTGGATCACCGTGGGCGCAATGGGCATGAGGGTTGGAAAGCCTGGATGACGGGCAAAGCGACTGGTAGTGTTTCTATGGATCAACTGGTTGCCGATGCTGTCGGTGATCAGACTCGTTTCGCCTCTTTGCAAGTGACCTGCGGGCGTCCTCCCAGCGATGCGCGCGTGAGTTTCACACGCGAAGGCGTGGCACTCCCCATGATCGGCCGTCCCAGTGTGCTCTATCAAACGCTCTTCCGCTCGGACTCTGACAAAGCTCGCATGGAGTATCTGTTAAACAGCAATGCGAGTGTCTTGGATGGCGTTCTCGATGAAGCCAAGTCTTTGCAACGACGCGTATCGAGCACAGATAAGCGCAAGATGGATGAGTACCTAGCTTCCGTGCGTGATGTGGAGAAGAAGCTGCAGAAACAACGTGCCTGGCTCAATAGACCAACACCCAAGGTCGACTACGATTTGCCGGAGTTCGATCCCGTGGCTCCTGATCTGTCTTTAGAATGTGAGAGCATCATGTACGATCTCATGGCGCTGGCGCTCACGACGGATTCCACGCGTGTCCTGACCTTCCTGGTGCCCGGCTGGAGTCAGGTCTTCGACATCAATGGCAGGAAGCTGAGTGCGGGTTATCATGGGCTGTCTCATCATGGCAATGATCCTGACAAAGTGGCTGAGTATAACTCGGTTGGCAAAGAACACGTGAAACGATTGGCTGGATTTTTGGATCACTTGAAAGCGCACAAGGATGCCGATGGCCAGCCGCTTCTTAATAGCACGTCGGTTCTGTTCGGCAGCGGCATGGGGGATTCCAACACCCACGACAATAGCAATCTCCCGACCTTGTTGGCGGGCGGTGGCTGGCGGCATGGGGCGCATCATCAGATTGATCGCGCGGCAGGCAACCGCTTGTTGGGTGATCTCTACCTCACATTGATGCAGCGCATGGGCGTGAAGGTGAATTCCTTCGCCGGAGCAAAGCACAACTTGCACGAAGCATTGCTGTGATTAGGTGCTGGATCCTTCTTGTCGGCTTGTTTCTGGGAGCCACGCTCTCCGTAGAGGCACAGACGAAGGCTCATAATGCCTTCGTTCAGAAATACTGCCTCGACTGCCATTCGGAATCGGATCCGGATGGCGACATCGTTCTCAGCGGATCACCCATCGATTGGCAGTCTCCAGAGTCAGTCGTCACCTGGGAAACGGTGCATCACATGCTCGATACCCAAGAGATGCCACCTGGCGACGAACCTCAACCCACAGCTGAAGAACGTCAATCAATGCTAGAATGGTTAGGCACGCAGCTCACAGAGCACGGCAAGATTGGAGGCAACATGCCGCGTCGTTTGAATCGGGAAGAGTATGAGAACACCATCCGCGATCTCTTTCACAATCCCGACTTTGCCGTGTCGAATGCTTTCCCGGCGGATGACTCGGCTCACGGTTTTGACAATGTGAGCCAAGGCCTGGTTCTTTCTCCTCCGCTCCTCGCACAATACTTGGAACTGGCGACTCAGATTGCCGATGACATCCTTCCTCCAGACACCGGCCCAGCCGTCGCTAAGCCCCAAGAATACGCCATCGCGGCGGACGAAATCACGGAAGATACCGGTGCAGGCGCCGCCTTTGCCAATGATCGCTTCCGCTTGGCGTCATCCCTCAACATGGCCAACGCCGCCGCCTGGCCTGCGCGATTCGAAGCCGCACAGAGCGGCGTCTATCGGCTGTCGATCACCGCGACACCTTTCCAAACCGACAAGATGTACTATCAGAAGCGCGAGGCGCCTCTGCAACTGGAGGTCTATGCCCGGCGCAATGCTGAGCAGGTCTACGACACCTTTGAGCAGTTGCGATCCCTTGCGCGGTTTGAAGTGGATCCCGAGCAAGAGATCCCGCAATCGTTCACCTGTGAGGTCACGCTCTTCAAAAACGAAATCTTCGGACTGCGTTGGGCCGATGGGCCCGCCTATTCCGATGGGCCCGTTCGCGTTTATTCGAAGACCTTTCTAGCTGATCGCCTAACAAAGAATCGCCGTTTCTACGCCGCCATGCTCAAACTCGAAGGTGGTCGGCGAGGCATCGCACAGTCCGAATACTACGAAGAGATGAACGCCCTGATGGCGGGCGACGATCTCGATTTGAAAGACCCAAGGTTAGACACTTTACCCGAAGTGTGGGGTGGCGGCCTATCCGATGCACCACACAATTGGATCAAAGCCTACGTGCTCGAGGAAATGCATCGTCATGGCCCTGCTTTTGATGTGCTTTCTGCTAGTATTAGGGGCCCTATGAGCCTAGTCGAAGATGACGAGAGCCGCGCCCGTCAAGCCCGCACCGCACGCTTTCTCGGTTATCGCCCTCAGGCAATGACGGACCACGAATACACCGAAACCGTCCTGCGCCGCTTCTTACCCAAAGCCTTTAGGCGGCCAGTCGACGAGGCTACTCTGCAGGAGTATGTGAACTTGGCGATTCAAGGTTCCGAACGCCTGGAAGACGGGCTACATCTAGCCGTCCGCCGCGCCTTGGTTTCACCGCTATTCCTCTACCGCTCGCTGCGACCAGGATTACTCGATGCGCCTGACCTGACGTCCCGCCTCAGTTACTTTCTAACATCGGCCCCACCAGAGACCAGTGAGGTGCCAGCTGAAACGCTAGAGCAAGAAACGAAGCGTCTCCTTGAAAGTGAGCGCAGTGTGAATTTCGTGCGCAGTTTCACCGGACAATGGTTAGGCACTCGGATGTTGAAAGACATCATGCCGGATCCACGCTTGTTGAGGTTCTACGATCCCGATCGACGAGCGATGATTGCGGAGACGGAGCTCTTCTTTACCGAGATGTTACGAGAGAATCACCCTCTTAAGGATTTCATTGATCCCGACTTCAGCTATCGCAGTTCGAACCTGAACAAGATCTATGGTGATGATGTGCAAGGCCATGAGATGCAGCGCGTGACTTTCGAGCGCGGCGGCAAACATGGAGGCGTGCTTGGCATGGCCTCGGTGATGATGGCCACAGCGAACGGCGTTGATACTCAGCCGATCTTGCGAGGCGTCTGGTTGTTAGAGAATATCCTCGGTTCGCCCACGCCACCGCCTCCAGGAGACATTCCAGCCATTGCCCCAGACACCTCAGGCGCTCGCTCCATGCGTGAGCAATTGAACGCCCATCGTGCGGATGCCAGTTGCGCGAGTTGCCACAACCGGATCGATCCCTTAGGCATGGCCCTCGAGAACTTCGATCCCGTCGGCCGCTGGCGCGACCATTACCCGGTCTACACCAAGCCCGCAGATGGCGCTGAGGTCCTGAAGGAAGAGTTCTACGCCAACAAGGAAGCGGGCACACGTCGCGGGCCTGCCATTGATGCGAGCGGCCAACTGCCAGATGGCACGCGCTTGGAATCGGTGATCGATCTGAAGCGCTACCTGGTGGAGAACATGGACTTGTTCACAAAGTGCCTAACAGAGAAACTGCTCGTGTATGCCACAGGACGACCGTTGAGCTTCGGAGATCGCCGCGTGGTGGAGCAGATTGTGCATCAACTAGATCCAGACCACCATGGTCTGCGTGACTTGATCTTCGCCATTGTGAAGAGTGAATCGTTTCGCACCAAGTAATTCCCTGAAGATACCATGAGAGCATTCGCAAACGCCGTAATGCGATACACGGCCCTGACATTCATCGCCCTCATGGGCGCACAAGCGCAGAGTAAACCGAACATCGTCTTCTTCCTGGTTGACGATCTAGGACAGCGAGACATCGGCTGCTACGGCAGTTCATTCTACGAAACTCCCGCCATCGATGCGCTCGCGAAAGCAGGCCTGCGCTTTGAGAATGCCTACGCCACCTGCCATGTGTGTTCGCCGAGCCGGGCGAGTATTCTGACTGGCAAGTACCCGGCGCGTCTCAATCTAACAGACTGGTTAGGAGGTCGCCCAGAGCGAGACTACGAGAGTCTGCACAGTGCCGAGAGAGTGAAGGCCTTGCCAGAAAGCGAGATCACCTTAGCAGAAACCCTACAGAAGCTCGGCTACGCCACGGCGAACTACGGCAAAGCCCATTTGCGACGAGATCCGACCAGCTATGGATTCGATGAAGCGATCACAGGATGGGTGCGGTCATTCTACTACCCGTTTGCGCCAGGCTACACCGGCAAGCTACCAGCCAAAGAGGGCGATTATTTCACCGACAAACTCACAGATGCTGCTCTCGATTTCATCGAGCGAAAGAAGGACCAACCGTTCTTCGTCCATCTCGAACACTTCGCCGTGCATGATCCCATTCAAGGGCGCAAGGATCTGGTCGAGAAGTACAAACAGAAACTGGCAAAGATGCCCAAGCAAGACGGTCCAGGATACATTCTCGAAACGAATCCGGACGGCCCCGCACTATCAAACGCCGAACTAGAAGCCATTGCCAACGAGCAAAGCTTCGAGAACACCCAGGACAAACGGGTTTGGTGGGTTAAGCAGCGGCAAGACAACGCGGAGTTCGCCGGCATGGTCGAGGCGGTCGACCAGAGCCTCGGACGAATCCGCTCAAAGCTGAAACAACTCAAGCTCGAGGAGAACACCATCGTCATCTTCACCTCAGATAACGGCGGCATGGCGGCTTCTAACCAATACTGCGAAATCAACAAACCTCGCAAAGACCTCGATTGGCGTTTCTCCTCCTCCAATCTTCCGTTACGCGGTGCTAAGGGCTGGAACTACGAAGGTGGCATCCGCGTCCCTCTCATCGTCTACTGGCCAGGCCAGACCAAAGCGAGTCAAACCTCTCAAGCTCTGGTCACAGGAACCGACTATTACCCGACCCTTCTCAGGATGCTAGGCTTACCCGCCATGCCCGATCAGCATGTGGATGGCAAGAACTTCGTCCCGGCCCTAAAAGGAGAGAGCTACGAACGTGGCCCGATCTTCTGGCACTTTCCCCATTACAGCAATCACGGCTATCAAAGCCCCGACGGCGCGATCCGTATCGGGAACTACAAGCTGATCGAATACTACGAGAACCACACGGTGCAGCTATTCGATCTAGAAAAGGACATCGGAGAACAGCGTGATCTTTCGAAGGAGAAACCCGAGATCGCAAAGAAATTGCTCAATCAGCTTCAGCACTGGCGCAAGGAGGTCGATGCCAAGATGCCACCGGAGAAGGTGAGTAAGTAGCCATCCTCATCGTGTGTGCTACAGGTGGGCGACCAGGGTCTAACCGTGAGTTGGCCGCGCATTCGGAGCCTTGGCAGATTTCAAACCGGAGCCTAAGATTCCCATCATGATCACGACGACTCGCCGATCCTTCCTGAAGGCAAGTGCAGGGGCATCTGTTAGCGCGGTGTTTCCCACCATCATTCCCGCCACAGCGTTAGGGCGTGGCAATCGGCCGGCGCCGTCCGAGCGCGTGACCATGGCCTTCATTGGCACGGGTAATCAGGGGATGAATGAGATGAAGACCTTCCTGAGCGACGAACGCGTGCAGGTGATCGCTGTGTGTGATGTCAACAAAGAGTCGAGTGGCTATTGGCAGAACGCCATTGGCGGACGCGAACCTGCTAAACGCCTCGCTGAGGACCATTATTCAAAAGAGGAATACGCACCCAAAGGTGGCTACAAGGGCTGCGCGACTTACGAAGATTATCGGGAACTGTTAGCGCGCAATGACCTCGATGCCGTAGAGATTGCCACGCCGGATCACTGGCATGTCCTGCAGGTGCTAGACGCCGCCAAGGCAGGGAAACACATTTACGGGCAGAAGCCACTTGCGCTGACCATTCCGCAAGGGCGCTTGATGAGCGATGCCGTGCAGAAAGCGGGCATCACGTGGCAAACCGGAAGCCAGCGCCGTTCCGATCAACACAACCGCATGGCCTGTGAGTATGTGCGGAACGGTCGCATTGGGAAAGTTCACACGGTGAAAGTAGGACTGGTCCCTGGGAATCCTGACATCAACAAACAAGGTCATCGGACACAACCGGAGCCCATTCCAGACGGCTTGAACTACGACATGTGGTTAGGCCCTGCGCCCAAAGCCTACTATTGTGGTGCCCGTTTACCGGTGAATTGGCGGTGGATCCATGATTACTCGGGAGGCAACGTCACGGATATCGGCGCCCATAACATTGACATTGCCCAATGGGGACTTGGCACGGAAAGTACCGGCCCCGTTGAGATCCTAAACTCCAAGGCAACCTTTCCGCCAAAGGGAGAACTCTGGAATACGGCCACCTCGTATTACTTCGAAGCCATCTTCAAGAGCGGCGTGAAGATGATCGTAGCCGACAGCAATCAAGTGCGCCCTGGGATCACCTTCGAAGGTGAAGGAGGAAAGTCCATCTGGTGCGATAGCGGTCAATTCGAAACAAATCCCAAAGAACTCCGCCAAGAGAAGATCCAGGAAGGTGAGATCCACCTCTACAAAAGTCCACATCACTTCAGGAACTTCATTGACTGCGTTTATTCTAGCAAACCCACGGCAGCGCCAATCGAAGCGGCCCATAGGACCATCACGATCGCGCATTTGGGAAACATCGCCATGAGATTGCAGCGTGACAAGCTGCGCTGGGATCCAGACAACGAGATAATCGTTGGCGATGATGAAGCGGCTAAAATGCTAGGTCGACCGATGCGTACTCCCTGGAAGATCGATACCTAAGGTGGTGATGTTCCAGGGATTACGCTCTGGACTAGCGCTTTTTCAAATTAGGAACGGCGTCGGCCTCTGCTGTTGGTAACCACTTCTTGTGGGCCGCGATGACGTCAGCGTGTTCCGGCTCAGCGGCAATGTTTGTCCACTCGTTAGGATCTTTCGCGTGATCGTAGAGTTCCTCCGTGCCGTCGGCGTAGCGGATGTATCGCCAGCGCTCGCTACGCACGGCGTGATTGCCACGGCCGTAGGTCATGAGTGCCAGCCGCTCCCACTGGGACTTCGCATCCTTCAACAGGGGCACGATGCTGGCGCCGTCGCATTTGGGATCGGCTGGTAGGCCAGCCAGCTCCAGCAGGGTTGGGTAGAGCACGGAGAGATCGACCGGCGTGCCGCAGCGGGATCCAGGTTCCGTCACGCCAGGGGCAACGACGATGAACGGGATGTAGTTGCTCTTCTCCCAAAGCGCGAATTTCTCGATGTGGTCCTTCTCGCCGAGGTGGAAGCCGTGATCGGACCACAGCACGACGATGGTGTTGTCGCGTCGTGGACTAACATCGAGCGCGTCGAGCACCCGCCCGATCTGTGCATCGGCGAAGGTGCAGCAGGCGGCGTAGGCGCGGATGAAGTCGTGGTAAGAACCAGAAATGCGCTCATCGAGTTTCGACATGCCGCCCCAGAACCACTTCTTCGACTGCATCAGTTTCGCCGCTCCACTCGGAAGATCGTCCCAGTCATCATCGCGGCGCTCTGGTTTGGCAATGTCAGAGAGTCCCTCGTGGTATTTCGGCGGAGCAAAGAACGGCGAGTGCGGTTTGAAGATCCCGCAGGCGAGAAACTGCGGCTTATCAACAGGCGGATTCTTCAGTGCCTCAATGCAATAGTCGGCTGTCCTGAAATCGATCGTAGCCTTCTCATCTGCCGGCCAGGCACCCCAGTCGGTATTCTTCGACCCGTATTCAGGCGCACGGTTAAGTTTCGTTGGTGGCATGTTCTGCGGTGCCATGGGCAAGAAATCGTCGAAAGAACCCTCGTCGTGAAAGGCTCCGCCGAGGTGATGATGAAAGAGTTTGCCCGCTCCCCTGACAGAATAGCCGGCACCCTGAAACTGCTGCATGATCGTCTTTCGATCCGGCGTGGCCTTGCGCCAGTCGCTAGCATTGCCATAGACGCCAGTCGTCGTGGGGCGCAGGCCGGTCATCGTTACCGCCCGAGACGGATTGCAAGCGGCCGAGATGCAGTAGGCGTGGGTAAACAACATGCCGCGCTTCGCCAAGCGCTCCAAGTTCGGCGTCTTGATTGGAGATTCGGGATCGAGCAGCGACACCCAGTCGTTCATGTCATCCACGGCGATAAAAAGGACGTCGGGCTGATCCACCGCCCGGGCGCTCGCGAGGCTGACCAGTAAAGCTAGTAGGAGAAGCTGTCTCATTTACTCTTTGATAGGTAGGGATTCGGTAGCATCAGCTAAGCGCTCTCGAAGTCCTTGCGTAACGCTTGGAGCCCTTCTAGGGCATTGCTAGTGGCATCTTAGGGACCACGCCATCACCTGTCGGCTCGCCGACCATGAGCCAGGAGAGATTGAACCGTGCGACATGCGTTTGAGGAAGCTCGCCTTCGAAGTGCAGGTAGATCCAACCTTCGCTTGGTGTGCCAGGGCGTCCGGCAGAAAGGGAGGAATACTGGAAGAGATCTTCCCAAACCAGCCGCTTCAGCGGCCAGGTCTCGCCGCCGTCGAAACTCACCCAGACCGTGCCGCGCTTGCGACCGGAAGGGCTGTCGCAGTTGCTATAGAGCAAGATGTCCCGGCCCGCGATCGGCAGCCTAACAAGTCCGGCAAAGCAACCGTAGTTTGTGTCCTGCGGTCCGTCTGGCAAGATGTCGACAATCCGCCAACCGGTCCAAGTCTCGCCACCGTCGTCGCTCCAGGCCTCGCGTCGCCGCAGGGGCGGCTTCTTAGCATTCCAATGCGAGCGGGAGTTGTAGTAGAGCCGCCCATCTGACAATTCGGCGATCCCTGCTTCGCCGGTTCCCATCTCAGAGAAGGGTTTGCTAGTCTGCCAAGTCTTGCCGCGATCGTCACTGTAGATGGCGGTGGTGTAATGGGTTGGCCAGTGTTTCTTGGGGTAATTGGCCTCGCCGTAATGGCGCGCCGCGCGGATTAAGCGCCCGGCATGATTGCCGTGTCGCAAAGTGATGCCGTGTTCGTTCATATGCATGGAAGGCACATTTCCCCGGGAGTCCGGATGAATCGTGACGTCCACCTTCTGCCAGGTCTTGCCGTCGTCCTGGCTACGATACACTGTCATGGGAGCGGGCGGGTGCTTAGCCTCCGTGAACGCCAGGATGTCTCCGGTGACCTCGTCGACCGTCAAGCCGCCTCCCTGAAAAGCAGGCTCAGCGATGATGGTCTCTTCACCCCAAGTCTTGCCGCCATCGTCACTACGACGCGCAAGAAGTCTCTTGTCTCCCAGAGTGGCGAGAAGCGTTCCTTTGAGAGTGACGACGATGTTAGGATGACGTATCTCTTTGAAGAGTGGCTGAACTTCCAACTTGGACGCTTTTAGAAAGGCGTCGATCGGTCCTTCCTGCGGATTATCCGCAGGAAGGAGCGTTGCGGTCAAGCAGGCCCAGACAATCGGAATAGCAATGATAGTGAGAGAGTGTTTTCGCATGGTCGTCGTCTTGTCTTCTTTAGATAGTGTACGGCGCACGTCGTTTGTAAGTGCGCATCTCATTGGCTTCTGCATCGTTAACGAAACTTTCCGTCTTTGGATCGAACGTGACTTTGCGCCCGAGCTTCCAGCTGATCGCCGCGGCGAAGCAGGCCATGTGTCCGTAGCGTACGGCCGTGGAGTTGCAGACTGGCTGCTCGCGGGTCTTCACACAATCCAGGAAGTTGCGGACATGCAGTACTGGATCCGTGCCACGGATCTGGCCCTTGGGCTTGCCTTCCAGGAGTTTGGCATTGCTAGACTCAATGCGATTGGCATCGCCAGCTTCCACCCAGCCTTCATCGCCTACAAAGCGCACCGGGCACGTGCCCAGTCCTTTGATCCATCCCCCCGCCCCTTTGCCTGACGATAATCGCATGACCAGTTTGATACCGTTGGCATACTTGGCGTGGATCACGCTGTCGGATCCGGCTTCGTACTCGATTGGCGTGGTGCCATCGGCGTTGGCAGCCCACTGACAAAGATCAATTGTATGGGATCCCCATTCGGGCAGTCTCCAGGCAGAATACAATCCCTTGTGATTGCGCCAGCGGCCTTCGCAATAGCCCGCATTAAAAGGAATCCGTGGCGCAGGCCCTAACCACTTGTCCCAATCGATGATCGATGGATCCGGTTCGGGTTGAGCAGGCAAAGGCTTGCTATACGTCTGCAACTTCAGGATGCCTGCATGCACTTCTTGGACTTGTCCCAGTTTGCCATTCAGGGCGAGATCAACAGCTTGTTTGAAGTTAGGAACGCTTCGCCTCTGCGTTCCCGCCTGGAAGACGCGCTGGTGCTCTTTGATAGTGTTGTCGAGTTCCTGGCATTCCTGGATGTTCATCGCACACGGCTTTTCACAATAGATATCCTTGCCCGCGCGTGCGGCATAGATGGAAGCCGTGGCATGCCAACGGTCCCCAGTAGTGATGATAACCGCATCAATGTCACCGCGTTCCAGGACTCCGGACATGTCGTTGTAAACCACACAATCCGTGTTCCCGTAGTGGGCGTCTGTCTTGTCCTTGATGATCTCGCGTCGTTCTTTCTGAGGATCGGCAATGGCAACGAATTGAGAGTCCTTCTGTTTGAAGAAACCATCCAGGACGCCTCGACCTCGTCGACCAAGTCCGATGCCGCCTATCACAATCCGATTGCTAGGAGCGACGCTGCCATTCTTCCCAAGCGCTCTGCCCGGGATGAGGGTAGGCATGCCGATGGCAGAAACGGCAGCGGTTTTTAGAAAAGTCCGGCGGGTGGTTTCGGCGCTCATAAGATGGGGAACAGTTTGAGATCCAACGCAGAACTTGGCGATCAATTTCAGCCCTCTGATTCTGCCGTTTTCACAGATCGGCTTTCACAGAGACCTATCGCAATCGGACGGGGTTCCAGTTTCGGTGAAACGGTACGCCTGCCAGAATCTTCTTTTCCCGGGCCATCCATTCCTTGAACCTCGTGATCCCTACCATGCCCAAACCCGCCCAACTCAACCGGCGTCACTTCCTCCGCGGAACCGGCGCGCTGATCACCCTACCCGCGCTGGAATCCATCGGCTTTCGTCGCTTCGCCTCTGCCGCACCCACTGCGTCCGTCACTCCACCCAAACGCGCCGTCTTTCTCGGCTTCGGCTTCGGAGTAACGAAAGAAACCTGGTATCCGGATCAGGCTCAAACCGGCACCGACTACAGGCTCCCCCTCGGCCTCGCGCCGCTCGCGCGTCACCAGTCAGATCTCACGGTAGTGCAGGGTTGCTCTAACCAATACAGCAACGAAGCCCACTGGGGCAGCACCTTCTGGCTCAGCGGGGCGAATCGCTTTGCCCTTCCCGGCCAGAGCATGTCTAACAGCATCTCAGCCGACCAGGTCATCGCTCAACACCTGGGACAGGACACGCGCTTCACCTCGATCCAGCGCTACTGAGAATAGCATGGGAAACTCTTCAGTATCAATTTTGCTGATCCTCTCCAAGTTTTCTCTGAATCGCTCAATTCCGACTCGCAATGCAATTGGAATTTCTTCTTCACTCTCCATAACCAAATCAATGTCGCACAGGCCGCCATATTCTTTTGTGGCGAAATCGAATTCCTGCCGCATTGTTATTAATGCGGCCTTCAAATACAGGTAGATCTATGCCGCATATGCTATATGTCGACCATTGAAATAGTTCATGATTCGCTCTGGT
>JAACDM010000059.1 GCA_009936795.1 Verrucomicrobiaceae bacterium | reverse complement strand
GGAAGCGCTGACCAAGAGCGGCACTCTGATAGAGGAAACAGTACGGTGCGGTGGGAATCTTGTGTTTGCCAGTCTGCCTGCCGCTCCTGAGGAATTGCGGTCTCTGCGGATACGGTATCCGTCAACGTGGGTTCGAGTGGTCTTCGAGTTCGACCACATTCCTGGTTTACCAAAAGACAACTATGGTCTGAGCAATCTCTTCGACGCCTACATTCCTTACTCCAAGAGCAACTACCGCCCCGAAAGATTCATTGCCAATTGTACCAAGTTGAAGCTCCGGAATCTGCATAAAACAATAGCTGGGCCAACGTCATTCGAGTATGAGAACACCACCGTCCATGAGATCACTCAAACCTACCAAGCCGAGGCAGGAATCTTTGGAATGAAAGTTGCCTATGGTCAACGACTTGAAGGCATCCCAAGCCCCAAAAGATGGCTGAAGGGCATCTGGAGCATCTTGCGAAAAAAGTTCTAACCCGGACGTTTCGCAAGCCTCAGCGAACGTGATCAAAGATCCTACCAAATAGGAACATTTGCGAGCCCCACTACGAACATTTCTCTACCCCTTGCGCTTCTTCTTCAGGTTCAGCTGAGCCATCATCTTGTAGATGGCGGCCTGAGTCGCGGCGTAGTCTTCGTCGTCGAGCTTCTCACTGAGTGACTTCTCGGCACGCTCTAAAGCTTCTTGGACGGCTGTTTCGTCGATCTCGTCATCGCTCATGGCCATGTCCGTGAGGACTGAGACTTTGGTCGCGGTGACTTCGACAAAGCCTTGGCCGATGGCCAGTTCTTCGTCTTTGTTTCCCTTGGTGTAACGCAGCTCACCGGGAGCGAGTGTCGTTACGAGGGGGGCGTGCTGTGGCAACACGCCCATTTCCCCTTCGATGCCAGGCACGACCACAACATCTACTTCGTCGGAGAAGATTTTTCTCTCCGGCGTGACGATATCAAGTTGGATAGCCATCGGTTAGGGAAACGTAAATTTCAGTTAGTCGAACTAGGAAGCTTTCTCGACGGTGTCGATGCCAGCTTTCATGTAGAAGTTACCTTCGGGAACGTCATCGTGCTCGCCATCGAGAATCTCTTTGAAGCCTTTTACACAGTCATCGCGAGAGACATAAACGCCTTTCACACCTGTGAACACCTCGGCCACGTGGAATGGCTGGCTAAGGAAACGCTGAATCTTACGAGCGCGGAACACGGTAAGCTTGTCATCGTCACTAAGCTCATCCATGCCAAGAATGGCGATGATGTCCTGCAAGTCTTTGTAACGCTGAAGCACATTCTGCACACCACGAGCGACTTGATAGTGCTCTTCACCAACCACGTCTGGAGCGAGCGCGTTTGAGGTGGATGCTAGTGGATCCACAGCAGGGTAGATTCCGAGCTCAGCAAGAGAGCGCTCCAACACGACCGTGGAGTCGAGGTGAGCAAAGGTGTTTGCCGGCGCAGGATCAGTCAGGTCATCAGCAGGGACGTAAACGGCCTGGAATGAAGTAATGGAACCCTTCGTTGTCGAAGTAATGCGCTCCTGCATCGCACCCATCTCAGCAGCCAGCGTTGGCTGGTAACCCACAGCGGATGGAATACGTCCGAGAAGTGCGGAGACTTCAGAACCAGCTTGTGAGAAACGGAAAACGTTGTCCACAAAGAGCAACACGTCCTGGCCCTTCTCATCACGGAAATACTCCGCCATGGAGAGTGCGGAAAGCGCCACACGGAGACGAGCACCTGGAGGCTCGTTCATCTGGCCGTAGACCAAAGCCACTTTGGACTTGCTCAAGTCTTCCTGATTAATAACGCCAGCCTCGCTCATTTCCTCGTAAAGGTCATTGCCCTCACGAGTTCGCTCACCCACACCGGCGAACACGGAGTAACCACCGTGATTCTTAGCGATGTTGTTGATGAGCTCCATGATGACCACGGTCTTGCCCACACCAGCACCACCAAAAGCGCCAACCTTACCACCCTTGGTGAACGGGCAGATGAGGTCGATGACCTTAATGCCAGTCTCAAGAATCGAAGCGGAAGTGTCCTGATCGATCAGAGTCGGAGCGGGACGGTGAATTGGATAGTGTTTGTCGGCTTTGACGTCACCTCTCAAGTCCACAGCATCACCAGTGACATTGAAGATACGACCGAGGACGCCTTCACCCACAGGGACAGAAATCGGATTGCCCGTATCGGTGATCTTCATGTTACGACGAAGACCTTCCGTGGAGGACATGGCCACCGCTCGCACCCAGCCGTCACCGAGGTGCTGCTGCACTTCGAGCACGAGCTTCACGTCTTCATCAATCACTTTGTAAGTGATTTCGAGAGCGTTGTAGATTGCGGGCAGTTTGTCCGCGCCGGAGAAATCGGCGTCGATCACTGGTCCGATAACCTGAACGATAGTTCCTTCGTTGTTAGCCATGATTGTGTTAGGTGTGCGGGTCGGGAAAGGGATGTTCTATTCGAGTGCCAAGCTGGCGGTGGTAATTTCGAGCAATTCGTTCGTAATAGCCGCTTGGCGCAGCTTGTTGTATTCAAGCGAAAGATCTTTGATGAGCTGCTCGGCATTGTCCGTAGCACTCTTCATCGCCACCATGCGGGCGCTGTGCTCAGAAGCGCGAGACTCAAGCACCATCTGGTAAATTTGGTAGTCTACGTATTGCGGGACAATACTATCTAAGACGGCACTGGCATTTGGCTCAAACTCGTAGCCTGTGTCGGGCACATCCCCGGCATCCGCTTCGCTTTCAATGCCGACACCTTCGTAGTCTTTCGGCTTACCCAACGTCACGGGCGAGACCGGGAGCAAGGTCTCGACGCAAGGCACCTGGCTCAGCGTGTTGACGAAGTTGGTGAACGCCACAGTCACCTTAGCAAAATCACCTTCGAGGAACTTCTCTCTAACGAAATGCGAGACCGTTTTCACCTGCCCGAAATCGACAGGATCAGTGACATGAAAGTCTGCCAGGAGATCCCCCTTCATCCGAGCCACCGCTTGGCGCCCCTTAGAACCCACCGTCACGTAAGACGCGTTGGGATGCTCTTTGAACACCGCCTTGAGGAGGTTCGTATTTAAGCCACCGCAAAGCCCCTTGTCGGTTGAGACCAGGATAACGAGCTCTTTCCCCTCGCCTCGCTCTTCAAGCAGCGCATGACTATCGTCGTCAGCCTGCTCTTGCAGGTTCACCAGAACCTTGTTCATGAGCTCCGCATAGTGACGCCCTGACAACGCTTGATCCTGCGCCTTCTTCATCTTAGAAGCCGCCACCAATTGCATGGCTTTGGTGATCTGAGCGGTGCTTTTAACCGACTTGATGCGTCGGCGGATGTCGCGGGTAGTGGCCATTGGAAAGTCGTTAGGCTAGGGAAGCTACGTTACTTATAAGACTTGGAGAAATCGTCGAGAGCCGACTTGAGATCACTGACAATACCATCTGTCAGCGCTTTCTCTTTCGCAATGTCAGCGAGCAAGCTCTCCTTCCGCGTGGTGAGGTATTCCTCGAGCTTCGCTTGGAAGTCTTTCACCTGATCCACCTCAATGTTGTCGAGGTAACCATTCTGCATCGACCACATCGTCGCAACCTGCATCTCAAGCGAGAAAGGATTGTACTGATTCTGCTTGAAGAGCTCCACGATGCGCTGACCACGTTCGATCTTCGCTTTCGTGCCTTCGTCCAGGTCAGAACCGAACTGCGCAAACGCCTGCAACTCACGGAACTGAGCGAGGTCGAGCTTCGTCGTTCCAGAAACTTTCTTAATGGCCTTCGTCTGTGCAGCGGAACCCACACGAGACACGGACAGGCCCACGGAAATTGCAGGGCGGATACCTTGGTAAAACAAGTCCGTCTCCAAGAAGATCTGACCGTCCGTGATCGAAATCACGTTCGTCGGAATGTAAGCGGACACGTCACCAGCCTGCGTCTCGATGATCGGCAAAGCAGTCAAGGAACCACCACCAGCGTCTTTACTCAAACGCGCACTGCGCTCTAGCAAACGGCTATGGAGGTAGAAGACGTCACCTGGATACGCCTCGCGACCGGATGGGCGGCGAAGAACGAGAGCCAACTGACGATAAGTAACAGCCTGCTTGGAAAGATCATCATAAACGATGAGGGCGTCCATCCCATTGTCCATGAACCACTCACCCATCGCGCAACCAGCATACGGAGCGAGATACTGAGCCGTAGCACTATCAGAAGCCGAAGCCACCACCACGATCGTGTATTCGAGGGCGCCGGTCTCTTCCAAAACCTTGATCGTCCGAGCAACATTCGACTGCTTCTGACCAACCGCCACATAGATGCTATACATGGGGCGGAAATCTTTCTCACCACTCTTCTCAGCAGCCTTATTCTGGCGAGCTTGGGAAATGATCGTATCGACAGCGATTGTCGTCTTACCCGTTGAACGGTCACCAATGATCAACTCACGCTGGCCACGACCGATGGGAACCATGGCGTCGACAGAAAGAATGCCGGTCTGCACCGGCTGACTCACCGACTTACGCTTAATGATACCAGGAGCGATCTTCTCAACCGGATAAGTAGCGGTCGTCTTGATGTCGCCTTTGCCGTCGATCGGCTTACCAATGGTATCGACCACACGGCCTAACAATTCTTTACCAACCGGCACGGAGAGCAATTTACCTGTCGTCTTGGCTTCGTCGCCTTCTTTGACGTCGAGGCCATCGCCGAGCAAGACGCAACCAACTTCGGTTTCCTCAAGGTTCAATGCGATGCCGAAAGCGCCGCCGGGAAACTCGATCATCTCGTTGAGCATGACTTCCGTCAGGCCCTCAATCTTGGCCACGCCGTCACCTGTTTCGCGAACGACGCCGACGTTCGACTTGGCAACCGCAGTCTTAAGACCGCCGATTTCCGATTCCAGTTCCTGAAGAATGTTACTCATTTCCGGTTGTGTTCAGTTGTTCTAACTAAAGTGTAATTATGAAAAGGCTTGGCTGAGCTGGTCGAGACGCGTCTTCACGCTCCCGTCCCAAATATCACTACCAACACGCACACGCATCCCGCCTAACAAGTCAGGCACGACTTTAAACTCGCTCGTCACGTCATCGCCGTAACGGGCTTTCAAATCTTTCAACACACCGTCTTTTAAATCATCCGAAAGCTTCTCAGCGCTCTCGACGATAGCGTGTCGTTTCTCGAGATCCAAACGGATCAAACGCTGGAAAGCAGTGAGGATGCCGAGGTAACCCCGAGGCTTCTCTTCGCCAACGCGCTTCACGATCATCTTCACACGATCGATATCCAGCTTACCCTCGCTCGCGCAGGACTGAAACAGTGCCCGAGCGTGGCGTAGCGCGTCTTTTGAAACTTTCATGGAAACGTAATAAAGCGAACAGAGACCTTAATTGGCCAATTGGGTCGCAGTCTCCTTGTTGATCTTGTCCTGGTCCTCGCTGTTGAGAACCTTGCCAGTCACCTTGCCCGTGGCACTGATGACGAGCTTTCCGAAATCCTTCTTCAAGCCCGCTAGCTGTTGCTCACGCTCAAGCTTCGTCGCCTCACGAGCCTTCGCGACGATGTCCTGAGCTTCTTGTGACGCTTTCGCGCGCTCTTTGTCGCCAAGCGCTGATGCGCTCTCTTTCGCCTCGGCAATCAAACGAGCAGCCGTCTCATTGGCCTCGTCAATCTTGGCAGCTGCAGCGGCCTCGGTATCCGCAAGCTGCGCCTTCACCTTCTCACGATCAGCCTCGGTGTCTTCAATGCGCTTCCGACGCTCTTCCAGAATCTCTTGGATAGGCCCGAAGGCGAATTTCTTCAGGATAGCATAAACGATCAGGAAGATGAGAATCTGAGCGATGAAATTCGTCCAGTAGATACCTAGATCAGAAAGAATCTTACCCATTGAGCCAGAAGCGCTTGAAGTTAAAGAGAGGGAGAGAGGAGAAGCGGTCGTTGGCGGAGGTTATTCTCCGCCAACGACCAAGGATTGTTCAGCCTAGTTGCCTTGGAGGGCCATGATCAGACCATAAATAGCGACAGCCTCAGCCAGTGCCATTCCGATAATTCCGATGGTCAAGATCTTACCAAAGGCACCAGGGTTACGGCCAACGGCCTGCGTGGCACCCAGTCCAACTAGTCCCACACCGACACCGGCGCCGAGACCTGCAAGACCCAAGGAAAGTGAACCACCGAGACCACCGGCAGCAGCTGCTGCTTCGGCCACGATTGGCGTGATGCTTGAGAGTAAGTTTGTCATGTTCGTGTTAAGTTATTCTAACGTTATTCTTGCTTGTTCTATTGATTCTGACACCCACTGACTTCGCATGGTCACGCCAGAAAAATGTTTCTAGTGATCTTCTTCCTCGTGGGCGGTAGAGAGCTGAATGTAAACGGCGCAAAGGAGAGCAAAGACAGTGGCTTGCAGCACACCGACGAGAATCTCAAGGAAGTAGAAGGGAAGCGTGAAACCAATCTTCGAGATGAACGACAGTGTCGGGCCTAGCCCAAACGTGTCTCCCAAGGTCGTCATCGCGTGAAGAAGATTCTCACCAGCGAAGACATTACCGAAGAGTCGGAGCGACAGCGTTACCGGGCGGAAGATAATGGAGACCACTTCAATCACGCCCACAAAGAGGAAAATGGGAATGAGAACGAGCTTCATGACCCCAGTCAAACCACCCTTTGGGGCGAAGATGTGCTTCACAAACTCAACAGGGCCGGTCTCCACCATGGTAATGTAGAACCAGACTACCATCGAACACATCGCAATTGCCAAGGTGAGGTTCATGTCTGCCGTAGCAGGACGCAGCAGTGGAATCTTAGGCTCCGCTGACAACCCTAAGAAGCCCATCTGAGTGCCTTCATGGCCGATGCCGATCGTTCCAACCCCTGGAAGCAAGCCAAACCAGTTTGCCACGAGGATGTAGACAAAGATCGTGCATAGCAAAGGGAAGGCTCTTGGAGCTACCTTAGGTCCCACAACCTGCTCGACCTGATTGTATAGAAATTCGAATACGAACTCGACGCCATTCTGTACCGGCCCGGGGATTAGCGTTGGACTCTTCGTCCCGGCGCGTACCAAGAAGTAGATGATCGCCATGACGATCATCGCCACAAAGACTGAGTTCGTCAAAGCAGCCAGCAAGCCCGTTGGCCCGACGAGGGGCTGTGCCGTAATCGGCACGCTCGCGAGTTGGAAAGCGGTGACTGGAAGGTCTCCTAAGGAAGAGAACATGCGTTAAAAAGCTCTGGTCGGTTCGGCGTTTGACAGCGTTTCCTAAGCGGATGCGCAATCGAGTTTTCCCGTTTAAAACAAGGCTGATTCCTTAGCAAGATCAATTTGTGAAATATTTCACAAAGTCCGGATTCCGTTCGCCAAAACCAACTAATTCTTCGCCCTCCACCCACCGTCTCTGATCAGATCTTTCGAGCGGGATCTCTCCGTACGGCTTTTTCGGCCCAGACAAGGATCCAAGCATACGATGAATCGATAGGCAAAACTCCGCAGTCCAAAGCTGCGGCCTTAAGTCGCCGAGCCACCAAGGGGCGCCTGAAAAGCACCTGCCCTTGAGGCTCCTAACTCTGATTGCCTATCTGGAACTCCGATCGTGACGCCACCGGCGCGGTACCATTGTTCGTCAGCCGGAACGTACAGGGCTCACTCCTACAAAGAGTTATCAAGTCGTCGCTTGTTCCATTTTATCACTAGGTTCCATGAACTGGACTTCATGGGCCTCCCAGATTTCCGGCCATTAGAATCGCTCTATCTGAGACGCCAAAACCTTGGTTGGAATGGCATCCTTTCGCTGACGATAGCGACTTCTCACCTGGCCTAGCGGAGTCGCGAATACGACCAACTTCGTGTACGCATGATAGTCCCGCGCCAACTGTACGATCATCGATCGGCCTTCCGCACGGATGTTTGTCCCGTCCCAAACGACATCCCGCTGATCCCGCAAACATGCCCACGCCGAACCCACTTCACGAGAGAATCTGTAAACGCATCGAAGGTAAATCGCTCTGCTAGCCTAACCACATAGCCCTCTTACACCGTCTTATCGACACGCAACGCTTGCGTCTCTTTCGCATCCCAGGCGCCCTCATAAAACGCGGGCAACAACGATAATCCCAACATCGCGGCCCACTCGTCAGTCTCCTCCCAAGACAACGCTTCAATTCATCCAGATCGAGAACACAGAGCAGTAGCTCTCCAATGCCTCATAGCTTACGAAATGCCGCGCATACCCATTCTCCCCACAAACGCGCCATCCGCTCGGAATCTCATGAGCCAGTCCTCCATGCAATTGCTTCACCCAATCCCGCGACACATGATGCCGACTATCCACCGACCGCGCATGCAACCCATCGCGATAAAGGATCGTGTTCTCGCCATCCATCTTCTCCGTCACCACCACCTGCCCGCCTTCAAAGTGCGAGGTATCAAACAAATAAGTATCGTCACTACTACTGCCAAGCGACCAAGGCAGATGCGGTGTACAAGGGTACTTAATGTAATGTTCACGTGACATAATGGACTCCTAACCATCGCTCGAGCGACCAAACCGAGACAGCATCCAACAATCTCGAGCGATGGGCGGGGGCGCAACCTCACACAACCCCATGCAAAGTCAATAAGAGCGGCCTGCTCCCCATGCAAATCTGAAAGCCAAGGCGCAGTTCATGCCCCGTTGACCCTGAGACGAATTGCGTCGAAATTGTGGGCATGCCCCTGACCTTCTCAGCCCCACGCTGCCTAGCACTCTTGGCCATGGCTCTGCCAGCCAGTCTTCTTCAGGCTGGTATCACGGAAGTCAATGAATCTGGACTAGGAGGCGATACTGCGGCAATCATCGCACCAAGCTTTGGAGAGGATACGTTGTCCTTCTCGGATCGCACGCACCAACACAATGGCGCGGCCTT
>JAACDM010000485.1 GCA_009936795.1 Verrucomicrobiaceae bacterium | reverse complement strand
TGGTGCCAGAGGGGAGATTTGAACTCCCGACCAAAGGCTTATGAGTCCTCTGCTCTACCACTGAGCTACTCTGACGTCCGGAAGAGTTTCTTAGCTTCGGGGGCTAGGATGCGCAACTTCTTAATGCGTAGATGGAGTGAGAGTTTCTTTAGATCGGAAATCGTCCTTGGCAGGTGGGCGAGAGGGGGATTAGCGTCGAATGATGAGGTGGTCACTTTCTTCCGTTCTCGTGGGTGTTGTCATCGGTGTTTTCGTGCTGGGACAAGATGAGGCGCTGGCTCTTCGCCCTGGAGAGAATGGAGATCGGCATTTCAGAAAGTCTGAGCGAGGCCCAGGTATCCTTACTGATCGCCTTGAAAGACGGAAGATTGCGCGTGAAGAACGCCGTGAGAAGGTCCTGGCTGTAACCGAAGAGAGTTCGTCTACCGTGATGAAATCCACTGGGAAAAGGGAGGCCGCGAAGGTGGATGCTGTGGATCGAAAGTTGAAGAAGGCGGAGCCTGAGAAGCGTCGCGAAGGGCAAACGGCACCTGTTGAAGCTCGTACGGTGCGAGAGACGCGTCGTGGTCCTGGACGTGCAGGCAAGGGTGCCGGGCCGGTAAAACGCCGGCGTGTCGTGCTCAAGCCGCTCTTCGGTAACTGATTTACTGGTAAGCGTCTTCGCAGTAGGCAAGGACCTTTGATTCAAGCGCTGGAAAGTTTGCGAAGTCTTCCCCGGTGAGCGTGGCTGCGATTAGGCCGTCTTTAAACAGTAGGAGCGTGGGGGTGGTCGAGACGCGGTAACGCATGGCAAGCGAGCTATTCGTAGCAAGGTCGACGCGCGTGACTTTGAATCTGCCCTGCAGAGATTCTCGAGTATCTTCAATGATAGCATCTAGGTCTTCGCTGGGCGCTGATCCTTTCTGGTGGAACATCACGAGTACTGGTTTGCGCTCCTGAACGATTTCTCTATCCCAGGTGCCTATAGTGACATCAAGTGGCGCATCGAAAACGGCACCAGTCGACATTCCGGGCCGCCATGGATTAAGGTGATAGACAAGGGCGATGAGGGCGAAGATGATGACATACGGGCTTAGCTTGCTCATGATCGGATGGATGTTCTATGGGTTAGTCGTTCTTGGTCGTCGGTA
Source organism: Verrucomicrobiaceae bacterium (assembly GCA_009936795.1). Lineage (GTDB taxonomy): Bacteria > Verrucomicrobiota > Verrucomicrobiia > Verrucomicrobiales > DEV007 > JAACDM01. Next base: position 2,146 of record JAACDM010000485.1, on the reverse strand, counting down.
TTGACTTGATCGCGGTTGAGACCCACTCGTGGAGTGAGGATTCTGCTTCGGACCAGGACTGTTGGCCGGTGAGGATGAGTTCGATACTTTGCCGCGATTCTACGCGCTTGCGTTCCCAAGTGTGTTTCAGTCGGTTACCGGGTGCGCTTTCGAGATCGATGAGTGTGAGGGTGTGATCCCAGACGCCAAACCAAACAAAGACCGAGCGATTCTGCGAGAGAAATTGGTGGCCGTGGAACTGGATGTAGGTCCCGTTGCTTGTCGTGGTGGTGATCGCCTTGATACTATCTACCCTTTTTAATCCGACGGAAGGTAGGCAAACCTCAGGGCGATGAATGGAGTTGAACAGGGAGATGCGATCGCGGTCCCAACGGAAGTGTAGGCAGTGGCCTTTGTGCCACTGGAGGGGATCCACGACGTGCGTTTGCCCTTGGAATAGCGGAGCTGGGTGCGAGCTCGATATGGAATCTCATCGTTCTGGTAAGAATGGCCAAGGTTGTCCCATTCAATAACTAACTGTTTCCCTGAATTGGTTTGATCCAGCCGCTCGAACCACATCGTTGATGCCATCACGGTGCCACCTAGCAAAAGAAAGGAAGTGATGATACCCCATCCGACAGGTGGTCGTTGAAGTGCTTTTCGAGTCCTGATATTTGGTTGGATCGGAGAAGAGAGTTGCCTTTCCACAAGGATATAGGCTGCAAACAGAGTGGCGAGTGTTAGAACGGCTCTCGCATGATTACCGGCTGGTCTCATCAATTTGTGTGCGGGCGATGCAGACGGCTCTAGAAGGTGATGCAGCGACAGCGCTAAGTTTGGTCCAGCCTCTTGTCTGGGAGTCACTTGCGCCGCTGGATCAGCGTTGGGTGCGAGCAGTGCTCATTTGGTCTGGAGAAACTGTGCCGATGGTATCACTCAAGCCCTTGAAACTAAATCTATTTGAGGAGGAGAATCTGTGGCTTGAAGAACAGAACTCTGTCGCCGTGAACGGAGAAGGGTAGAGTGTGGACTATCCTATCTGCCAAAGGCAGCTCCTGCCCCTTGGCTATTTGATCTCTTCTTCTGATCCGTTGTAGATCCATTTGATAACTTTGCCGCCGCGAATGAGAGCTTTACCTTCTGTTTTGATTTCTCCAAAGATAGTGCTAGCGGTATAACCCACGACGCCTGTGTAATAGTCCTTGCCGTCGACTTCTTCGTAGCCGTTCCATCTCCAGTATTGGATCTGACCGAGTTTGATTTCCTTAACGGCGCTCGACTTGATACTGTCGATCATGATTTGAACCGTGCCGTCAGTATTGACAGCGGGTTCTTCACCGAGCGCCGACGCTGACGCTGAGCTGGGTGGAGGCGCAGATATACTCGCAGCAGCTTCGGATTCGCCTCCGGCGAGAAGACGCTGAATCTCTGCTTTACGAAGTTTTCTGACGCGGCTTTCCTGACGATGTTTCCACGTATCGTAGGTCTTGCGGACTTGATCCTTAAAGTCCGTGTCGTCGAGTGGGATTGAGCCGGTCATGGTGGTGTTGCCAGGGTTTCCTGAAACTGTGAGTTGAGACCCTTCGAGTGAAACTGGATAAGCCTGTTGCCCGATCCGAAGCGTGGACTTACCTCCTACCTTTCCGTTGATCATGAGCTCTAGATCGACGGCTTTCTTGAGAGTGACGACTTTTGGGTAGGCGTTCTTTGGTACTTTGCGCCAGTTACCGACCCGGCTTTCCAATGAGGCGAAGTTAGGCAGAGGATACTTGTCGGCCACTTGACTTTCGATGTCAGCACTGCTGAGCACGGTGGGATCAGGAGTTGAACTGATGCTCTCCGCAGTAGAGCTGGTTGAGGGGGCTGTTGGCGAAGGTGTCGGCGAAGGCGTTGGCGCGGAGCCGGGCTGAGCTGGGGTAGTGCGCTCCGTGGGGGTTCTGCCGAGAAGACCTTGCTCTTCCAAATAGGTCCTGATCTGTTCCCGATAGATCAGGACGAGCGCGGTTGGTGCAATGAAGACAAGTAAGTAAAAGAGAGTGCGCATAACAGGACCAGGGATTGCAGCGAACCTACATCGGCTGTTTGGAATGCAAAGCCAAGGCTCCCAATTTGGAGAGTCTCGGCGGGGCAGGAGGCCCGTGAAAGATCAGAGCTAGCAATATTAAAG
>JAACDM010000484.1 GCA_009936795.1 Verrucomicrobiaceae bacterium | reverse complement strand
TTGCTGACCGGAGGCAACGCGGGCACCCGCACGTTGACGGTGAGCGTCTATGAACAGGCTTTCGCGATCTCCAACATTGGCGCGGGCGCCGCGGTGGCAGTCGTAATCTTTGGCTTCTTGATTACGTTCTCGGTGTTCTTCCTCAAATACATCTCGCAAGAAGAAGGGCTATAAAGGCGATGCGCTTCAATTTTATCGCCAGCCCACTGCTGGGCGCCCTATGGATGGTTGTTCTGTCTACTACAGTCACTGTCCTGATGAGCTTTGCTTCGGGCGAGCCGTTTCGTCCGCACATCGGGCTATCCGTTTTGTGGGGAGGCGTGATCGGCTTCGCGATTGGTCACAGATGGGGCAGTTTCATTGGGGAAATCTTCGCAGGAGCGGCGTTGCTGGCCCTTATCATCTTCGGATATGGGCCTCTAGTGACGGGCGAAAACGTTTCAACATTCTCAACTATATTTGCTGCCGTTCTCCTGTCGGTCGCCTTTTTTTGGTCCACCCACTACATCCTTGTTGACCTCCCGCCGGGTGCTTTGAACCGGCATGAATTCGAAGGCGCAGTGATCCGCTTCTTTACCGGCTTTGGCTATATCTTCTTCACGGCCATCGTGGTTATCCCCTTCTATGTCATGGTCATGACGAGTTTCAAGAACCAATCAGAACTGATGCAGAACCCACTAGATTTCTCGATTGACCTCGGCAAAGGATCAGAACTTTTCCGATCCTATTATGAGCTGTTCAACCAATTCAATTTTGGCAGCTACCTGCTCAATTCATTCTTCATCTCTGTGATTACGGTCTTAATAACGCTCATCTTCGCAATCCCAGGTGCTTATGCCGTGGCGCGGTTACGGTTCCGTGGGCAAGCCGCGTTCTCGCGCTCGATCCTGTTGATCTACATGGTGCCGATGATCGTTTTAGCGCTGCCAATCTACATCGCTTTCTCGGCAACGGGCCTGCGCAACACCTTCATCGGCATAGTGATGATCTATCCTGTGACGACGATCCCCGTCGCGCTCTATATGCTCCAAGGCTATTTCCGTGGCCTACCGTCAGAGGTCGAAGAAGCGGGATTGATGGATGGCCTTAGCCGCCTCGCCGTCATCTGGAAGATCACCCTGCCACTGTCTTTGCCAGCATTGGCGTCGGTGTCTCTCTATGTGTTCATGATCGCTTGGAATGAATTCCTACTGGCGTTCATGTTGCTGGATGACCCGTCAAAATTCACGCTAACAAGGGGCATCGCTTCGCTTAATTCTTCTGAAATTCCACGCCAGCATCTTATGGCTGGGTCCGTGATCGCTACCGTGCCAATCATGGCACTCTTCCTAGGCCTAGAACGCTTTATAACGAAAGGGCTGACCGCTGGGTCAGTGAAGGGATAGTATGACGTTAGACGAACAAGCCCGCGACGTTCTGCGCAAGAATGACAAGGGGGGGTATACGCTCCCGACCCATGGGCTTTATCCCTACCAGTGGAACTGGGACAGCGCCTTTGCCGCCTGGGGATTTACGACGTTTGACCCTGATCGGGGGTGGACCGAACTGGAAACCCTAATGTCAGGCCAATGGGAAGATGGAATGCTTCCGCATATTCTGTTTCACCGCGTTGACCCCGGTTACTTTCCCGGTCCAGATGTTTGGCAGGGGCGTGGCCCAATCCCGTCATCTGGCATCAGCCAACCACCAGTCGCGGCGACCTTCATGGCCAAGATGCTGGCCATGGACCCCAGCGGCGAACCTCGGGCTCGCGCGATTTGGCCTAAGCTCAATGCTTGGCATCGCTGGTTCATGGATTGGCGCCTAGATCAAGGTGCGGTCTGCGTGACCCATCCTTGGGAGGCCGGTCGCGACAACGCCCCTGATTGGGATGGTGCAATGAAAGCGATCAATGCCGATGACGTGGGCGACTACACGCGCAGGGACACCAGCCATGTCGACCCCGCGATGCGCCCCACCAAATACGACTATGACCGCTATCTCAAACTGGTACAGCTTGGAGTATCGGTTAACTGGGACCAGAGCAAACTGTGTGATATCAACCCCTTCCGAGTTGCCGACCCCACGATGACCTTTACCTTGTTGCGCGCGCAACGGGACATGGCCGCGATGGGCCGCCGTTTTGGTGAAGCCGTATCAGAAATCGAAGGCTGGATTGAGGTCCTTGAAGCTGGCGCGGAGACCCTGTGGAACCCGGGAATTGCAGGATATGACAGCCGCGACGTACACGCCGCTGCATTCAACGGTGTCCTTTCGAATGCCTCCGCATTGTGTTGGTATGCGGGCCTCAATGATGAACGTGCTTTGCCGGCAATTGCCCGCATGTTGAACGCCGCCCGCTATGGACTTGCGAGCTATAACCCTGAGGGCGAAGGGTTTGAACCACTGCGTTATTGGCGCGGACCGACATGGCCGATCATGAGCTATCTCGTTGGGTCCGGTATGGAGGAACAAGGCGTCACCGATTTGGGTGCGCGTATCCGCGATGATACCGCGCGCTTGATGGAGCTTAACGGTTTCGCCGAATACTACAGCCCTCT
>JAACDM010000483.1 GCA_009936795.1 Verrucomicrobiaceae bacterium | reverse complement strand
TTCCTTGATTCCTTGATTCCTTGGAACGTCATGAAGGCGATCGCTTCATCTTCAGCGCCGCCTGTGGCAGGGCCAACAACCAACTCGGAGCTATGGGGACTATCAGAGCCATCGACCTCTGTTGTGTTCCAGAACCACACGCCGCGATGAGGTGCGGCCGGGGCAGCAGTGGCTGAGATGAGGAGGATTCCGCCGATTACGAAAGAAAGCTGTTTCATGGTCTATGAAACGCAATCCTAGGATCTTTGGTACACAGATTTGTGCCAAGCTATGTCCGCTTGGAGAACAGCTTGAGGCAGGCCTGGAGGCGGGGGTGCCGTGCGCGCACGCGGAGAATGCTCTTAGCATTGAGATCTTCGATGATTGCCTGGTGGCCATGGCGAAGACGCCTTAGACAGGCGATGGCGCGGGCTCGAGAAGCGACCCAACTCAACACGAGCACGAGCCACAAGAGCATTGGGAAAACAGCGAGGAGAAAGCTCGTGCCAATAATGGAGAAACTGTCTTTTGGAAAGATTGTGTGGTCGACTGGCTTACTAACAAAGTCATTCACCGCATTGAAGTAATCTTTGTAGAGTGAAATGAATGGCCAGATAAAGATGCTCCAGAAGATGGCCAGGCCAATCAATCCTGTAATCCACGTTGCCACGCGACTCGGTGCTTGAGCATCCAATACTTCTTGAAACAATTCGCTTGAGCGGCTCTGAAGACGCTCAAGTCCTTCGAACTCAACCTCAAGACTATCGTAGTCTGCTTGCTGCGGGCTACGAAGATCACTGCGGATGGCGGCTTCCAAATGATCCACTCGGGGATGAAGTGATTCTTTTACTAACAGTTCGGCATGTTTGCGAAGGCCTTCACTTCGACTTTCATTGAACTCGCGCCCTTGCGTGACGTTCTTCACCGCCGTCATGGCTGAGCCGACAAGGGAGGGCAGGCTGCCGACGAGGAGAAGGGGAACCTTTTCAAGTGCCCCGTGGAGGAGATTCGCCAGACCGACAAAGGCTCGCCAAGGAAAAAAGAGAACGGGGCTTCGCTGCTGAAAGAGCCCGCGTAGTTGCTGGCGTAGCCCGGCGATTACGGCGCGATCGCGATCATCTGCGCCTAGCAAACACTCCAGGGCATCGACTGCGAGGTGTCTTTCGATATGCTGCAGCTCTTGCGCGGCTTCGGCGGTCGCGGGAAGGGCTTTTGAAAGTTCTCCATGCATCTCATCCTGAAACCGGGTTTTCATGCGGAGAAGTTGTGGCTCGAGTAGTTCGTCGAGGTGTTCCGCGCGGACCACATCACGTAGGCGACGTTGGAGTGCCTCAGCAGCGTCAACGGCGCTTTCAGTTTGGCCTGCGAGCTGGAAGTCCGGCACTCGAAGCGGAGAGAGAAGACGAGAGTTTGGAATGGCAGATTGAAGGCGATCGAGAAATCCGCTGATGTCCTGATCTTCGGTGCCAGGCCGGATCTGATTGATGACTGGTAGAATCGTTGCCCCATCGGCATCTTGCAGGTAGTCTAGCAGTGAGGCATCTTCGATGGTGCGGGCTTCGGCGACGAGCACTTTGAGATGGGCGGTCCGCAAAGCGCGGGCCGCGGCTGCTGCTCTGAGTGGGTGGGCCTCGTTGGCACCTGGAACATCAATGAGTGTGTAGTCGCATCCAAGTTTGGCGACATCGCTAGGAACGATGTGGACGCTTTCTTCCACCCGGCGATCGAGATCAGAAATAGGTTCAGAGCTAATCCATTGTATTTTCTCAGTCGTGCCTCGGATGCCTTCGCCGGAGGCCAGTTGCTCCTTAATCGTCTTACTGCGAAGAAGTAGCGAAAGCAGCGTTGTCTTGCCCGCGTTCTTTGGGCCAATAAACGCTATGGCGAATTGATTCAGGCCTTTCTGTTCTGCGAGATCACGCGCGGCGTAACGAAATTCTGCGCATCGTTGGCGCAAGGCGTGATCAGCAGGCCATTGCGACGTGTCGCCGAGGCTGTTCAGCGCCGTCTCGAAATCGTTGGCTACATCCAGGCAAGCATTCAGTGTGGGATTGTCAGAGACCATGAGATCGCAGGGCGTTGAGAGAGGTTTCGTTCAGTTGATGGAGAGACCAGTCGCGTTCAGTCACCCCATAGCTGGGCTGATTTAGTTTCGTCTCAACTGTTGGAATCGGGAGATCGCCGTTGTCACGATCACGAGGAAGGCCGATAATGTCACACACGATGGCATGGAAATTGGAGACTTGCCGAAGACCCAATTTGGAATCGAGCACCTCTTGGAATTCACGTAACTCTTTGGCGCCCAACCCGAGTGAAGCAAGCATTCCCGACACGCCGATAGCATCAACCGTTAGGACCACGAGCGACGTTCCGCCGTCGACCACGACGAGAAGCAAGCCTACTAACATAAGGATGATGGATTTAGTGATTCCTCGCTTCGGTGCCTTCTTCCAGAACTGCGAAGTGAGTTCGTCCCACTCGCGGCGGCTGAGATCGCTGCGATCTTCGGCCTGAAACCGGGCCAATATCTCTTCTGCCTCGCCCTTCCAGCGTTTGGCGGGTTGATAGTCGCTGAGGCTTCCGCTCCAAAGCGCGATCACGCGTTGCACATCTTCCGCCGTGATCTTGCTGGCGGCGACGCCACTCTTGCTGCCGCCCAAGGAGCGCTCCCACTCGGCTTTCTTCTCCTTCAGTTCTTTGCCTGGGAGTATCGAGAAGTCTTTGGCCTTGGCGATGAATCCTTCGCAGCTCTTAAAGACACGTCTCACTGGAAGAAGGAGGATCTTCTGCATACGTGGCGCGGTGCGGGTAAGGCTGGCCTCGACACTCTGCAGAATCTCAGGGCTCATGGTGATGCGGATACGGCCACCTTCGGTCAAGAGGCCCTGACACGATGAACGTAGCTTCAGTGAAGCCGCGGAAAGCTCGTTGCTGCTTTCAGTGAGCATCGTCTCCAACCGATGCACGCCGGTTTCAAGATCGGCGTAGAACTCGCTGAGAAGTTCTTTCATGCGTCGACTCTTGATTGCGTGCGGAGTGAGCTCTTTAGCCAGGGCTCTAATGGATCGGTCTTCAGTAATGACGGTGGGCTTGTTAGATTCGGGCTGAGAGTCTAGCTTGAAAAAGCATGGGGAACTAACATCGAGGCGTTCTAGCGAACTGAGCGGGCGATTGGTATCCCACGTTGGCGTGCGTGCGTCATAGTGAGTGGAGAGAAAGTCATACGCGCCGTAGATCAGGGCATCGTTCTGAAGTCCTAGCACCTCGGCAACCTCATTGCGCACGATTTCCGCGGGATCGTCTTTGATCAGATTGACGGCATGAATACGCTGTGCGTCTGGCATTGCTTCGAGAATGGCCTGGAGAGACTTGATCTCCACTTGGCTGCGCGCAAAGACCACAAACACGGCAGCGCAGATTTCTGAAGCGCGACGAACGACTTCCAGTCGAGACTTGGTGGCGTCATCGTTGTTCGCTCGCTGAATGTCTGGGCAATCGAGGATGGCCAGCTTGAGTGTTGACAAGGCCGTGTCCGTGCCGATCAGGGGACAGGCCAACTGGGTGAGGTCATTCTGCTGCCTCCTTGCTTCCCCATCTTCATCAGAAAGAGTTTCTGGTTCGCATTCGAAGACGCGTGTCAGCAATTCCAATAGATTTGCGAAGAAGGATTGATCATCTTTCCAGGATTGCGGGACCCACAGGGTGAATCGCTGACTGCCCTCGCATTGGCCCACACCCCGGAGGACGCGATCACGATTTTTCTGCGAGAGGAAGGAAGCTGTTAGGGACGATTTCCCACTGTTGAGTAAGCCGACGACTGCGGAGATGGGCACGACTCCGAATTTGTGAATGAGCGTGTGTTTCGTTGTGAGCCGTTCGTGAATCTCAGGAGCCCAACGAAGCAGTGCCTCACACGCAGGGATGGTGTCGTTTGTCGGCCAAGTCTGCTCGACGAGAGGCAACGAGCGCAGGCCTTCCCAGCAAGCGTCGACCGCTTGGCTTTGGAAGGCCATTTCCTCGTCTTTGGTGGGCATGGAAGTCCTTAGCCGGGCGACTGGTAAGCATCAACCTAGGCTTCTTCTGGAATGGCGCTAGTTGACGCGCCGCATAGGGCCTCCTAAGCGTGGTGGATGCCTCCTCTGTCTGCTGAAACCCTTTCTGCCAATCTGGAGAAGTGGTTTGGCTTTGGCGTGTTTCGCGATGGGCAAGAGAAGGTTGTGCGCTGTTTGTTGGAAGGGCGATCATCGCTGGCCGTCTTTCCAACCGGTGGCGGGAAGTCGCTTTGCTATCAGTTCCCGGCGATGATGCTCGAGGGGGTCACCTTGGTCATCTCTCCCTTGATCGCTCTGATGAAGGATCAGGTTGACGCGCTTCAGCAGCGTGGTTTGCCAGCTGCGCGACTCGATTCGAGCCTCTCGCTTGAAGAGACCCATGAGATTTATGATCAGTTAGGCGCGGGAATTCTCAAATTACTTTACATTGCGCCCGAGCGGCTTTCCAATGAAGGATTTCTGAATCGTCTTGATGGGTTGACGATTGCGATGCTAGCTATCGATGAAGCGCACTGCATTTCAGAGTGGGGACACAATTTCCGTCCAGACTATTTGAAGCTCGCCCGCTTGGCGAAGACGCTGAAGATCCCGCGTGTCCTTGCGCTGACGGCCACGGCCACGCCGCCCGTTGCCGAGGATATTCGGAGTACTTTTGACATCGCTCCCGGGGATCATGTTCAGCTCAGTTTCCATCGGAGCAATCTAAAGCTGAGGGTGACGCCGTGTAACGAACAAGCGAGACGAACCCTGTTGTTGCAACGTCTTCAAGATAGGCCTGACGTATCCACCATCGTCTACGTGACCTTGCAACACACGGCAGAATCCGTGGCGACATTCCTTCAGAAAGCGGGAGTCAAGGCGCGTGCTTACCATGCAGGTTTGCAGGCAGAAGTGCGCGTGTCCTGTCAGGAAGCGTTCATGTCGGGAGAAATGCCTGTCATCGTGGCGACGATCGCCTTTGGCATGGGGATTGATAAATCGGATATTCGAGGTATCTATCACTACAATGTGCCGAAGAGCCTCGAGAATTACAGTCAAGAAATTGGACGAGCGGGGCGCGATGGTGGCGATGCGGTGTGCGAGATGTTTGCTTGTGCGGATGATCTGATCACATTGGAGAACTTCGCCTATGGAGACACTCCATCTCCTCTAGGATTGCGACATCTGGTAGATCACTTGCTGCGCCAAGGCGATGAGTTTGATGTTTCTTTCTACGACTTGTCCGTGACCAATGACATCCGTCCGTTGGTAGTCTCCACCCTGATGACCTATTTGGAACTGGAAGGGGTCATCACGGCAACGCGTCCATTCTACAATGCTTATCGGACGAGGTTTGTCCGAGGGTTAGAGTTCCTCGTCAACGGCTATGATGAAGAAGAGCAAAGCTTCCTCCGTGAGATGTTCGGCGCAGGGAAGTCTGGATGGGGATGGCTGACGATTCAGCCTGATGAAGTGGGTGCAGCGATTGGTCAGCCGAGGGAACGGGTGGCCAAGGCGGTGAGCGATCTTGAGTCGGCGGGTGATCTCATCGTGAAGCCGACGGGAATTCGGCAAGGGTATCGGGTGCTTAAGCGAGTTTCAAATCCTCGAGCGCTCGCAGACCGCCTGGATAAACTATTCAGGAAGCGGGAGGCGCAGGACATTGGTCGATTACGGCGGGTCGTGGCTCTGGCCGAGGAGTTTGGTTGTCTCACTCAGAGCCTCTTGGCCTACTTTGGAGAGCCTTCGGAGGAGTCGTGTGGGCATTGTTCACGATGTCATGGCGAGTCGGCAGGCCCGCTGCCTCGTTCACCCACTCATGAGTTTTCCGAAGGTGAGATTGAGGCGGTTCAGGGGGTCATTCGGGACAAAGTGCCCGCCTTGAGGTCCTCCAGACAGCTGTCTAGATTTCTCTGCGGCCTTTCTAGCCCAGCAGGGACGCGGGCTCGTTTGTCCCGGCGGGAGGAGTTCGGACTTTTTGACCAGGTGCCGTTTGGACAAGTGCTCGACCTCGTGGAATCTCTCATTCTTGAGTGATTCCGGCCTTGCTGGTTGGAGGATGTGTCCTAGGTTTGCCAAGTCCTAAGCGGAGATTTGGAATTCCGATGACGAATGCACCCTCCCTCAACTCTGCGAGCCAATTGGTTTGGAAATACCTCCAAATGCTGGCCGTAGCCTTCACTTCTCCCCCAGTTGATTGGTCTCTGGGAAGGGTGGCTTCGAATCGCTTAGACACGCATGTCGGCCTGAAAGGCACGTTGATCCCAGTTCTTGCGGGACGTCCTTCCAGTCGGCACCTAACCTTAAGCTTACACAAACATGTCAACAGCAGACTCATCCTCCTCCGGCGGTTCGAACCGTCGTGGCGGTGGCCAGAATCGAAATCGCCGCCGCAGAAGAAATTCGAATAACAACCAGGGCGGCGGTAATCGCCGAGGCAATGGCGACAACCGACGTGGAGGTAGTGGCGGAGCTCGGAGCGGAGGTGTGGAGTATTCAGCCATGCCCCGGCGCAAGCCTAAGCCGAGTCTTTGGAAACGTTTCCTTACTATCTTTGGACTAGGCGGTGAGAGTAAGCCGACACGCAAGACCGTGCCGAAGGGCAAAGGCAAGGTCAAGTTTGAGGATAGCGTCAAGGGGCGCAAATCTGCGGCTCCAAAGAAGAGGG
>JAACDM010000482.1 GCA_009936795.1 Verrucomicrobiaceae bacterium | reverse complement strand
GTGGACGGCTTCGATGATGAAGTAGACGAGATCGTCTTCAGGGACCCAATCTCGCATGTCCACGGGTAGTAGCATTGGGGTGTCACGCTCGACATCTCCGAAGCGGGCGCTCATAGCTTAAATTCTAGTATCACCCGCAACTTGGTAAAGTCCGACAGACTCCTAGGGAAATCCTTCGCACCGTCTTGCCTCAGTTTCCTGACAAGTCTCGCTTCGTTATCACCACCTTCGACCGCGACGCCAGCTTCAGTTCGATTGAGGGCGTGATGGGCGTGACTCCCGGGCAAATTGATTCGCTCTCGGGCTCCGTCATCACGTTTGAGAATGCGAAAGAAGCGATTCAGCATATCGAGGGTGTTAGCACAGATCAGGGCTCGCCAGTCTGTGAGGGCATTTGGAAAACCTACCTTGATGTGAATCAACAGGATCCCATGGTCTTTCCTAATCGTCTCTTTTTGATCATCACGGACGGTAAGGATCGGCGGGTGACATTCAGTGACGAGAGTACGCAGTATTTCAATGCTGACGAAGGCTTCGCGACGGTCTTTCCGGCCGATATGATGCACTTCATCGATGTGCGTTTGGAGGATGACGCGTCTGACGAGCCAGCCGAGAACTTCTTCCGCGCCGCAGAGTCTGCCGGAATGACCTACAATGACGCGCAAGATCCTGAGGTCTACCAAAGCGTACTGAAAGGGCTCCTCAGTCCATGGACCGTGGACAAGGATCTTGTCTTTATCACCGTGCTTGTCTTTGTCCTTTGTGCTCTACTCGCCCTCTTTATTAGCCCTAAACGGATGCAGCGTGTCCGCTAGATTCAGTCATACTTTTACTCATACTCGTAACCCCTCGGTTCCCTTCTCAAATCCTAAATCATCGTTCCTAGATCCTAAATTCCCTGTGTCTATTCGTGGTTTCTTCGCCTTGCAAGCGTTTGCCTACTAGCGTTCGCAACGAGTGTTTACGGCCAAACTTCACAGCTGCCTAAAGACGTCTTTGTCTTGGTAGATGTGTCCGGTTCCATGACAGGGTCCAAGTTTGGTATTGGCTATTCAAAGGTCCAGGAAGCGAGGAACCTCGTGCGTGATCTTCTGACCGATCGCTTTGCTTGGACTAACTACCCGAATTGGGAGTACTCGCTCCTTTCTCAAGAGATTCTTGCGATCACGAGCCCTTCAGCGAATCGCAAGCCGCTCTTGCGATCTGGCAGTAGGGTCTTTTTGAAGAGCTTTGGTGATCCTGCGACCTCGAAGGCACCTTCGATCGAGCGATTGATCAATGATCCGGGGCGTGATGTGGACTTGCTCTTTGCTAGTTTCCCGAAGCAGGCGAGCTTCAATGATCAGCGCACGTTCCTCTGGTTGGCTCGCGGAATGACGCGCCGCGAGGCGTTAGAGTGTGGTCTTAGCTCCTACCTACTCGTCGAGATTACCGATGCTCGCGAAGACAAGGAAAGTTTGGTTGATACGGATGATCAAGTGGCCGTGCGTGAATTCAAGAGCCTCAAGCACGTTCCGGTCAGTGGGGAGATTGGTGCGTTTACCCACAAGCAGACCAGTGGTGAATATGTCTTGCAGGTGAACATTCGTCTGGTGCGCCTTGCTGGCGATGCCGGGGCATCTTCGATTTCAAATACCCTCTTGAGTAATCTACGCTTACCGCAAGGTCTGCGTCAGGGTGATGATGCCGTGATTGACTGGGATAGTTTCAACGCGTCCGCAGGGCTCACTTACACGGTAGCACTGACGCCACCTAGTGGCGCCCCGCTAACGCAAACTACGCAGGCACCTCCCGTGACGTTCCCGAGTATGAGCACAGGGAGCCACACGGTGCGTATCTCTGCACCTGGCAGCAGTGAAGTCCAGGGTCAGTTCGACGTTGTTCCTGCTGGTTCTTCTGCACCGGTTGACCAGAACAACGATTCAACTGTCAGTGAGATTCTCCTGCAAACCCCTCGCAAAGACACTGAGATTTTCACGGGCAGTGTGACCGTTAGCTGGCGAGTGGTGAACCCACCTGCGGGCTGCAAGTATCTGGTGACGATCACAGGCCCTCCGGGAATGAAGATTCCCAAGAAGACCATCGATGGCACGCGGGCATCGTTCTCAGTGAGGAAAGCAGGAACGTACCGTGTTCGTGTTGCTGCGACGGTGCGGGGCGTCAAACCTGCTGCGGGCACGTTCAAGGTAAAGAGCGAAAGTGGCTGGAAGTTTCTCTATGCTCTTCTCACCCTGTTGCCTATCGCGATCATCGCCTATGTGGGCATTCGCCATGCGAAGAAACGGCGCCACGGCGAGGATGACTTCGATGCCTACTCCGACAATTTGGACTAGCGTCGTTGTTAGCTTTAATGGGGCGCGAACGGGGACGCCCTTACCTGAAAGTCCGTCTTAGCTGACCCTATTCAAACAGTGGGAATGGCACTCTACGAAGAAGGTTGGTATTGCCAGAGGGGAGTTTAGCGTGCTGATGGAGCTGTGATAGTCATTTGATCTTGCGTGGGGGTAAGGACTTCGACTACGTTCCGGCGTGAGGACGAATGTGCGACGATGGATCAAGAAGGCATTTATTCTGGGATTGCTGCTGTCTCTGACGGTCGCGGCCCAGGGGCGTGAATTCACCAATCTGAAAGGGCAGAAGATGGAAGCCGAGCCAGTAGGTATGGCGGCTGGCAAAGTCATTTTCGAGAAAGCTGATGGGAAGAAGTTTTCTTATGCCTTGAATGAGCTCATTCCGGCAGATCGTACGTTTCTCAAGGAGTGGGCTAAGACTGCTAAGAGACAGGACAGTCCGTTGAAGGTGACCGAGGCGAAGTCCGTTCTGGTCGGCAAGAGAAGGGATACCTCTGTTGGGGCCGCCAAGTCATCAGAGGTATCCCGTGCCTTTGAGGTGGTTCTGAAGAATGGCGCGACGGAACTCATCGATGGCTTGATCGTGTGCTACACACTCTTCCCGATGCGCACCGATGGTAATGCGAAGGGACGAAAGAACTCTCGAGAGCCCCAATCGGGCAAAATCAGGCTGGAGGCGATTCCCAAAGGCGGTCGTACGATCTTCCGAACGAAGCCTGTCGTCTTGAACAGCATGAATTTATCGACGGGTGCGGGGCGCATACGCTGGGATGAGTCATTGTCAGACGCGAATTTCCACTTCTTCTTTGCGGATCAACTTGTCGCTTCGCATTACGTTGGTGATTTCAAGGATGAAGGGACGCCAAGGCCTGAAGATGTGGAGGCCGATTCGGACAATGACTCTTAGACTGGCGTTCCTGCAGACCCTTGATCCAGCTGAGAAAAGTCTAGGGGCGAATGGCGATCAATGGTCGCGGTGACGGCGGGCATGGGATATTTCAGCGCGGTGCCGCAATTGAAACGCACGGCGGATTCATCCGGCGATACGAGACCTGGTTTCAGGGCTTTTTGATAGGCGGCGGCGGTGGCAGCCCCTTCGGGGCCTAACAAGAGGCCTTCTTGGGCGGCGATCTCGTGCTGGGCCGTGAGGATGGAGTCGTCCGAGACGGCGATAGCGAACCCACCGCTTTCGCGCACAGCGCGTAGGATGAGGAAATCACCAATGGCCATGGGGACACGGATGCCGGAGGCGACGGTGGTGGCGTCTTGCCATTCTTCGGCGAACTCGGCGCCATCCTCAAAGGCGCGGACAATGGGAGCACAACCGTCTGCTTGCACCGCGATCATGCGAGGACGCTTGGAGTCGATCCAGCCGATGGCTTCCAGTTCGGCAAAGGCTTTCCACATGCCAATAAGCCCCGTGCCTCCACCTGTCGGATAGAAGATCACGTCCGGCACGGTCCAGCCTAACTGTTCGGCAAGTTCCAAGCCCATCGTTTTCTTCCCCTCGATTCGGTAGGGCTCTTTCAGCGTGGAGAAATCAAACCATCCCATGGTTTCCAGGCCACCTTTGACGATCTGTCCACAGTGATGGATGTAGCCGTTCACTTTCCAAACATGCGCGCCTTGCAGGGCGATCTCTCGCACATTCACATCTGGCGTGTCCTCTGGACAGAAGACGTAGCTTTCCATTCCCGCGAGCGATCCATAAGCGGCGAGTGCGGCCCCCGCGTTGCCGTTCGTGGGGATGGCGACGCGTTGGATGCCTAGCTCTTTCGCCATGCTGACAGCCAAGCAGAGACCGCGCGCTTTGAAGGAACCCGTGGGGAGACGAGACTCGTCTTTGACCGTGACCTGGCTTTGGCTCCAATGATCTAGTGTGAGCAGGGGCGTACGGGGTTCGCCCAGGGAAAGTCGATTGGCGGCTTGGCGCACGGGCAGGAATTCACGGTACCTCCAAAGCTCCTCGGGTCTTTTTGAGAGCGTGTCTTTTGTCAGGTGCTGTCCAAGCGCTTCTAGGTCGTAGCGGACAAGAAGTGGCTTCCCAACTTGGGACAGGTTCTGAACGGTGTCCGCAGGGAAGCGCTCTCCGGAGAGGCTGCATTCCAAGTGGCTGACAAAGGTGGCATCATTCATGGCGGTGGATGTCTTACTTATGGATGAGGATGATTGGGGTCAAGCTGCCCCTCTCATTTGGTGAAGAGACGTCGCCACGATGAAGACGACTTTATTGCCTACACGGATGATTTGAACTAGCTTTATCCTAGGGAGGTCGAATACGTGTTGGTATAGAGATGAATGTATGACTCTGGATCACGAGTAGGCTAGTGCTGGGATTGGTTCTGGTAGGCGTGGTTTAGGCTCGGGAATTCACGAATCCGTAAGGCTAGAAGATGGAAGCCGAGCCCATCGGCGTAGCTGCGGGCAAGGTGATTTTCGAGAAAGCCCATGGGGAGAGGTGTACCTACGCTCTGAATCAGCTCATTCAGGATGATCGGGCTTATCTCAAGGAATAGGTCAGGACTTCAAAGACCCCTGGGAATCCTCTGACGACTTCGCAGAGGCGGTGCTGACTGGTAAACGACGCGACATGTCCGTCGCCCCTGCGAAGTCGTCAGAGGATTCCCGTGCCTAAGAAGTCGTGCTCAAGAATGATGCGAGCGAAGCGAACGATGGCTTGATTGTTTGCTACATGCTGATCCCATCGCGCATCAATCGTAGTGCTGCTCATAGGGAGGGTTCTCGAAAGCCCTTGATCGGGAAGGTTAGGATGGAGACGATTTTGAAGGGAGGGCGCGAGGTTTTTCGAACAAAGTCAGTGATGTTGAACAGCTTGAAACTCGATGGCGAGAATGGACGGATCTGTTGGGAGGGCCAGCTGGTGGATGGGAATTTTCACTTCTTCTGCGCCGATAAGCTCGTTTCCTCACACTACAAGGATGAAGGGACACCAAGACCTGAAGATGTCATGGGCGATTAAGAAAAGAAAGGTCGTTCGTAGAGGGGCGCTCCGTCATCGTTTAGTCGCTCTTGAAGGATTCGCCGTCTGGGTCTCACAGACGGAACAGTTTGCCGCCGTGGACGATCAATGGCGTGTTCCAGTATTGCACCGATTGAGCCGCCAAGCTCGCGGCGCGGCCGTAGTTTGCGATGCTCAGATCAAGGCAGCGTAGAAAACACAGGGCATAGTAGCCGCCGTAGCGTGCTTGCCATGTCTGCGCTCCGGGAGAGGATTGAGTGATCAATGTTAGCTGCTTGGAGAGCTTCTCGTCGGCCCGTTCTCGAAGCAGCCGCTCCAGCGCAACGGCTTGATCCCCGGAGTGGCAGGCCAAGGTGGTGATGAGAAAAGTGATCTCTGGATGCTGGTCTGCCAGCCGTAAGAAATCCTCAGCTGTGATTGGGGTGTCTGATAGGTGAATGCCTTCGTCGTCACCATGGGCCACCAGATCCAAGTGAATGTGGGTGAGATTTTCATGGGCCTCCACGGCGTCTGTGACCAGTTGGTGCAGGCTTTCTTGGTCTGTTTTTCCTAACACCGGCGGAAAGTTGATCATGTGAGGCCCGTGCAAATCCTTAAGGCCACTCGCGCGTAGCAAGCGCACAGCCAAGCTCGCGCCAATGATCCGCCCTCCTGTGTCGGCGACGACACAGGTAGACGCCGTGGATGCGTCCTCTTATGGGAAAGTGACAGGATTGGCGCGGAGCCATTTGATCTGCTCTAGGCCCAATTCGGATGGGGCCGTTATGTGTTGATCCAAGGTATTCTCGTTCACGATATCCTCAAATTCATTGAGCGTGAAGCTCCCGAAGGCGTGGAGCTGATCCAATTGGCGCACCTGGCCCCCCTGGACAACGCCTGATTCCCAGAATCGCACACGGTAGCCAACGCCAGACGAGGATGTGAGGACATAGATGTCCATGCCATCTTCCGCGTTCTCGTCCTTGTTTACAGCGTCGAATTGTGCGGCCATCTTGGCCTCGCAATCCTGGCGATCTTGATCGTGCCTCCACTCGTCATTGCTCTTTTGGATTGCGGCGATCAGGGCTTCTACCAGATCGATCCTTTCAAAATAACTGATGTGAGTGATAGCCAAGTCAAAACACCTGCGAATGGCTCCCTGAAGCTTCGCGGCATCCGCTTCGTGCAACAACGGCAGGAGCCCATGGGAGAGAGTCACATATTCAGAGAACGGCAGCGCCTCGATCTTCTTAGAGCTGGCACTCACACGGTTCCAGACGTTGGACGACATCAAATCTATCTGTTTGGAATTCGCCTTCGATCGTGACCGTCGGCGTGGATCAAATACGGGTATGGTGTAGGCAAATAGGCACCACTCCGCTCGTTCTCGGACCGACTCTGGTCGATTCGTGTCACAGCGGAAACGCAGGTAGTTGGCGAAGGCGCGCTGTTCGGACGTCTGAAGATTGACAAACAAGCCCTCCGTGGGCATGAAGCTATTAGCGAAATGGGCGTCTGTTAGGAATTGGCAGCGCTCCCAGGAGTTCTCCGCAAAACTCTCCTCGGAATGCCACCACCACGTCTACTGAAAGAAAGCTAAGAGCCCTCTTGCGACGAGCTCGACAAAACGGTCCAGATGATGGTCCAACAGCGTCTCATGAGATCTGTGAGGAATGAAACGTAGGGGCGACCGCGAGCAGAGTGATTTCCGATCGAGGCTCCTGAGTGGCGGGCCAAGGCAAGTCCCACAGAGTTCCACCGTCTCTCCCATCCATGCGCGCGGGGGGGAGTACGAGCCCCTCGCCATGGCGACCACTTTTTTACCATGGCGGGGTATCTTGGGAATCCTTGTCGGCGCCTTGGCCGATCGATCCTGTTGGCCTTGGCTAGGCTACCCGTTTGCCGCTTGCAGGCGTTCAGTGGTGGCAAACGGGCTTGGTCGTCCCAGCCTTGTCTCGCTGTAGCAGCGCTGGTGACCGGAGAACGAGACTGGTGGTGGAGCGAGGTATCGGCGATATGGGGGGCTATTACACTCCAGAAAGGGGGCATTGTGGACTGAAAGAGGAGAGTCGTACGTCCACAGACCGCCTCTTGGTGGGTGAGCTTGTGAAACTTTTCACAAATTCGTCTTGCCCGGGAAGGGGGTGCCCCTAGCTTGTGCCGAAAGCGACTAAGTATGGCTAAAACGGTCACCGAAATCGAGTCCCCCGACACCGCTGCACGCGCGCAGCAGCAGATGGCCAGCTATGAGGCGACCACCGAGGATTTGGTGGGCGAAAAGCTGACTCTAAATATGGGGCCATCCCACCCAGCCACCCACGGGGTGCTGCGGCTTATTCTTGAGCTCGATGGCGAGATCATCACGAAGGCGATTCCCGACGTGGGCTTTCTCCACCGGGGTGACGAGCAGATCGCGGAGAACATGCATTACAACCAGTTCGTGCCTTACACGGACCGGCTAGATTATCTTGCGCCACTGTCGAACAACGTGGCCTATGCCTGTGCGGTGGAGAAGTTGATGGGCTGGGTGCTGCCCGAGCGTGGCCAGGCACTGCGGGTGCTGTGCTGCGAATTAGGGCGAATTTCTGCGCACATGCTTGGCGTGGGCTGCTTCGCGATGGACGTGGGCGCCATGACGGTGTTCCTCTACACCTTCCAGCAGCGCGAGCATGTTTACAATTTGGCTGAGCAAATCTCGGGAGCACGCTTTACTACGTCCTACACCCGTGTAGGTGGCCAGACGCGTGATATTTCTGAGAAGACTCTGAAGGAAGTGGGTGAGTTCCTCGATCAGCTCGAACCCGTGATCGAGGAAGTGGATGCGCTTCTGACGCGAAACAAGATCTTCATCGATCGTACTGAAGGTGTTGGCACGGTCACAAAGGAAGATGCTATTTCCTTTGGTCTGACGGGCCCGAACCTGCGTGGTTGTGGGGTGGACCACGATTTGCGTAAGGCGAATCCCTACCTCGGCTACGAGAAGTACGATTTCGACGTTCCGATTGGTAGCAAGGGTGACTCATTCGACCGGTATCTCGTGCGGATGGAAGAAATGCGTCAGAGTGTGAAGATTCTCCGCCAGGTCTTGGCGAACATGCCGCAGGGCGAAATTAACGTGGTCGATCCCAAGAATCGCCTTCCGCGGAAGGAACGCGTTATGATGAACATGGAAGAATTGATCCACCACTTCATCGTCGCGACCCAGGGCATCGACGCGCCTGAGGGCGAGGTCTACTTTGGGGCAGAGAACCCGAAGGGTGAGTTAGGTTTTTATATCAATAGTAAGGGTGGCGGTGTGCCGCACCGGTTGAAGATTCGCAGCCCCTCATTTGTGAACTTAAGTATCCTGCCCAAGATGTTGCCTGGGCACATGATGAGTGACGTCGTGGCCATCCTTGGAAGCCTGGACTTCGTCATGGGCGAGTGTGATCGCTAAAATGAACGCGAGAGCATCAATGAAAGACTGACCGATTTCGTTAGGCCATGGACATTCCCGCAGATCTCGAAACTAAGATCAACGAAGCTATCTCGCATTACCCCGTTTCCAAGCGAAGCGCGGTGTTGCCGGTGCTTCATTTGCTACAGCATCACTTCGGCTTCGTCAGCGAAGAAGGGGTGACCTACGCGGCGGAGAAACTGGGCCTGGAGCCTATCAATGTGCTGGAAGTGGTGACTTTTTATCCGGGATTTCGTCAGTGTGCCCCTGGCAAATATCACATTCGTGCTTGTCGCACGCTCAGCTGTGCGATGTCGGGCAGCTATGAATTGATGGACAAGCTTTGCTCCGAGGCGGGGATTGATCGCTCCACCGTGACGCATCACGATCCTATCGCGGTGAGTAAGGATGGCAAATACAGCATTGAGTTTGCCGAGTGCCTGGCAAGCTGTGGCTTTGGCCCAGTCTGCTTGGTTAATGACGAGTTTCACGAAAAGGTCGAGCCTGAAAAAGCCAAGGGGCTCCTTAATCAGTATTCCTAAAACACGAGTGATCATGGGTGACATCAAGTATCTCCAAGGCAAACAACCACACGCACGCGAGAAACGTCTGATCTTTCGCAACATCGACCGCGAAGGCTGGGACACCAGCATCGAGCGGTATGTTAAGGAAGGAGGCTATGATCAAGCCAAGAAGGCGCTTAAGATGGAGCCCAAGGCGGTAACTGACGAAGTGAAAGGCTCTGGACTTCGTGGACGTGGTGGGGCCGGTTTCCCCACAGGGGTGAAGTGGGGCTTCATTCCACCTAAAAACACCAAGCCGGTCTACCTCATCTGCAATGCTGATGAGTCTGAGCCTGGCACGTTTAAGGATCGCTACATCTTGCACCAAGATCCGCATCAACTGATCGAGGGAATGATCATCTCTTCTTTTGCGGTCGGAGCGCATCTCGCCTACATCTATGTGAGGGAAGAATTCCCCGAGGCGGCGCAAATTCTTGAAAAGGCTATCGCCGAGGCGCATGAGAAGGGATTTCTTGGCAAGGACATTCAAGGCAGTGGCTTCGATCTTGAGATTTATGTGCATCGCGGTGCCGGAGCCTACATTTGCGGCGAAGAGACCGGTTTGATCGAGTCTCTCGAAGGCAAGCGTCCGTACCCAAGGATCAAGCCACCTTATTTCCCGGCAGCTTTGGGACTCTACATGAGCCCTACCATTGTAAACAACGTGGAAACGTTGTGCCATGTGAAGCACATTATTGAGATGGGCGGCGAGGAATACGCCAAGCTTGGCACTCCGCGCAATACGGGCACGCGCATCCTTTGCGTCAGTGGCGATGTGCAGAAGCCCGGTTACTACGAGGTCGAGGTTGGCAAGCTGACTTTCGGTGAATTGCTCAATGACGTCTGCGGCGGTCTGCTTCCTGGCAGAAAGCTCAAAGCTGTCATTCCTGGCGGTAGTTCTGCGAAAGTGTTGAAAGCTGATGAGCGTTTCAAGATCAAGAAGGGTGATGAAGAAGTCGAGATCGGTGTCGAAGACATTCCAATGGACTTTGACACGCTCATGGCTTGCGGCTCGATGGCCGGTTCAGGTGGCGTCATCATCATGGATGACAGCCGCTCCATGTCCTGGGTCTTGAACAACATCAACAATTTCTACGCTCACGAAAGCTGTGGCCAATGCACGCCTTGCCGTGAGGGCTCTCTGTGGATGAAGAAGATCACTGACCGCATTGAAGCTGGTGGTGGCATGCCAAGTGATGTCGATACGTTAGCATCTGTCGCCAAGAACATCGATGGTCGTACGATTTGTGCGTTCGGTGAAGCTAGCTCTTGGCCAACTTCTAGCTTCGTCGCCAAATTCCGAGACGAGCTGATTGGGGCTACGGATGAGGCAAATGCGAGCAAGCCTTCGAATAAGGAGCAAGCAGCGCAACAGCGTTACCTGGCCGAAGAGCCAGTCGCTTAACGTAGGGCGCTATTCCGATGTCGTCTTCTGGTTGTTGAGTTGGGGTAATCCCGATACCGCAACCACTCTGGAAAAGGGTAAGCTAATCAGTCATGTTGAAGATAGCCGAAACTCTAATCCAAGGAAGAGCGGCCAACCCGTGTATTTGCGGGCTCGCTCGGAGTCTTCGAGAAACGAATCCGCCGTACGTTCACTGATCCATTGCAAGGCAAAACCCCCTTTGAGCCCTGCGCTGATATAATCTCCAATACGATGTGTGTCCCCAGCGATACGGTGCTGCTGCCCGTCTATCGTCTTGTAGCCTGTTCGTGTCCCTTTGAGAAACATGTTGGGATGAATGGCGGAGGTCAGGACGATGCCGTGAGGCTTACACAGGCGGGCCATTTCTCTGAAGAATGCATTTACATCTTGGACATGCTCTAGCACTAGGCATGAAAGAACCAGATCAAATGTATCGTCCTTGAGTGGCCAGCTTCTCGATAGATCCTGACAAACCCAAGTCACTTTGTCTGCTGCTGGCTTTGAGCGTGCTTGTGCTAGCATACCTTCGGAAAAATCGAAGCCGGTGACGTTGGCTCTAGATGTGGCTAAGGTAATGGCATGCCGACCTGTTCCACAGCCAACATCGAGAACTCTCTTTCCGGCTCGGTTGCGTAGACGTAGAACGATTTCTTCGTGATCCAGCCTGATTAGCGGGTTGTCGTCTTGATCATAGAAGGTCGCCCATTCGTCGTAGCGCTCCTGGGTGTCTACCGCCAGTACGGGTTGATTACTAATAGGGCAGCTTTTTGTTCACCTGACAGATCACGACCATGCCTCCACCAGCAACTTCCTCAAGGATCTCGTAGCGTTCAGTCAGAGCCGTTTCTGGTTTGTAACGCTCTTGCATTATATATAGAGTTTAAACCAGTCACGCTCCTTGGCGAGCCTCATCGGTCATTGGAGAATTGCTTGCCCGGAGAATCCTCGTGGGATACACGGTTAGGCCATGAAACTCCTTTGGAACTGGCTCCGGCGAAAAGTATCGGACCCTCGAGAGCTTGAGTATGGGCCTCCGTGGCAGTCCAAATCCGTGCTCGCCTCCGGGCTCGCAGCTGGCGCGGGCGCATTGGGAGTGGTGGGTAGTTCTTCCCCGCTACTGATGGGCTTCGGTGGGAGCTACCTTGGTGGGTTTGTCATTGGCTGGTGCGTTCGCCGCTTTGTTAAGGCAGCGTTTGTCTGTGCGGGCGTGGCGCTCTTGGCAATTGGGTTCATGAAATCGACGGGCTGGATCGCTATCGATTGGGCAGGTGTCGAATCTTGGGTTCATCAGACCTTACAATCGCTCCAATCTGGAGCGGAAGGGCTCAAGCAAGTGCTCATGGGCTATTTGCCCTCTGCGGGAGCAGGCTCTGCAGGAATCTTCTTTGGATTTCGCAAGAAGTAGGCTGGATTAGGCCTGGTGGCTGATCGAGCGGTAAGTGGAAGCGGGTTTTGACGCCGTCCGACCATGAAGTGCATCCTTAGGGACATTGTTTGTCGCATCGGCCCGATCTTTCCCCCTCTGGCGCTCTTAGAGTGTGTTAGAGCGTGCCGAGTAAGTCTGTGGTCGTTCACGTTCTTACGCTTGGCTTCCTTGGCGTCTTCGCGTGATCGTCACGGAGAGAAGTGGGAAGCTTGGGGCGGAATCGAAGTCCTCGAATTTACGTTGAGCTGCGGGTGACTCGGCGCTTAGCATTAGGCATGCGCTTATTCGTGGTTCGTTCGTTGGTCGTCCTCTCTGTTCTCCATGGAGTGGCGGCTGCCAGTCCGAATATCTTGTGGCTTTCCTGTGAGGATATCAGCCCTCAATTGGGATGCTTTGGTGATGAGCGGGCAATTACTCCACACTTGGATGCCTTTGCGAAGGAAGCCGTGCGGTTCCCAAATACCTTTACCACTGCAGGTGTATGCGCGCCATGTCGTTCAGGGATCATCACAGGAATGTATCAGACAACCTTGGGAACGCATCACATGCGTTGCCAGGCAACGTTACCGTCTCATATTCGTCCCTTTCCCGCCTACCTTCGGGACGCAGGTTATTTCTGTACGAATAATTCGAAGCAGGACTACCAGTTTCGTACGCCAAAGGATGTTTGGGATGTGTCTAGCAAGCGGGCGCACTGGCGAGACAACCCCGATTCCGAAAAGCCGTTCTTTGCCGTGTTTAACTTCGGAGGGTGTCACGAAAGTGGCATCGCGGGAGACGCCTAGTATCGTGATGTGACGAAGAATCTCTCCGTAGATCAGCGTCAGGATCCGGCGAAGTTAACATTGCCACCTTACTACCCGGACACGC
>JAACDM010000481.1 GCA_009936795.1 Verrucomicrobiaceae bacterium | reverse complement strand
GCCTTGCTCATGGAAATGTCGCTCCAAGGAGACTGCGAGCGTGCTCTTGCCGCTGCCGGACATCCCATACATCCAGACAACAAGGCCACGTTGCTGAAGCAGCGCTTCTTTCGCTTCCGTGCCGAGCAACCGATGGAACTCAGTATGAATGTTTGCGTTGGATTCATTCATGGAATGCGTTAGAAAGAGTGCGTGAAGGTCAGTCAGAAACTTGAATATGCCTGTCGGGCGATGATCCAGTTAGGGAAGTCTTGCGTGGGTGATCAGGTGTTTCGGGTCGATGACTTGGCGGATAAGGAATCCATTTCTTCTACCTTCCTTGTACAAATTCTGAATGATTTACGGCGTGCTGGTCTCGTACAAAGCCGCCGCGGAAAGATGGGGGGCTATTGCTTGGCGAAGGCGCCTTCGGAAATCACGATGGACACGATTGTTAGGGCTGTAGAGGGTGATGTCTTGGGAATTGATTCCGATCGGAAAGGCGAGTCGGGCGAGCGTGTGGCTGATATATGGATGGAGATAGCAGAGCATCTCGAAACCAAGATGGCGTCGATTACGCTGCAGGAGATGATATCGAATGAAGGCTTGTTAGAATACCATATCTAAACGGCAGGGAGTTCCGACACAGGCAGTGCAGCGACCTCGGCGCGGACGCTTTCAGCTAGGGGGGTGCTCAGATAGCGTTCGGTAGGGCTTGGGGCGACGACGACGATGCGCTTGCCAGCCATATCGGAACGTTTAGCGACGTTGATGGCCGCGACGACGTTGGCTCCCGTAGAAATGCCGGCTGGAATACCTTCTTCTTCAGCCAGACGACGCGCCATGGCGAAGGCCGCGTCGTTGGTAACTTGTTCTACATCATCGATGATGTCCCTATTGAGATTGTTAGGAATAAATCCGGCGCCGATGCCTTGAATCTTGTGGGGACCAGGCTTGCCGCCGGAAATGACGGGGCTGTCCTCGGGTTCGACAGCAATGGTCTTCATGTCAGTGCGAGTCTTGAGTACCTCAGATACACCGGTAATGGTGCCACCGGTGCCGACTCCTGCAACAAAGGCATCGATGCGGCCTTCAGTCGCGTCCCAAATTTCTTCTGCCGTCGTGCGACGGTGTACTTCGGGATTTGCCGGGTTATTGAACTGCTGAGGATTGAACGCCATGTCACCTAGTTCTTGGGAGAGCATCTCTGCCTTTAGAATGGCACCGCCCATACCGCGTGGTCCTGGAGTGAGCACGACTTCAGCACCTAACATGCGCAACAATACGCGTCGTTCCACGGACATTGTTTCAGGCATTGTCAGGATGCATCTGTAACCTTTGGTGCGGCAAACGAATGCCAGTGCGATGCCCGTGTTGCCTGAGGTTGGCTCGATGATAGTAGTATTGTCTTTAATGCTGCCATCACGCTCGCCTGCTTCGATCATGGCGAGGCCGATGCGGTCCTTCACACTAAAGAGTGGGTTGAAGAATTCTGCTTTAATGACGATCTCGGCATCTGCGCCTTCAGTCACTTTGTTCAAGCGAATGAGTGGCGTGTTTCCGATGGTTCCGGTGATGTTGTTGGCAATCTTCATAGAGAGCGAGTGTTAGATTTGAAAGTCTTGTTGTTCGGAGGGAAGATGCAGCCCGCATTCTCGCTTGGCTCCATCAAAACGAGTATCTTCGGCGGTCATACCTTCCGTCATGGGCTTTGTCGAGTGCCAATCGCCAATGGAGACGTAGCCCTGCCTAACCAGGGGGTGCTTTGGAAGATCGTGCTCCTTTATGTAGTCGGCAGCTTCGCCATCTGACCAATCGAGAATCGGATACAGTTTGAGTGTGGCCTTCTGCTGCTCAGCGTAGTGGCGGCCAGCCCGAAACGAGGATTGAGAGCGGCGAAGGCCACTGAGCCACGATGTGGCTCCGAGGTCCTTGAGTGCCCGGTCCATAGGCTCGACCTTCGTGATCACGCCGTATTTTTCAGCACCTTTGTCACCTTGCTCCCATAGCTTGCCATACAGGGCTTCCAGGCGCGCTGAGCTATACGTTGGGTGGTAGGTTCGTATGTCTAGGTTCCAGGTCTTGATGAGTTGTTCAGCAAACTGGTAGGTTTCGGGAAAGAGATAGCCTGTATCAATGAAGATGATAGGGATCTCGGGAGCGTTCTCTTTGAGCAAGTGCAGCATGATTGCAGACTGGGCGCCAAAACTCGTTGTCGCGATGAGTCCATCACTCTGTGTGGCGGCAATGGAGCGAATACGCTCTGCCGCTGACAAGGTCGTCCAATTCGCACTGATGCGGCCGGCTAGGCTTGTCTCTTGCCCTAAGGGCGCATTCATCACTTGGTCTCTCCGAGGTTTTGGTGGAAGTTGTTGCCAGCTGTCGTTTCCTTGATGATACCTTTTCGAATTACAAAGTCACCAAAGCGCTCGCCGTCTTCACGTTCTTTCGCGTAGCTTTCGATCATGGGCTGAAGAATCGGCTTTAGTTCCTCGCTCTTAACGGACTCTCTGTAGAGCTTGTTTAATCGATTGCCGACAAAGCCACCACCGAGGTAGAGGTTGTATTTGCCTGGGGCGCGACCCACCATGGCGATCTCTGCCAGGTAAGGGCGTGCGCAACCGTTCGGGCAGCCAGTCATGCGAATGGTGAGGGCGTCCTCGCGCAGTCCCGCTTCCTCGATTACACCATCTAACTCAGTCACGAGATCAGGGAGGTAGCGCTCGCTTTCAGCGAGAGCGAGACCGCAAGTTGGTAAGGCCACACAAGCCATGGAATTCAGGCGCAAGGCACTGCCGAGGTTGTTCTTGTCTAGGTCATATTCAGCGAGGAGAGCGTCTATCTTTGCTTTGGCATCCGCAGCCACGCCGCCGATGATCAGGTTCTGGTTCGCAGTGAGTCGGAAGTCGCCTTCATGAATCTTGGCGATTTCGCGCAAGGCAGTACGCATCTTGATCTCTTCGGTATCGAGCACGCGGCCATTCTGGATGAACAACGTGTAGTGGTGCTTTCCATCAGTGCCTTCTCTCCAACCGTAACGATCACCGTTGTGGTCAAACGTGAAGGCGCGCTCGTCTCCTAACTTGTAGCCCAAACGCTCCTCAACTTGATCGCGGAACCAATCGAGTCCGTGATCTTCGATCGTGTATTTCAAGCGAGCGTGCGCACGGTCGGTGCGGTCGCCGTGGTCGCGTTGGACCATGACAATCTTCTCGGCCACCTCCACAGCCTGCTCAGGCGTGCAGAATCCCAGGACTTGAGCCAGGCGTGGGAATGTGGCTTCTTTGTTGTGAGACATTCCCATGCCGCCACCGACGGTGACATTGAACCCGACTAGTTTGTCGTCTTCAATGATCGCAATGTAGCCGAGATCATGGGCAAAGATATCCACATCATTGCTAGGTGGCACCGCGACTACAGTCTTGAATTTACGTGGTGAATAGGTCTTCCCATAGAGAGGCTCCTCTTGCTCTGGGTCTTTGGTGATCTTCTCTTTGTCTAACCAGATCTCGTGATAAGCACCCGTGCGCGGGGAAAGATGATCGCTAATAGCCTCAGTCACCTTCTGCACTTCGGCATGAACATGGGACTGATAGGGGTTCGGGTTGCACATCACATTGCGGTTCACATCCCCGCAAGCAGCAAGGGTGTCTAACAACGTTTCATTGATCTCCTTGATGGTTTGCTTCAAGTTGCCTTTGAGCACGCCGTGAAACTGGAAGGCTTGTCGGGTGGTCAGCTTGATTGTCTCATTGGCGTAAGCGCTGGCGAGACCATCCATTTCCAGCCACTGTTTCGAAGAGCAGACGCCTCCAGGTACGCGGACGCGAATCATAAAGGAGAACGCCTTCTCCTGCTTGGCTTTGCGTCGTTCCCTGCGGAGATCGCGGTCATCCTGCTGGTAAATTCCGTGGAACTTCGTCAGCTGCGTGTCAGCATCAGAGATCGCACCCGTAGATTCGTCGGCGAGTCCTTCGAGGATGGTTCCCCGGAGGAAGTTGCTCTCGACCTTTAGGCCTTCGTTCTTATGCAGTGGCTTGTCTTCCGTTGGTGTGGGCATGAAATCTAATCCTTAGTAATTGAGTCAACTTACTAAGAATTAGATCTGCCGTTCCGCAAGTGAAAATTTTCCTGGCAAAGGAAGCCCTTTCCGTTGACCGTCTAAACATGACGTTTCGTCTTCTTTGTTCCGCCCTGCTCCTGCTCGCCGTGACCCCTGCCTGGGCCCAGCGCCCTGCTTCTGAGGTTCCGGCCTGAGTGATGTGACCAGGCGAAGCGGGCACCGTGCGTGGCCGATCATTGGACCCAGATGAGGATCCCTTCCCATCGGTTAGCTTTCTGACCGAGAGCGACAGCTCCTTCTTGCAGGACGTGGGCTCGATCTTGAGTTGGCCTGAAGACCCAAGGGGCTTCACGTTATATTCACGTTGGATTCCAGAGAAGCCGGACCACGGAAAGCTGTACTTCAATCTCAGTTACCAAGCAACGGAGTCACTGCGTATTGGCGTGGATTATCGTCCGTTGACGGACGATGTGAGTCTTCTGGCCAATTGGCGGGTCTTTTCTGAGGATGATGGCTGGCGTCCAGCCTTGATCTTGGGAACGAGCAACGACGACTTCGGCGACATCAACAGCCAAAGTTACTACGGGACTCTATCAAAGCACTTGTTTGAAGTGGGGGGTGTGAATGTATCGGGCTATGGTGGGGCGACCTTCATTGAGAAACTTGGTGAAGTGCGTGCCGTTGGCGGCGTGCACCTACGGAAGGGTGCGTGGTCAAGCATGCTCATGTATAGTGGTGTGGATGAGCATGTGTCGATTACTCGTATCTTTGGAAATCACTCGCTGACCTTCCTGATGTTTGATCTGAAGCTCCCTGGTCTAGCCTACGGCTTCAACTATTAACCACGAGTAAATCGGCTAGCCGAAGATTCCAAGATGTGGACGTCCCTTGCCGTCTTCAGTGGCGTAAAAGGGACGCTCTTCGACCTCGAAGGCGGTTTCTGGCGAGAAGCCCATCGCATGGAAGATCGTGGCGTGGAGATCGGGCACACTGATAGGATTTTTTGTCGCAATGAAAGGACGTTCGTCTGCGGTGTCGCCATAGAGGTGGCCGCGTTTCACTCCGCCGCCGAACATGAGCACGCTGCTGCCGCCTGTGAAGTGGCGGTGCTGCCCATAGTGTTTCATCTCCGTGAGGAGATCGACTTTTGAACTTGCTTGATCCCGCGCGTTGCTGCCAGGAACCCCTTCGATGATCATGTCTCGGCTGAACTCACTTGCTACGACGACCAAGGTGCGGTCGAGAAGACCACGGGCTTCTAAATCGAGCACGAGCTGGGCGATAGGCTGGTCAATCTCCTGTTTCAAGCGAGCCAACGTGCTGTGGCCTTTCTCGTGGGTATCCCAATGTAGAAACGGCACGTACTCCGTCGTGACTTCGATGAAGCGTGCCCCGGATTCGGTGAGGCGTCGGGCTAACAAGCAGCCTAAGCCGAAGCGGCCCGTATTGTATTTGTCGTAAACTTCTTTGGGTTCCTCTGATAGATCGAAAGCGACGCGCTCAGGAGAGCTGAGAAGGCGATGAGCGTTGTCCATGGCGCGGAGCATGGATTCTTGCTGGAAACTACTGCCTCGTTTGCCCATCGGGCTCTTCGCGATGAGATCTTTGTAAAACTGATACCGATTGGCGAATCTGCCAGGCGTCATGCCTTTAGGCGGACGTACGGCAGCCATCGCTTGATCTGGGTAGGGGAGCAGAAAGGGACCGTACTCGGTTCCGAAGAAGCCGCCGGTATGAAAGGCTTTCAGTTCTTCCTGTTCTCCCACGCCTTCGATGCGTTGGCCAATGTCAATGAATGCTGGGATCGCTGGGTTTCGTGGGCCGAGCACTTTCGACATCCATGCACCAATGTGAGGCGCTGCTACGGTTTGAGGAGGTACGTAGCCGGTGTGCCAGTGATACTGGTGACGCGAGTGAAGGATGTGTCCAAGATCCGGCTGCACATGCGACCGGATCAGCGTCCCGCGATCCATCACTTTGGCGATGTGCTCTAACCCTTGCGTGATCTGAATACCATCGGCTACGGTGTCAATGGCGGGGAACGTGCTCCCGACGTCCTTGACGGGCAGACCCACCTTGAACGGCTCATAGTGCTTTGGGTCGAAGGTGTCGGGAGCCGCCATGCCACCTCCCATCCAGAGTAGGATGCAGGTGTCCGCCTTTGCGGTTGGATGTTTGAGGTTAGCGCTGTGGACGAACTGTGGTGCACCTGCTGTCATGGCAGCAATCGATGCGCCACGGAGTTGCTTGAGAAAGTCTCGTCGTGTCTCAGATGTGGAAGGACTCATGGCTATGGAAGAAGTTGGAATTCGGGAAGCAGAAAGATCATCCAGAGAAGATCAGCCACTGTTTCTGGTTGAGGGGGGCCCTCGAAGAGTGAACCTACATGTGTGAGTTCGTCAGGCGTGGGATCTCTGGATAGAGCTTGGCGATAGACTTCAATGATTAAGGTGCTCGCGGTGGACTCAGGAAATCGTTCTAACAGACTGCTGGCTCCTTTGTCGAGTAGTTCCGTGAAGTCCTTTCCGTTGTTTAGTTCCAAGGCCTGTAGAGTCGAAAGGTCTTCTGGGCGCACGGTGACGACCTGCTCTCGATTCGGCCTGCCAAGGGCGCGCATGAGGTAAGACGAGTGGACCAGTGAAGCTCTTACAAAGCCTCGGTCACCTTTGTCTGCTCCTTTCGCAGCAACTTTCGCTGGCGCCTGACCGGTGATCTTCCAGAGGGCGTCAATGAATTGTTCTGCCGTTAGGCGCTTCGCGATAGGACCTCTAAATCGATACTCTTCTTTTGGACCAACGTGGCGTCCGACGGTGTGGGATTGGTAAGTCTGCGCAGAGGTGATGAGGGCGATGGTCTTCTTGAGGTCATAGTTGCTGTCGATGAGATGGACCGCTAAGTAATCTAGCAGGTCAGCATTCCACGGTTCGCTAGACATCATGTCGACTGGTTCGACCACTCCGCGACCAAGGAGGCGCTGCCATAGTCGATTGACGATCGTGCGCGCAAATCGCCCATTCTTTGGAGACGTCATCAGCGCGGCAGTTTGCTTCAGCCGTTCGGACTTGGGTTTGGTCGCGTCGATGTCCCCAAGTTCGGGAAACGGAAACTGAGTCTTGGCATAATTGCCCGTGGGTTTGTCACAATGATGAATCTCGAGAGGTTCATCGGCGACGATGGCTGCCAAGCCATAGGCATCGGTCAGCTTCCAGTCATTGATGAAACTATCATGGCAGGAAGCGCACTTCATGTTCTCACCGAGGAAGACTTGAGAAAGGTTCTGAGCGAACTGGACCTCGCGGCGTTGGCTAGCATTCACATTCCCGCGCCACTTGATGCCTTTGATAAATCCTTCGGAGGCTTCTGTGGGACTGATCAATTCCCGGACGAAGACATTGTAGGGCTTGTTTTCCACCAACGATTGGTAGAGCCATTCCGTGATCTGCTTACGACCGCCATCAATGAATCCGGTTCCTTTATAGTCGTTGCGCAGCAGATCGTTCCAGAAGGTGATCCAGTGATCTGCGTAGTTTACGGACTGGTTTAGCAATCGGTCGATCAGCAGGCGGCGCTTGTTGGGTGAGGTATTCTCAGCGAAGGCGTCGACGGCATCCGGATTAGGCAACAATCCCAATAGATCGAGCGCTACCCGGCGATAGAAGGCGCGATCTGACAAGGGCCTAGAGGGTGCGAGTTTGTTCTCGGTAAAGTAAGCACTGACAAAGCGATCAATCGGATGGGAGCCCAACGAGCCCACAGCTGGTAAGATGGGGCGACGAGGAGCGAGGGGTGCCACCCACGTGGACTCTTTAAAAGTGAACCCTTTCTCCCAGACCAACCCTTCGCTGATCCATGTTTCAAGGATGGCGATGCTCTCAACGGGAAGTGGGTCTGCCTTCTGCGGCATACGATCGGCGTCCTTTGTCTCTTTCAATAGGTGGACAAGCGGACTAGCTGCGCCGTTTCCGAGCTCCACGCTCTCAGATTGAAGCAAGGCCTCACGGGTATCTATGGAGAGTCCACCCTTGTAGTTGCCGTTGGCATGGCACTTGACGCAATGCGCGCGAAGGAGCGGCAGGACATCGTGTGAGAAGTCTATAGAATTAGCGTGGCTAACTTCTGCGGCGAGAAGGCAGAGGGTGACGATGAAGGTTCGCGGGAGAATCATGCTAACGTTAATAATCTACGATAGGTAAGTTTTTGGAGTGATGATGAAGAGTCTACTATTTTTACAGCTTCCCATGCATAGGTGAATAGGTTAATGATTGGGTGAAGGTGGTCGAGCATCTTCAACCCTGAAGGTCTTCAGATGTGGTGCAAGTGTTGGCTGAGCCACGCTTGCCTGATCCCTTTGTCTACGTGAATGAGAAGGTGGCGTTTGAAGCCGAGCGGCCAACTTCGACTCAACTGGGCTCGCGACATGGTGAGTGCTGTAGGCGATGAGGCTACCGGGCGCTGCTTTGTGCAGGTCCGAGTTTCCATCCCCTGATTTGCCTCTACGGTGTCGCTATGTTCGTTACCCGCTCTCTTTATCTTCTTACCGTTCTCGTGATGGTCTCTGGGGCTGCTCTAGCAGAACTTCGTGTGCCCGCCTTCACTGGTTACATCGATCCTGATCCCAGTGGTGCTCGTGTGTCCGAGAAGCGCGGGGTGACCAATTGGAACGACCCGGAAATGAAGGTGAGTTGGTTTGGGAAACTTGCCTTTGCGGGTGAGGTGAGTGTGCAATTAGAAATCCGTCTAGCCGAAGGGGAGCAGGTGCCTCTATCCATGACGGTGGGGAAGGAAAGTCACAACGCGACTGTTCGGGGTAGAGGGAAGGACGTTTCAGTGGTGGTAGACTTTGGAAGCTTCAAGTTAAACGAGCCGGGTTATCAGTCGTTCGTGCTCGAATCGCCGAACCCGCAGGGAGCGTTACAGGCCTTGTTACTCGACGGGTCGGCGATCAAAGAGGCTCATTTTAATCGAAAGTCGCGCCGGAATGCTGCATCGGTTCACTTGGCTTATCCCGTGGATAAAGAGAAACAAGTATCGGCATTCTATTGTGAGATGACGGGAGTGGAAGACCCGCTCTGGACTTATTACATGGCTTGCGGATGGCATCGGGGCTATTTCGGTATGCAAGTCAATAGCCAAAAAGAGCGTCGCATTATTTTCAGCGTATGGGATAGCGGCGGCGAAGCGATCGATCGAGATAAGGTCGGCGATGAGAATCGTGTGACGTTGGTTGCGAAGGGCGAAGATGTTTATAGCGGGGACTTTGGCAATGAGGGAACCGGGGGACACAGCCACCTCAAGTACGGTTGGAAGACGGGCGAACGGCAGAAGTTTCTTGTTACCGCTAAGCCAGTGGAGGAAACCTACACGATCTTTGCGGGCTATTACTTTCACCCAGACAAGAAGGACTGGATGTTAATCTCAAGTTGGAAGGCGCCAAAGGAAGGGAAATACCTGCGTGGTCTCTATAGCTTCAGTGAGAACTTCGCGGGAAAGAATGGGCATGTCTTACGTAAGGCACTCTATGAGAACCAATGGATCCGAACGGCGGATGGCAAGTGGCACGAAGTCACTAAAGCCACCTTCAGTCACGATAAGACAGGCAAGGCTGATCGGTTAGACCGTTTCATGGGCCTAACCGATGAAGGCCAGTTCTTTCTTTCTCACGGAGGCTTCGGGGACGGCTACTCGGAGTATGGCGCCCCGTACACGCGCCCAAAGAGCGGGCGATCTCCGGCGAAGATGAAGTTGCCGGAGTAGTTTATGCGCTCAGTGCTTTCAAGCACTTGAGGACGGCTTTTGGCGAGGGCATTTCTCGGAAGAGAAAGCCCCATTTCCGGAAATAGGAGGATTCCTCCAGACGCGCGGTGATGGCGGGATCTTTGGCAAGTTTGCGATCAACGCCGAGCAAGAGTGGTGGGATTTCTTCCAGGTCCTTGAGCTGTTTGAGTCGATGGTTGAGTGGGCCACCGTGCCATGCATGAAAGCATTCGAGGCCAACTGCTTTCCCTGAAGGATGCTCCAAGCCGAAGTCGGCAAAACCATAGGCGTCTCCGGGAAGCCGAATGAAATCATCTGCAGGAGCGATCTTCCATTCCGTTTCTTGGACCTGAAAGAGCTTCTGAAACATGGCAATTTCTTCTGGGATGTGGGCAAGGAAATGGCCGGAATAGGGGCGCAATCCCACCGTGTGATCGAGGACGAGCCGCTTCGGTTTGCGGTTTCTTAGGTGAATGTCAGCCTGAAGCTTCCATTCAGAAAGATGAAGGACTGCTGGAAAGAACGTTGCCAGACTCAGGCCATACTTCTTCGTCTGTTGGAAGAGACTTATCGGGCCATCCACCGTGATCTTGAAGGTACCCGCTTTGTTCTTGCTAATATCGGCAAGCAATTGGTGAAAGCGTAGGTGTCGGAAGAACTGTCGCCAGGCTTTTGTGTCTTGTTGTTTGGTCGATATGGTTAGCGCGTGGGCGTTGAGAAGGAGCCACTGCACATGGGCGACATTGTATCGGTGGAGAAGGCGTTCTGCGGAGAAACTTCTGAAATGAAGGGCGCGCTGATTCTCAGGGAGGTCGCTGAAAAGAGTGTCGGCAACGGTCCCAATGGGCTTGCCTTGTTGATTGGCAAGGGCCTGGTGATAAGCATCTAGTGTGGGAAACGCTTCGCGAGACAAGAGCTGGCTAGTTTGCAGAAAGAGCTGGTGACGCCACGCAATGAGGTCTTCATCGGCGGCGGTCTCGAACTCAAGGCGATCCATGAGGAGCTTCTCTAAGCCGCGGGCAAAGAGGGCGCTGGTCTCGGCGGAATCAATGATGACCTTACTCTCTTCCTCGATCTGCGACCGTGTCTTACCCACGCTTTCTCGAAAAACAGCCAGCAAATTCTCTGCCAGGCCAATCAAGGCTCGGTTGGCTGGATCGATGAAATCCGGTTTCACAGCCGTCCCCTTGAGGCTGAACCTAACTAAATCTTTCGTAAGCACGGTGTTGGCGTCGCCGTTCGTTGATATAATACTCGCCAGTATCGCGAGCGATGAGTTCGTAAAGTGTAGCGCGTTTGCCAGGGCGGGCGCGGAGCACGCGGCCGAGCCGCTGCACATGTTCGCGGATGCTGCCACTTCCAGAGACGACAATGGCGACATTGGCTTCGGGCACATCGACACCTTCGTTGAGCACTTTAGACGTGACGAGGATGCGATAGTCTCCTGCGCGAAAGGCGTCGAGAAAGGCTTTACGCTCCTTGACCTTGGTCTGGTGAGTGAGTACGGGGAGAAGGAATCGACGGCCTAACCGATACGCCATGTCGTTGTCCTGAGTGAAGATGAGGATAAGATCGCCTCTATGCTGCTGGAGAAGATTCCAGATAGCTTCTTCCTTTCCAGCGGCTGCCTGGCTGAGACGTTTCTGTGTGAGATACGCTTGGAAGGCTTGGCGACCTTCAGGTGTAAGGCTGGATCGATAAATGAATGTTTGCCAGCCACGTGGCGAACTCATGTTGATGTGTTCACTGCGGAGGAAGTCGATGTAGTTTGCACGTGTTTCGTCATAAATGGCCCGTTCCTCATCAGTCAGATCGATCTCGATCGTTTCCACATCGTACGGAGCCAAGGTGTTACCCTCCAATTCGTCTATGTGAATCGTGAGACAAAGACCGCCTAGCCATTCGTAAAGTTGGGCTTCACGTCCATCGGCTCGTTCCGGCGTGGCGGTGAGTCCGAGTCGAAAGGGCGCTAAAGTCGCCAGAGCGGTGAATTGATACTGTTCGCTCGGCAAATGATGACATTCATCATAGATGACAAACCCGAAAGCGTTCCCCTTGTGTGTGGCATGGATGAGGGCCGAATCGTAAGTGGAAACCGTGAGGCGTTCAATTTCATGACTGCCACCGCCGAGTGCGCCGATGGGTTCATCGAAATGGGCCGAGAGCACATCGATCCATTGATGCATAAGATCAATCGTGGGGACGTGAATGAGCGTCGGGCGTTCCGTCAAGCTGATCAGGAGCACCGCTAGGACGGTCTTGCCCGCTCCCGTCGGCAGTACAACGACACCTTGCTTGCCGTTCTCGATCCAAGCATCGCGTGCCTTAGCTTGGAAGGGCCGCGGGGTGATAGGCTTCTTCAGAGGAAGTGCTACCGGTTCGAAGCTCTTGGCGTGGTCCTCATGAGCGACCTCATTCTGGCGCAGTTGGAGAATGATCTCGCGGTAATACCAAGCTGGGGCGCGATGGGTTTGGGTGCGTTGATCCCATTGCACGCCCGCTAGCTGCAGAGTCTGCTGTTCTTCTTGGGTGAGCCGATGCAGGATCAGTGTCCCCTTGTCGAACTGCAGCTCGGTCATATTGCCAAGCATGACCGAGGTAGGAAAAATGCCCAGTGCAAAGAATAGAATCGTCCAGGGCTTTCTAACGGATGGCTCAGAGGAAGGGGTTGGCGCTGATTTACTAAACCAAGAAGGCCTAGCTCACTGAGCTAGGCCTTCTAATAAAATAACGGTCAGACTGCTTAAGTCTTAGTTGGAACTAGTCCTTGGATGGACTGCTTGGGCTTACCGGTGAGAACTCACCTGGAGGAACGATCCCACCACTTGGAGCGATGAGGTAGACTGGCGCGGGAAGCGAGTAGACTGGATATTCAGACTCTTCGGCTACCTCTTCTGTTTCGACAGGCTCGCTCTTACCGTAGCTTTCCTGCTTGGAGTAGCCCTTCTCGGAACCACTTTCGCCGAGGTAATCGTTGTCTTGGCCGGCGAAGACCTTGTTGAGAACCTTCTCGATAGTGGAAGCGTGCGCTGGAGCTGCCGCGACTGCGCACTCAGTGATGGCGGCCGTCTCCTCAGGAAGCGCGGTGATAGCGGTTTCGAAGATTGCCTCGATGAGAGCCTTCTTGTCTTTGGCGTCAGCTCCGGTGGCTTCGATGACAGCGGTCACTGTCTCGCATGCGCAGGAGGCTTTTGCTTTGAGAGCAACTTCAAGCGTAGCGGTCACCGTGGCGACTTCGCTGGAAACATTCATGCCCGTAGTGACAAGCTGGGAAGCAGCTTTGCAGCTCTTCGCGTCGATCAGCTTCTCGGTGAGATCCGCTGCAGAGGCCTGGAGAGCCAGTCCCAGAGCGGCGATGGAGGTGGTAAGAATAACTTTCTTCATGCGTTGTTTCCTCGTTTGGTAAATAGTTCTGTTAAAGGTATCGGAGAATTGCCGGATCGCGCAAGCGAATTCCTATACTGATACTCTCATTTCGAACGGTTTCTACCAGTTTTTTCAAGGCAAATTGAGAATTCAGGGGAGATTTCTTTGTGACGGCTCGATCTGCTGAGGCAAATCGCGTTTTCTGATCGATTGAAAGCTAAGTTTAGTTTATGGGAAATCATGGATTCTCACGACGTGATTCGCAAGGCTTTCAAGAACCGGGGACCCAAGGAGGTGGCTGCGGAGATGGGACTTTCACTCTCGCTCGTCTACAAGTGGGCGCAGCCGAATACGGATATGGGGAGCGGAAGCCGCAATCCTTTGGACCGTGTGGACCAACTGCGGACGCTTACAGGGGATTCAGGTATCATTGAGTGGCTCTGCCAGCAAGCCGGTGGCTACTTTGTGCGGAATCCAAAGAGTTTTTGCGATGAGGGCTTTGAAGTGGTGCCAGCCACGAACGAGATCGTGCAGCAATTTGCGGACCTTCTGTCGACGATCTCAAAGGCGGCCGTGGACAACTCCATCACCGACGATGAATCGGAAGAGATTCGGAGTGTCTGGGAGCATCTCAAGGGTTTTACGGAAGGCTTCGTGCGGTGCTGTGAGGAAGGGGACTTCGAGCACATTCCCAAGCCCGGGGACCCTCCTAGAACGTTTTCCAAGTAGGATGGAAGGGTTTTTCAGGAGACGGCGTGTTCCTGGAGCGTCTCTAGATCAACGAACTCGGCGACCGAAGCATGGGTGGCCTCCAAGACGACTTTGGGCGCGCAATCTGCCTGAAGTGCTTCGACCCAGCGGCTGAGGCAGAGGCACCAGCGGTTGCCAGCGACAAGGCCCGGGAATCCGTAGGCTGGATGCGGGGTAGAGAGATCGTTGCCGCGCTCTTTGCTAAAGGCGAGAAACGTGTCTGTTAAAACGACGCAGATTGAGTGCATGCCCTGATCGTCAGCGTTTGTATTGCAACAGCCGTCTCGAAAGAAGCCCGTCATGGGCTCGGTTGAACAGGTAGTGAGCTCGGTGCCGAGGACGTTATTTGCCATAGAGGAAGAATGCCGGACAGAAACAAGAAAGGCGACCCTGGGGCCGCCTTTCTGTAGAAGAGATTTCGTTTAGAGCTCGAAATTAGCGGCCTTGGAGACCGCCCATGGCTCCGAAAGGAGTGCCCGCACCTGAGGATTCGAAGCCTTCAGGTGAAGTCCATGGCATTGTTCCGCCTGAGTCGTCACCCTTAAATTTAATGCTTTCACATGCTCCGAGACTAAGGATCCCAAGGGCCGCAAAGAGGTAGGCGAATGATTTCATGGTCGGAGGGTGACACCGTTACCAGTGCCTTGCTTGAATTTTTAGCCGTCTGCTTTCTGCTGAAAGATTACCGTATCACCTGCCTGCACGCCTTGACCTGTTTCAGGGACGAGGTTGGCGACGATCCTTGCTCGCTCAACCGACTTGACGACCAACATTCCGACGCGCTGGCCACCACGTTCCACAATGACACGGTCGTTGGCGCTGATTCCGGCAGTATTGCCGATGTTAATGACTGCGAAGTCCCAGCTAGGATCGACAGCCGAGATACGGCCTCGGCGCGAGCGTACGCCAAGGCTGGCTGCGCGATCGGCGCTCGATTTTTTGAGGCTCTTGAGGACGCCGCGCTTGTCGTTGACCGACGTGCGCAGGCTTTCCGCGAGAATAGACTGCTCTTCGATGGTTGTCTCGAGCTCGAGCTTCTCTCCTGAGGCTGTTTCCAACTCGGAATTGAGAGCTTCAGGATTGGGAAGATCGAGGCCGTTAAGAATCGTTGTCAGTTCCTGAATTTCGAGATTCACCTTCTGTAGCTCGCCATTCGTCGTGTTCACGGCTGCGGAGCGTTTGTTCAGGTTCTCACGCTTTAAATTCCGACGGGCCTCAGCCTCATTGCGGGATTCTTCAACGGCAGCCAAGTCAGCTTTGGCGTTGTCAATCTTACCAAGCTCAGTGCTATTGCGGCGCTTGAGTTTGGTGATCTCTGCCTTTGATTTCTTGTTCTCTGCGAGGACGTCAGTGAAGGTGGCTTTGTTTCCAAAAGCCATGAAGGAAGCCGCCCCGGCAGCGATGATGGCGAGGATAAGAAATACTTTGCTCATGATAATAGAGTCTTTAGAGGATGGTTACTGAAATGTTTAAGTTGCTCTACTTGGCTTGGGCGTAAACGCGATCTCCGGCTTGGAGTGTCACGCCCTCGGCGAGACTGCCGCGAACGACATCAGCGACAGCACGATTTTGAAGCAGGTCCGTGATCGTAATTTGAGCAATCTCTGCACCGTTGCGCCGGACTGACAGGGTTGCTCCTTTTGCTGCGCGTTGATTGTTGCCTGCTCCGAGAACGACGAAGCCCCAATTGGTGTATACCTGGGCGATGGCAGCAGAGAAGTCGTCGGCTACGATTCCCTCGTCTTGCTTCTTGTTGAGGTCGGTGATTTCATCAATCTCATTTTGCAGATTTTGAGAAACCTTGGTGGCGCTGGCCACTTCGCTCGTGAGGGCGTTTGCTTTACTTGTAAGGGTGGCGACTTCTGCGCGGAGTTCCTCAAGGCTACTCTTGGCGGCCTCAAGATCACCAACGGTGGAAAATTCGTCTTTCATCCCGCTGAGGTTCTCTTGAGAGTCCGTAAGGTTACCTTGCAGCGTCTCAAGTTCATCTTCCTTCGCCTGGATCTGTGATGTTAGCGCCTCAGCTTCAGTAGCGAACGTCTCGAGTTCCGCAGTTGCCGTGACCAAGTTACCGTCGAGTTCATTGAGTGTGTTGGTCGACTCTTCCAACTCGATTTCGGTCCGTTTCAGAACCTTCTTCATTTCGCTCTGGTCGACCTTCGCTGTAGCGAGGTTCTCCTTGTTCATGAAGCTGAGGACTGCCGCCCCGATCAGTGCGATCAGCGACAGGGTAGTGAGCATGTTGTGCATGGGTGATTCGTTTGGTTACTGGGTGGTTGGGCGTCTAGGGATCCCGCGAGAGGTGTCTCGCAAGGAACGGTGTTGTGTCCAAGAAACGTGGGTTTGGCAACCCTTTTCTGAGAACATTCTCGTAAAAGGAATGGCCGTTCGGACGATCGGAAACCTCTGAAATGCCCTACGCGTTTGGCTTGTGATTGCGCTAATTTAGAAGCGATTAGTGAAGTCTGCAAGGCTTTCCTGTCAAAAAGTGGTTGCCCCCATAGCGATGCGGTTTAATGCACGAACGCCAGGAGCTATGGATGTTCGGCGTGTGAACTCCGCCAGGCCCGAAAGGGAGCAACGGTAGCGTGTCCGACCTTGCCGTAGTTTCCTGGCACTTCTTTCTTCTCGTCTAAGTGGACGCGGATTGACCAAGCTCCGAATCCCTTTATCCTTGCTCCAACCATGCAACTTGAGGACGTCCAAGATCGATTCGAGATCTTTCTTAAAAAGAAAGGACTTCGCCAGACCCCTCAGCGGGAGGGAATCGTGCAAACGGCATTCGCGACAAAGGAGCATTTCACCGCAGATGAACTCTGGGAACGTGCTCGTCAACAGGACGCGTCGACCTCTCGTGCCACCGTGTATCGGACACTGACTCTTCTCGTGGAGAGTGGACTTCTTCACGAGATCGATCTTGGGAAGGAGAACAAGCACTACGATCCCAATTTCCTAGATCACCCTCACCACAATCACTTAATTTGCACCGATTGCGACAAGGTCGTGGAATTTGAGGATGAGCACATCAATCTTCTGGAAGATTGCATCACCAGACGGCTGGGATTCAAGCCGACGCGGAAGATGATCCGGATCGAAGCCTCTTGCGAGGAACTGCAGCGATTTGGGGCTTGTAGCAAGAACGAAGACGCCGCGGTAGCGGAGGATTAAAGGACTTGCGCCGGAAGGTGCCCGGAACATGTTCCAGCCGGCTTATGTGGAAGGGCAGATTTCAGGAAGAGACCACGGATTTGATGAAGCGCTTCGGCGAGTCGATCTCGTTCGATTGGCGTCTTTATAAACACGATGTGAGGGCTTCGATCGCCCACGCCAATGGCTTGGTGCGCGCTGGTATTCTAAAATCTGAGGAGGCAGCGACGATCGCTGATGGCCTACGCCAGATTGAGCAAGAGATCGCGGAGGGCGCCTTTCCTTTCAGTGTCGATCTTGAGGACATCCACATGAATATCGAGAAGGTACTGACGGATCGTATTGGTCCGGCCGGTGCCAAGCTGCACACTGGTCGGAGCCGAAATGACCAAGTGGCTGTTGATATGCGTCTGTATGCTCTCGATGCGGTGGACGCTCTTTCGATCAAGATTTGTGCGCTCCGATCGAGTCTCGTAGGTCTAGGACAGCGACATCCCGAAGCGGTCTTGCCTGGCTACACCCATTTACAACGTGGGCAGCCCGTCTTACTAGGTCACCACTTGCTCGCTTATGTGGAAATGTTATCTCGGGACCATGGTCGATTGCAAGATGCCCGTGAGCGGATTGATAGCATGCCCCTTGGCAGTGGTGCCTTGGCGGGTTCTACCATCTTAATTGACCGTGAGGCGGTGGCTAAGGAACTTGGGTTTTCCAAGGTCAGTCGCAATAGCATGGACGCCGTGAGTGATCGCGATTTCATGGCGGAGATGCTGTTCGATCTCGCGTTGTTAGGAACGCACCTTTCGCGCTTGAGTGAGGACGTGATTCTCTGGGTTTCTGCAGAGTTCGATTTCATGGCGCTGAGCGACGCGCACACCACGGGCTCGAGCTTGATGCCGCAGAAAAAGAATCCAGATGCTGCGGAATTGACGCGTGGCAAGACTGGCAGGCTTTACGGAAATCTGATGGCGTTGCTGACAACGCTCAAAGGGCTGCCCATGACCTACAATCGCGATTTGCAGGAAGACAAGGAACGGCTCTTTGACTCTATTGACACGGCAGAGATGTGTTTAGATATCTTCACGGAGATGATTGCCCAAGCCACTGTAAAAGAAGCGTCCATGCGCGCTGCTGCAAGCGACCCGTTTCTGTTGGCCACTGATCTTGCGGATTATTTGGTGAAGCAGGGCGTTCCGTTTCGCCAAGCCCATGAGATTATTGGGAAGCTCACTGCGTATTCGTTAGAAGAACGTGTGGCGTTTCCTGACATGACGTTGGAACACTTCCAGCAGTTCTCCGAAGCCTTCGAAGAATCTGTTTTTGGTGTCCTGAATTTGGATGCTGCCTTGGCTGCTCGTGAGGCCATTGGGGCACCTTCTCCACAGCGGGTGAATGACGAACTGGCCCACTGGGCAACCAAGCTCGACCTGTCTGCCCCATGATGAAGCGTGTCCTAGGTAAGCTCTTTGGAGCGCGTGAAAAGCTTGCTCGCGACCGTGGGCACCATGACAAAGAGATGCCGTTCCTCGAGCATTTGGAGGAGCTCCGGCAGATGCTGGTTAAAGTCATCGCGACATTGATCATCTTTATGATCGGGGCGTTTGTCTTTCGAGAGCCGCTCTTCGATTCTCTGAAGCGCCCTATCGAGTTGGCTGGTCTTGGTGCGAGTATTGATCTGCCGCCGGATGTGGCCAAGTTAGATTGGCTGAAGGTTCAGACTCTGTCGAAGACTGCGACGAGCCTCGACAAGACCTATCGTGAGGATTTCATCACGGCTGCCCTCGGTGAGAAGGAGAAACATCTTCGCCTTTATGTGGAGGCTTTACCGTTCTTCAACGCCACGCTGGTTCTTCCAAAGGAAGCTCGAGAGTCCTTTGTGAACAAAGCGATCACTGACAATGTGCCGCTCCGCGACACGGTTCTGAAACTGGTCGAGAAGAACCCTAACGCCAAGGTTGGGCGCCAAGGGAATCTCATTGAGATG
This sequence comes from Verrucomicrobiaceae bacterium, assembly GCA_009936795.1. GTDB lineage: Bacteria > Verrucomicrobiota > Verrucomicrobiia > Verrucomicrobiales > DEV007 > JAACDM01. The sequence goes on along the minus strand of JAACDM010000481.1, from coordinate 19,689 downwards.
AGTGCGCTGAAGCCGCCTGAGGCATTCATGCTTTCTCTAAAGATCTCGTTGCTCGCAGGGATTATCCTAGCATTTCCGCTCCTGCTTTATTTCTTTGCTCAGTTCGTGTTCCCCGGGTTGACGGGCAAAGAGAAAAAGGCGGTCATCCCTGCCGTAGGCGTTGGCTTCTTACTCTTTCTCTTTGGAGCTTCGTTTGCCTATTGGATTGTCACGCCTCGTGTCTTGGAATTCTTTCATTCCTATGCCGAAGAACTTGGGATCCAATCGGATTATCGAATTGGCTATTACGTTAGCTTTGTCAGTCAGCTCGTCCTGATCTTTGGCCTTGCGTTCGAATTGCCGGTGGTCGTGCTAACACTGGTGAAGCTCGAATTGTTAGGTTACAGCTTCATGGCAAAGAACCGCTCGCATGCGGTCGTCATCATCTTCGTGGTGGCAGCGATTATCACGCCGACGCCGGATGCTCCGACCCTCTGTTTGCTGGCGGTGCCAATGGTCATTCTCTACGAGTTCTGCATTTGGATGGCCTTCTTCATGGATCGTAAGCGACGTCGACTTGAAGCCGAGGAGGAAGCTGAAAGAGCCGTTCGGGCGAAGAAGCGGGCAGCCGCGCGCGAAATTTCCGTTCCTGGTGCGCTGCCGGTCGGAACGGTTGGACAATCCGAACCTGACAGAACGACGACAGATGAGAGCGCGCTGGCAGATTTTGAAGCAAATGATGCTCTTGCTGAGGGTGATGGGGTGCCGGAATACGAAGATGGCTTTGGGCCTGACTCTGGAGAGGACGAGAAATCAGATGATGCTGGTGATCCTTACAGTGGTTACGAATTCCACAACGGACCTTACGAAGATGCTAATGAAGAGCCCAAGAAGCCTGATTCGGTTGACGACACCCCGAGTTCAGAGCAGGAAGGGGGAGAGGATTCTGATCATTCAAACGAGGATTCTTCATCGTCCAAACACTGATGCCGCTGCCTGCCGAAAGTTCAGAGTCTAAAGAGTCCTCACAGGGGGCTCGGCTTGAAGTCATGGTCGTCGATGAGTGGCTGATCTTCGACTGCCCAGGGTGTGAGCAGACGATCAAGCTTGATCGCAAAGATAGCGTTCACGATATCGAGTGCCCGTCCTGTCATCGTGGATTTGAGCCGCTGTTGGACCGAGAGGTGAAGTTGCCGCCGCTCAAGGGCCCTGCCCGCAAGCGAGCCCGCAGGCGTGGGCCTCGCAGTCAACGCTCGGAAGGTGCGGAGGAGATGGCTGCCTCTAAGACTGGGCCAAAGACTCAGAGCCGACCGACGTCGTCGAGCTTGCCCGAAGAGGGGATTGTTAAATTAACACTCACTCCAACTGAGCGTTCTCCAGAAAGTGCCGGATTGGATTCCTCTTCGTCTGCTTTGCCCATACGTTCGGCGTTGGAGTTAGAGCGTCGCCGGGTGGAGTCACTAGATGGGCAGAAAAGTCGTCAACCAGATGAAAGCGAACTGAATGCGGTCATTGAGGAACAGAGCGGAGGCAAATACAAACGCATTCGCGTACGCACGAGAAAGAAGCGCCTAACAGAGAAACAGCGAGCGAGAAGAATCTATCTCTTTGGCGGCCTTGCGGGGATGATAGTGGTGATTCTCTCTCTTTGGGGAGCAGCGCAGGTCTACAAAGAAGATGCAGGTGCTGAGGGAGATGGCGAAGGCGAAGAGAGCAAGTCCTTGGTGGATTCCGAGCCCATTGGTGAGAAGTTGGGTCACTTTACCAATGTTATCCAGGAGTTGAAAGGTGCTACCACGGTGGATCAACTGCTCAAGTTGATTCGCTATCCCAAGCGTCTCGAACCGACGTTGAGAGCTTACTACGGCGATAGCCCTGTGCCAGTGCCGACGGTGCGCGACTACTCGACAGGCGGTGTGGCCGCCGAGCTTGTGAGGCTTCCAAGGAATTTCTCACGTTATCAGCTTCTCTTGCCTACTCGTGAGATCCCCATCTACATGGAGAAGACGAAGGACTTTGGCTATCGGCTAGACTGGGAGAGTTACGTTGGGTTGGGGGAGGAGCGGTGGGAGAATTTTGTCGAGGAGCAAGTTACTCGTACGGTGCGGATGCGGGTGTATGCATCAGATTCGAACTATTTTGAGGGTGCCTTCACGAAGCAGCGGCACTATTGTCTGCGCTTGGAGGACCCGAACCGTGATGATGATCTCACAATTTACGGATACTACGAACGGGACAATCCAAAGATGCCACCGTTAACAGAGTTCATGTATAAAGCCGGAGCAGCGCTCGCCAAGCGGGGACTTTCTGATACCAAGGATGTGAATGCTCCGCTCATGTTAGATGTTCGCTTCCCGAAAGGGGCGAAGAACAAGGTCCAAGTCGAAATCGTAGACTTTGCCAATGATACGTGGTTGAAACCCTAGCATCATGGCGATTAGCTGGTGGCGCGGGCTCCGATCTGCAGCTGTCGACCTGGTCTATCCGCCTCACTGCCCAGGGTGCGGCTGTTCTGCTCATGTTCCCGACCTCTGTCCCACTTGCTTGACGCAGTTGTGGGCCTGTGAGAAGCCGTGTTGTCAGAAGTGTGGCGAAGCTTATTTGCCAGAAGGAGCGGGCACCTTTGTTTGCCAGACGTGCCAGGGGCGAGACTTCTTTTTCGATTATGCGGTATCGCCCTACCAAAGTCGTGGCGTCCTTCGGGAACTCATTCACCGGTTTAAGTATCAGCGTCACCTCTTTCTCGGGCCTTTGTTAGGCAGTCTGCTCGTCGACGTCCTGCAGGACGAGCGTATTGTAGATCTCCGACAGGATTGGGTTGCGGTTCCTGTCCCCTTGCATGCGCGTCGGTATCGTGAGCGCGAGTTCAATCAGGCGCTAGAATTGTGTCGCGAGCTCCAAGAACGTAGCGGGATTCCGTACGTCAATGCCCTGAAGAGAACGCGCTACACGTCCTCACAAACGCGCTATCGACGCGAGCAGCGCATGGAGAATCTCCGTGGGGCCTTTGTCCCGCGCCGTTGGAAGGTTGGCCATGTTGCAGGGCGAACGGTCGCTTTGGTGGACGATGTGTTCACCACGGGGTCAACGGCAAATGAATGCGCCCGAGTTTTACTGGCGTCTGGCGCCAAGAAGGTAGTTGTGATCACGCTGGCTCGGGGCTAGTGTCGCTGTCATCTCAATCCTCTCCCCACCAATGCCCATCTTCAAGAAGCCACCCTTTGGATTCTCGCGAAACAAGAAGAAAGACATGCCCGAGGGGCTCTGGCACAAGTGCCCAGACTGTTCCAAGGTCATTCATGATATCGAGCTCGAGAAGAACCTGCGTGTGTGCCATCACTGCACGCACCATTTCCAACTTTCGGCTCAGGCTCGCTTGGACATCGTCATGGACTCTGGGTCTTTCGAAGAGTTCGATAGCGACCTCATCGCTGTAGATGCGCTCGGGTTTGAAGGCTACGCCAAGAAGTTGGAGTCCTATCGTGAGAAGACCAAATTGAACGATGCGATTGTTACCGGGCGTGGGCTGATCGGTAGCTATCCTGCTAGTGCTGGGGTGATGGACTTTCGGTTTCTGGGTGCCAGCATGGGTTCTGTTGTGGGCGAGAAGATCACGCGGATGATTGAACGGGCGACCGACGACCGTGCTGCCGCCATCGTCTTCTCTGCCTCTGGTGGTGCGCGTATGCATGAAGGAATTCTCAGTCTCATGCAAATGGCGAAGACAAGTGCGGCGCTCGGGCGGCATGCCGACGCGGGACTTCCCTACATTTCGGTGCTAACACACCCAACCACTGGTGGTGTCACTGCTAGTTTTGCGACGCTGGGTGATGTCATTCTAGCTGAGCCCAAATGCATGATCGGATTTGCTGGGCCGCGCGTGGTTAAGGAGACTACTCACCAGAATTTGCCGCCAGGGTTCCAAACAGCTGAGTTCATGCGTGATCACGGGTTGGTGGATCGAATTGTAGAGCGAAAGGACGTAAAAGACACCTTAGCTTCATTGTTAGGCTTCATGCTGCCTGAAGCTCCGACGAAGCTTTCTGCTTAATAGCCCCAGTTGATCTTGAGAGCGCTCGATTGGCTCTATGGCTTGCAAGGCATCGGGGTCAAGTTGGGCCTTGAGAATATGCGTCGTCTCCTAGCGACGCTGGATGCGCCGGCTGCAGCACCGCTTACCTTTCACGTTGCGGGAACAAACGGTAAAGGCTCTGTATGTGCTTTTCTGGATAGTGTTGCCCGGGCGCATGGCTTGCGATCCGGGCTCTTCACGTCGCCCCATCTCGTCCGCTTTCAGGAGCGCATGAGGGTCAATGGCGAGCTTATCTCTGACGATGTGCTCACGGGCTGGCTAGATCACTTGCGTGAAACGATTATGGATTGGGAGCCCCACCCGAGTTTCTTTGAGGTGACGTTGGCGCTCGCCATGGCCCATTTCTACGAGGAGAAAGTAGAGTGCTTAGTGCTAGAGACTGGATTGGGTGGGCGCTTGGATGCTACGAACGCAATCGGCACGAAACATGTCTGTGTTGTTACGCCGATTCACTATGATCATACTCACATCCTAGGCGATACATTAGGCGAAATCGCCAGAGAGAAGGGAGGTATCTTTCGCCGTGGTGTGCCGATCATCAGCGCGGCGCAGTTGCCCGAGGTTGAGATCGCACTGCGTCAGGCCGCGGCTGCTGTGCAAGCTTCGATCAGCTTTGTTAGTGGTCCCTATCAAGGTGAACTTCAATTGCCGGGCGAACACCAACGCGCCAATGCGGCACTGGCCAAAGCTGCTTTCCAAGTCGCTGTCGAAGAGGCGACGGAATCTCAGATTCAGTTAGGCCTGAGCCGTACGCAGTGGCCAGGAAGGTTTCAGCGGTCTGGTGAGAGATACATTGTCGACGGAGCCCACAATCCGGCCTCGATCGAAGCGCTCTGTGCCACGTGGCAAGATCTTCTTGGGTCGACTAAAGCAACGGTTGTGTTTGGCTGTGCTAGAGAAAAGTCGATCGAGGCCCTTTTAGAAATGTTGGGTGAATTAGCTGTACGCTTTATCTTCGTTCCCATCTTGTCTGGGCGATCAGCAGATCCGCAGGATCTCCAATCAATGGTCGAATCCGGCGCTGTTGCAGCTAGTTTTCGAGACGGATTGAAACTGGCGGAAACACATTCTGAGCCGGTCCTTGTCACGGGATCCCTCTTTCTGGCCGGCGAAGCCGTTGCTTTGCTTTCCGACGATGTTGCCCCGGTCTCTACGGATCAGTAGCGGTCACTACAATTTGTAGTTCCGATTCCAGTTGCTTCACGAAGGACGAATGGGGAAACTCTCTAGATGAGCACAATTACGGAGGAAGAACTGGCTGCACACGGTGTATGGATGGCGAGCAACGGTGTGGAAGGAGCTCGCATGGAAAAGACGGGGAGCAATCTCTCAGGCGCATCCTTGGCTGGATTAAACGCACCTAAGGCTTACTTCATCGGCACGACACTATCAGATGCAGATCTGAGTGGCGCAGAACTCCCAGAGATCGATTGCAGCGGGGCAACTTTCACCAGTGCAAATCTATCAAAAGCGAATCTAAAGAACGCCGACCTTTCAGGTGTCACCTTGGATGAAGTCGATTTCACGGGCGCGGACCTTTCGGGAGCCGATATGTCAGGTGCGACGTTGATCAATGCCAATCTAACCGATGCCAAGTTGATCGGCGCAGACCTGATTGCAGCGAACCTCACAGCGAGCAAGCGCGATGGTGCCGATCTCACAGATGCTATCCTGAGCGATACGATGGGCTTGGATTAGCAGGCTTTCCCTCTGGCCAAAGGCGTCGTAGGGTAAGTCCATGCGTGCGATTTTTATCCTATTCTTTAGCGTTCTAAGTGGGTCGATTCTGGCTCAGCAAGTGGCCTTTGAGATTCTAAATGTCGAGCGACGGGCGAATGAAGTCGTCTTGACACTCGCTGATGATGCCGAGGGAAGGACTTACCGCGTCGAGTACTCAAAGGATCTTAGTAATGCCAGTTGGGCCGTCCGCGAAGCGGATCGAGTCGCGCTGGAAGGCGGGCGTTTCCAGCTCACCACGGCGGTGGAAGCAGACGCTGTTGGGTTCTTTCGAGTCCAAAGCCTGTCTGGGCCGAGCAGCACTGCGAACATCGTGATCAGTGAGATCATGACGAACAACGAGACCGCGCTGGAGGATCGCGATGGAGACTTTCCCGATTGGATCGAATTATGGAACATGGGCGAGACCGTGGCTGATCTCAGTGGCTACGGATTGACGGACAACGAATCGCGTCTAGGAAAGTGGCTCTTTCCTGAAGGAACGCTCGTTGAGCCCGGGGGTTATCTTGTTGTCTTTGCCTCAAACAAAGAGCCTTCGGATGGCGAACTGCATGCGAGTTTCAGCTTACGGAATGGCGATGAGCCTGTCATTGTGACGACGCCGCAAGGAGAGATCCTAGATCGGCTTGATCCGGGGCCACTGGCTGGCGATGCATCCATGGGAATTGCCCGCGATGATCCTGACACACTCTACGTGTTTGAACCGAAACGGACTACTCCAGGACAGGTGAACACGAACTTCATCTTTGGGGCACCCGATGCCTACATCCAAGTCCCACGCTTCTCTGTTAGTGGTGGCGTCTACGAGAATACGATATCCGTTGCATTGATTCCAGCCGATGAATCGGATGTGGTCCGCTACACCATGGACGGTGCGGAACCGTTTCACACCTTGTTCAAGAGCAACTCCACACTGTACACAGAACCGATTGTCATTGATAAACCAACGGTGATACGAGCGAAAGTGATGGGTGCGAATCCAAGTGAAACCGTCACCACGACTTACCTTGTTGGCGTCAGCCACGACTTGCCAGTTCTCTCCATGGTGACGGAAGGTGAGAACTTTGATTTCAAGGATGGTTATCTTTATGGAATGGGTTCTGCCGTATCTGCCAATGGCACTGTCAATGGCAGTTTTCCGTATTCATCATCGAATGCATGGAAACGCGATCGCGAGATTGAGGCGAGCATGGAGATGTTCGAACCAGACGGTGATGGTGGCTTTCGCCAGAATGTGGGGGTGAAGATTTTTGGGGGCTGGGGATCGCGTGGGTATCCTCAGAAGTCCATGGCCATCTTTGCACGACAAGAATACGGGCGCGGCAAGATTCAGCATCAGCTTTTTCCTGACAAAGAGGTCGATTCGTTTGAGTCCTTTGTTCTACGTAACTCGGGAAATGACAACCAGAGCACGTGGCTGACCCACCCTCGCTCCGAGATCAGAGCCTTCTCTACGCCGGTTTCCTGGGGCAGTTACTTTGTAAACTGCAACTTCACGCTCTTCCGCGATGCCATGGTGCAGAGCCTAGCTCGCGAAACAGGCCTCGATACCCAAGGCTACCGTCCAGCAGTCCTCTATCTCAATGGCGACTACTGGGGTATCTACAACATTCGTGAAAAACTAACGGAACATTATGTCGAGTCCAATCATGGCGTTCCCAATGACGAGGTCGATTTAATTGAAGGTTATGGCTCGGCCAATTCCGGTTCAGCCTCTGCCTACAACCGCATGCGTAGCTACATTCAGAACAACGATATGAATGACCCCGAGCGCTATAAAGTCGTTGAGGAAGAGCATCTGGAAATAGATAACTTTATCGATTACAATCTCACTGTCCTGTGGGGGCAGAATTTTGATATAGGGAATATCAAGTGCTGGCGTCCTCAGACCGATGACGGGCGTTTCCGCTGGCTCGTCTATGATCAAGATTATGGTTTCAATCTCTGGAAACCGGAAGTCTATCTTCCCGCGATGAAGCGAGACTTCGCGGACTACGAGAACATGTTCACGTTCCACACCAACACTAGTGGTGGTGGCACCGGCTGGCCAAATGCTGGCGGTCGGACGTTGCTTCTTAGGGAAATGTTAGAAAGTGATGTCTTCCGCGAGCGGTTCATTTTGAGATGTGCCGACTTGCTCAATCATCTCTGGTCTGCTGACCGTGTTGTCGGAAGGATCGATGCCATGGCAGCCGTCATTCGCGCAGAGATCCCTCGACACCTGGAGCGCTGGAGTTGGGCTGCTGTTCAGGAACGCGACTTCGGTCTTCCCCACAAAGAAGAAGACGAGCCCCTCAATCTGGAACATTGGGAACGCAATGTCGAAGTGATGCGCACTTTCGGTTCCGGTAGCCCAGAGCAGCTGCGTGGCCAACTCATGGATCACTTTGGGTTCGGGAATGGGACAGCCGAAGTCGCTGTCACCATTCAGAATACCGACAAAGGTTCCGTCGTGATCAACACGCTAACGGTTCCTTCAGAGGCATGGAGCGGCACCTATTTCAAGGATGTGCCCATCTCCATCCGTGCGGTTCCAAATGAGGGAGCCACTTTCACAGGCTGGTCTGGCGACGTCAGTGGCAGCGAACTGGAGATGATGCTGTCGTTGAGCACGGCTGATGTCACGATTCAGGCGGTCTTTGAGTAACGTCGGGATGAAGTTTCTTTAAAACCGGCGACATTTCGGCCGGACAGATGCCTTAGCAAGGCGGTGAACCCATCTCACCATCGCCTTGAAACGACTGATTTTCTCTCTACTCCTCGCCATCAGCCCGTCTCTGTGGGGGCAGGCTCCAGATGATATAGAGACTGCAGCGCTTACCTGGGTCTCTATGACCTTGGCGCAAGTGGACTTCAAAGTCTCTCCAGAAGTGGAGCGGAATCGCCTCAACGTGGAGGTGAATCCAGGTCTGGATACGAATGAATGGCGGCTCTTTGGCGATGCTGCTCTGGAAGATCTGGGCGATGGAAATTGGCGGGTAGTGTTACCCGTAACGGAAAGTGCCGAGCGGCTGTTCTACCGCATTCTCAAGGATGGTGTTCCCTTGGAAACGGCCAGCAGTGCTGTGGAAGGAGACGCTTCAGGCGTCGTCGTCACGTTTTCCAAACCGTTTCAAGGGACGCTGCAGTATGTTGTGGAGTTCTCAAACGGGACGGCGACCCAAACCGTTTCGGTCATAGTTGATGGCCTCACTGGCGTGATTCCGGTCATGGTGCCCGAAGATGAAGAAAGCACGATTCTACATCACGTCACGGTAACCTTGAGTTCAACCGATGGGACCATCGCGGCGAGGACCGTGGCGGTGGGTGAACCGCTCACAGTCGTCATCGAAGACAATGATGCCGTTTGGTTAGGCCTGCTGGAACCAACGGGCGAAGACAAGACGATTCCGATTTCACTAGAACTCACTGAGGGCAGCGGTGGTAGCACGCATTGTCTTAAGGCCGAGACCACGAGTTTCATCCCGATGAATCCGGCTCAGGCAGTCGGTTGCTGGCCCATGACAAGCTTCGTGGACGCTGAATCCGCTTTCAATGGCGAAGTCACTTTCACCGTGCCCGCGAGTGATACGATCTATCAAGCGGACACCTTGATGACCTTAACCTGGATAGCGGCGGGGGATGCCGTGACGAACAGACGCGTTGAAGGAACCTTCTCGATCACGACGAGCGTGCCGGAACTAACATATCTCACATTTCCGCTACGAGCAGGAACGTTCACCTTCTTTAAACAACCGCGTATCTCGCCAAGCATCGAGGCGCCCGAGAACTTCTAACTAATCCGTTTTATGCGTTTCTCAATTATCTTTGTTAGTTTGTTCCTGGCACTTGTCGGAAATGGCGAGGCTCGTGGCTATGCGGACTTTAGCACTGGCCAGTATTTGCGCTATCCGGCCTCGATCGCCCCGGATCTTTCCAATCGGTCTTTCACGATTGAGCTGTGGGTGCGGACGGATCAAACCTCCTCTGCGAGTTGGCCCATCCTCTATGACAGTCTCTCGATTGGCTACACCAGTGGGCGCGAGTTCAGCTTTCGCTATGCTGGCAACACGCTGAACGTGGCCGCCGCCGATGCTGGACTATGGGTGCACTGGGCTTGTGTCTACGATGCCGAGAGCGGGACGCAGCGGTTGTTCCGCAATGGAACCCTAGCCGCAGAACCTGCCGCAACGGCGTTCTCGGGAAGTGGCTTCTTCTATGTCGGCGCAGCCATCGCCGGACGTTACACACGCGACCTAACCACCTCTGAGATCGCGGATCCGCGCCTGTTGGCTTACCATCCGATGACAAGGAGAATCGGTGACGAGTCGAGTCATCTCCGAGTTGCCAATGTCAGTGAAGCAATGAGTCCTGTGACTCTTCTTGAGCGCCTAACCGATGAAGATGCCGCCCCAACGCATACACTGACATTGGCCAGCGGGACTTTAACTAGTCTTTGGAGTGCCTTCGCCCAAGCCAACACAATCTCTGAGGCGGATCCGGCTGCCTGTGTGTTAGTGGATATGTCAGGCCTATCAAACATAACCGTGGCCACGAATGGGCTCGACTTCGCTCCTGTGGTAATCCGGAGCCGTGTGAAGATTCAAGGGGCCTATCGATGCGAAAGGAGAGGGGCGTCCCTTTGTTGTCGATATTGGGGCGACGTTGATTCTAAAAGATCTCCTCATACGTGATGGTTCCGGTGACGGGCCTAACGGAAGCGCGGGGCGTGGTGGTCATCCGGGGCTTGGTGGTGCGGTCTTTGTGGTTTACGGAGGGCATCTCTCGGCCGAGGACGTCACGTTTCAGGGGAACACTGCCTTTGGCGGGAGCGGTGGCGATGCCTTCGGTCCTGTTGGCGGTCATGGCGACCGTGGTGGGATCTATTACACCCCCTTCATTGGCTCGACGATCGATGTGCCCGCTGGGACTGGGAAGTCGGTCGGTTCAGCGACTGGTGGCGGGCGCGGCAATTTCCGCGATGGCACTCCATGATATAGTGGTGGCAACGGTGCCGCCGGCGCGAACGGAACGCATGGCTTTCGCTTTGGCCAGGGAACGCGAGGTTCTTCAGAAGCAGGTGGTGGTGGTGGTGGGGCTATTTGGTGGGATGCCGGGATCGCAGGCAAAGGCGGCTTCGGGGGAGGAGGTGGCTATGGGGGCACGGAGGCTTCGGCGCTGGCGGATCAGGTGGTGGCGGCGGATCAGGTGGTGGCAGCGGTGGAAATAAGGACGACGAACCGGAGTACGGCACCGCTCGAGCTGGTGAGGCAGTAGGAGCGCTGGGCTTGGGTGGCTTTGCTGCTGGCAATGGTCACGCGGGGCGAAAGGGTGATAGAAGTCAGGGCTACGCCATCCCCAAGGTGGTTCGAACCGGTTCTGTCGGATTTCCTGGGGGTGGCGGAGGAAGCTGGGGCGGGCCTGGTGGTGGTGCTGCGGGTCTTGGTGGTGCCCTCTTTGTGGAATCCCGAGCAACAGTACGACTGCAGCGCGTCCACTTTCTCAATAACGAAGCCAAAGGTGGGGAGGGCGAAGACACGTCGAACGTTGGCCTATCCTTTCGCGCGGGAAATGGCCACGGCGTTGGGCTGGCTGCGCTCCTCATGGAGGGAGATCATGTGGAGCGTTTTAGAGGTTGACGTTGGCGGGAAATCAAGCGCTACAACACACCGGGGCTGTCGACACGTTCTCAGCGGACGCTGTGTATGGTCTTCCTGTGAGTCCAGCGGTGGCGATCCGTGAAGGCGCCGCTAACGGGACCTCCAAAGCGCTCTATTACTATGACGCTGAGAACGCCCAGGTTGGTTCTTCAGCTACAGCGGCTTTCCGCTTTCGCTGGTTGCTCTACGCGAAGGGGGATCATGACTCAGATACGAGTACCCCAGGCGAGACATCTCCAATCGATAGTGCAGCTCGCCCTTTGGGCCTCCAAATTGTTACTGGGTGCGAGGAGCGCGATGTTGAGTTGTCGTATCCGGCAATGCCTTTAGGCACTCGCTTAGAGTTTCAGATCTCAACTGACATGCGAGTCTGGAGAACCCTCAAAACGGAAATCTCTGCGACGCAGGCTCGAGCTAGAATAGTGAATAGCTCGAATCAGAAGTATGTTAGAGCCAGGTTTCGGTTCAATTAGAATGTCTCAATGATAGTCTTGCAGCGGCACGACTGTAAAGTCTTGGTCTTGCAGGGCGCGGATGGCTTCTAGGCTGGCCTTGGTGGCGCTGAGGGTCGTCATGATCGGGATGCGATTGGAAGTGGCGACGCTGCGGATCTTGACGGCGTCTTCTTTGGTCTCGCGATCATCGGGCGTGTTCACGATGAGCTGGACCTCGCCGTTTTTCATCATGTCGAGAACGTTTGGGCGCCCTTCATGGAGCTTGGGAAGCGCGGTGAATGGGGTGTCACCTAACACTCTGCCGGTGCCGTCAGTGGCGAAGATTTTGAACCCGAGTTCGTGGAAGCCTTTGGCGATCTCACCAATCTGTGTTTTCTGACGATCTGAGACGCTGATGAAGACATTGCCTTTCATCGGGAGCGCTGCAGAAGCCGCCATCTGGGACTTGGCGTAGGCCATGCCGAGATTGGAATCGATGCCCATGACTTCTCCGGTGGATTTCATCTCTGGGCTGAGTGTGATGTCAGTGCCAGGAAACTTGATGAAGGGGAAAACGGCTTCTTTGACCGAGTAGTGAGGTGGCATGACTTCTTTGGTGAAGCCTAACTCTTTTAATGTTTTGCCGGCCATGATCTTGGCGGCGAGTTTAGCCAACTGGACCCCTGTGGATTTGCTGACAAACGGCACCGTGCGCGAGGCACGAGGGTTGACCTCGATGACGTAGAGATCGTCGTCTTTGACCGCGAATTGGATGTTCATGAGACCCCGAACTTCTAACGCTTTGGCGAGTGCCTTAGCCGCTGTCGTGATCTCTGCCTGAATCTTATCGCTTAGGCTGAAGGCGGGGATAACACAGGCACTGTCTCCACTGTGGACACCCGCTTGTTCGATGTGCTCCATGATGGCCCCGATGATGGAGGTTTCGCCATCGCTAATACAATCGACATCGATCTCAGTGGCTTCATCGAGAAAACGATCCACGAGCACGGGGCGTTCCGGGCTGGCTTCGACAGCCGACTCCATGTAATGCGCGAGTTCGGCATCATCATAGACGATCTTCATGGCGCGACCGCCGAGGACAAAACTCGGACGGACAAGCACCGGATAGCCGAGGTGCCCGGCGACCTCGAGAGCGCCTTCTTTCGACGTGGCCGTGCCTGCGGGAGCCTGCTTGAGACCGAGGTCATCGAGTAGCTTGGAGAAGAACTCGCGGTCTTCGGCAAGTTCAATACTCTTGGGTGACGTGCCAATGATAGGGACGCCGTTAGCTTCGAGATCCTTGGCCAAGTTTAGAGGCGTCTGGCCGCCGAATTGGACGATGACACCCCAGCATTGTTCTTGCTCATAGATGTTGAGCACGTCTTCGAGCGTGAGTGGCTCGAAATAAAGTTTGTCACTCGTGTCGTAGTCAGTGGATACGGTCTCCGGGTTGGAGTTGACCATGATGGTCTCAAACCCGAGCTCTTTCAGTGCAAAGGCCGCGTGCACGCAGCAGTAGTCAAACTCGATTCCCTGACCAATTCGGTTAGGCCCGCCACCGAGGATCATGACCTTCTTCTTGTCCCCACCGCGCGCTTCATTCTCATCGCCGTAAGTGGAGTAGAAGTAAGGGGTGGCTGCTTCAAATTCTGCGGCACAGGTGTCGACCAACCGATACGTCGGGATGACACCAGCTTCTTTGCGTTCGGCGCGGATTTCTGCTTCGGTGTGATCGGTTAAAGTAGCTAGCTGGCGATCTGAAAAGCCCAACTTCTTTGCCTTACGGTAATTGATCTCCTTCGCGCTCTGCAACGCCACGCCTTCGTCCACAATCGTCTTGAGCTGACGGAGAAACCAAGGATCGATCTTCGAAAGCGCAAAGACTTCTTCTTCGGTTAGGCCGCGCTGGAAAGCTTCGCCGACGAAGAAGATACGTTCGGCGCATGGGACACTGAGCTTGCGTTTGATCGCGTCAATGGAGAGATCGCTTTGTTTGCCGTCGAATCCAAAGCCGAAACGGCCAATCTCTAGCGAGCGGAGCGCTTTCTGCATCGACTCCTTGAAGGTCCGGCCAATGGACATGGCCTCGCCCACGCTCTTCATCATGGTGGTCAGGGTCGGATCGGCGTTGGGGAACTTCTCAAAGGTGAAACGTGGCACCTTGGTGACAACATAGTCGATGGTCGGTTCGAAACTGGCCGGCGTTTCCTTGGTAATGTCGTTGGGCAGTTCGTCGAGGGTGTATCCGACAGCGAGCTTAGCGGCGATCTTGGCGATCGGGAACCCCGTGGCCTTGGACGCGAGTGCGGAAGAACGGGACACCCGGGGATTCATCTCGATGACGATCATCCGTCCTGTCTCGGGATCGATGGAGAACTGAATGTTAGAGCCCCCTGTTTCCACACCGATCTCTCGGATGACCGCAAAGGACGCGTCACGCATGAGCTGGTACTCTTTGTCCGTCAGCGTCTGGATCGGAGCCACGGTGATGGAGTCTCCTGTGTGAACGCCCATCGGATCGAAGTTCTCGATCGAGCAGATAACCACACAGTTGTCTGCGCGGTCACGCATGACTTCCATTTCGAACTCCTTCCAGCCTAACAAAGACTCCTCAATGAGGACTTCGGTTACTGGAGAGAGATCGAGGCCGTGTCGGACGATTTCTTCAAACTCTTCTTTGTTGTAAGCGATGCCACCTCCGGCACCGCCCAGCGTGTAAGCTGGGCGCACGATGAGAGGGAAGCGCCCGATCTTAGCAGCCGCCTCGGCGGCTTCGGCCATATTGTGGACGACTTCTGACACAGGCACATCAAGACCGATGCGAATCATGGCTTCCTTGAACAGCAAGCGATCTTCACCACGTTCGATCGCGTCAGCTTTGGCACCGATCAGCTTCACGCCGTGAGGCTCGAGGCGATTCGTCCGGACGAGTTCCATCGCAGCATTGAGGGCCGTTTGCCCACCGAGCGTTGGCAAGAGCGCCTGCGGCTTCTCCTTGATAATGATCTTCTCGATCACGTCTGGCGTGATCGGTTCGATATAAGTGCGGGTGGCGAACTCCGGATCGGTCATGATCGTCGCCGGGTTGGAATTCACCAACACGACTTCATAGCCCTCTTCTTGGAGCGCCTTGCAGGCTTGCACCCCGGAATAGTCGAACTCGCAGCCCTGGCCGATGACAATCGGGCCAGCACCAATCAGTAGAATCTTCTGAATACTCTCGTCTTTCGGCATAGCAAAGGTCCGTCGCGGACGGAAATCGGCGCATCCTTCCACCCGGAGTGGGCCTTGTAAAGATGAACCCAGATCCTTTGCCCTGGGGACAATGGTTTCTAGAATAGGTCGAGCTTTCAGGGCTTCGCTGTCTCAAACTCGCCGTGCCCTTGTTGCCTGTCTGGCCCGTGGTTTATTCCGTGTCCGTGTTGTCTCGGCTGATGCAAACGCCGCCCCAAAGAGACCGGGTAAGAGACGGGCCTTGGGACAAGTAGATTGGGAAATCTTCTCTCGCTGATTCAACAGGTGACCCGATCCGTGGTCTCGCTTGGTAGGGCCTCGAGAAGGAGCGACTTCGTCCTGACTTACCCACAGCTACGTGATAAGCCCCGTCGGACGACCCGTCTATCCGCGCAATCTCGAGCAGGGCGTAGCGCTTGGAAGTCAGGCTAATTGAAGGTAGGCTCAAAAGATGCGTTGCTACCTTTCTTGCCTATCGACCCTCTTTGGTTTGGAATTGCTCGCTCTAGCAGAGCCAATCGTGGAGCCATATTTGATGAGGCGGATGTGATGGGCGCCTTTGTCGTGTATAGCACGCAAGCGAGTTGCTATTGGAAAGGCCTGTCTGCTACTGTTGAAGGTGATCGACTAAACATTGCCGAGAAGCAGGCGACACTGCTAAATAGAGTGATGAAGCGCTGCCTTTTCCTACTCGTTCTCCTGACAAATTCGCTTTCCGCTTACGAGGGGGAAATGACCCAGTGGCATGGCTCTGATCGCTACGATTTTATAGTGGGCGATCAAAAGTGCATTCTCGTTGCTCCGCAAGAAGCGGCGCCGGGTCGGCCTTGGGTTTGGAGGGCACGTTTCTTTGGTCACGAACCACAGGCTGATATCGCTTTGCTAAGTAAAGGCTATCACCTGGCCTACTGTGATGTAGGAGCTCTATTTGGAAATGCGGAAGCGGTGGCGCATTGGGATAAATTCTACGTGCATGTTGTGGGCAAGTACGATCTTGCGAGGAAGGTGGCTCTGGAAGGCATGAGTCGGGGTGGGCTGATCATCTACAATTGGGCGGCGAAGAATCCGGACAAGGTAGCCTGTCTTTATGGTGACGCGCCTGTTTGTGATCTCCGCAGTTGGCCAGGAGGGAAATGGAAAGGCAAAGGGAGGTCTGGTGATTGGACACAGGCCATGGCTGCCCATGGCCTAGACGAAGAAAGTGCGTCAATCTACAAGGGGAGCCCGATTGATCAGTTGGCGCCCCTGGCCAAGGCGGGTATTCCGCTGCTGCACGTCGTGGGCGAAGCCGATGTGGTTGTTCCAGTTGAAGAGAATTCGGATGTCATTGAGAAACGGTACCGTGAACTGGGAGGCTCAATTGAGGTGATTCGAAAGCCGGGTGTGGGGCATCATCCGCACGCCTTGGAAGATCCGAAGTCGATTGTGGATTTCATTCATCGTCACACTAGCAAAGCGCTTTCAGTAAGAGCACATAGCCCTCGTGTCTTGGTGCGGTCGGGATTGGCGCGCTCGTCGTCCAAGTTTCGACAAGAGAAGGTTGGGCATGTCGCTTTCATCGGCGGCTCCATCACAGAGATGAATGGGTATCGACCCATGGTAGGTGACCTGCTGGAAGAACGTTTCCCTGAGACCACGTTCACCTTCACTGCGGCGGGGATTTCGTCCACTTGCTCGACCACCGGTGCCTTTCGCCTGGACGCCGATGTGTTGTCGAAAGGAATGGTCGATCTTCTCTTCGTGGAATTCGCGGTGAATGATGATCAAGACGGTAAACATGCCGAGCGCGAATGCATTCGTGGGCTAGAAGGAGTCGTCCGGAATGCCTATCGCGCGAATCCTGACATGGACATCGTAGTAACCTATTTCGTCAATCCGCCTATTCTCAAAGCGTTGCAGGCAGCTAAGCCAGCTGTCTCCATTGCCGCCCACGATCAGGTTACCAAGCACTATCAGATTCCGACGATCCATTTGGCGGGAGAGATTGCCGATCGCATCAGCGACAAGCGTCTCACCTGGAAGCAGTTCGGTGGCACGCATCCCGCGCCCTACGGGAATCGTCTTTGTGCGGATCTGATCGAGCAGCTTCTCGAGTCTACGCGAGTCGAAGGGAAGGCGCGAGCGCTGCCTGGGCCTCTAGATCCGAGGAGCTACGCCCACGGTTACTTCATTGATATGAAGGCAGTGAAGGGTGGTTCCCTGACGATTCCTGAATGGAAAGCGCTCCAGGGAAATTGTCGGACGCGCTTCCGGGATGTTTCCCTTCTCTCACTCGCGGCATCGGATGAGCCACTGTCTCTAGAATTCACGGGTAGGGCTGTTGGGGCTTATGTGCTTGCTGGTCCTGACGCGGGTGTGGCGGAATTCTCGATTGATGGTGGTGCCTGGAAATCGGTTCCACTCTATCATCGTCATAGCAAAGGCCTGCACTATCCTCGGACGGTAATGTTCGCAGCAGATCTCAAGTCTGGCGAACACCACCTCAAGCTGAGAGTGTCAACGGATCCAGAGCATGGAGGCGATGCGATGCGAGTGCTTCACTTTGTTGCCAATAAGTAGAGACTACTTGGGGCGTGCTACATAGATGCAGTGGCGTGGGCGTTTCGATTTCTCGTGAGGCTTTGCCGGCGTGGCTTCGACCCGGAAACCCGCCTTGATGAGGCTCGTCTCGAAGCTCGGCGTCGGCTCTGCTAACCAATAGGCGACACATCCATCCGGAGCCAGTGCCTCGCGAGTCTTGGCTAAGAAGTCAGGTGTGTAGAGACGGGAATTGCCCGGCGTGATGAGCATGTCAGGGGCGTCGTCAATATCGATGAGAATGACATCGTAGTAGCCCTTGCGCCCGTCTTGAGCCAGGCAGTCGAAGAGATCACCTTGGTAGATCGTGGTCCGTTCGTCTTCCAGCAACGGGCCGTTGTGCTCGACTAGGAACGTGCGATTCCAGGCGACAATCTCTTCGACCAACTCAGCGACTTCAACCGTCGCCGGTTTGCCAATGATCTCTAGGGCACGTTTGAGGGTAAAGCCCATGCCTAGACCACCAATAAGAACTTTGGGATGTTCCGGTCGTTTGCCATGGCCGACGATAATCTTGGCGCAGCCTTTCTCTGCTAACATCTGCTCAGGGTGGGTGAGAGCAGTACTCATCAGATCCAAGCGATCATTCTTGAGGTAGAAGTTCCCGTCGTGTTTGTGCAGTGAGAAGAGGGTGCCATTGGGCAACTTGGCTTCGGCGAGCTTCACATAGGGCTTCATGGCCTCGACCGTCACCTAGATCGGGATGCGAGCAACTGGAGTCTTCGTAGAGAAAGTTGGGAACCTTTGGGTGCGCACTACTGGATAGAAGGGTGATGACGTCTTTCCCTGGTGACGAAAACCAACTGATCCGGAGGATCCGTGCCGGAGATCGCGAGGTATTTCGTGTGTTGGTTGAGGCAAACCAGGGCAGTGTCTTCCGGATTTGCCTGCACCTGCTTGGGGACCGGGCGAGGACGGAGGATCTTTCACAGGACACCTTTGTCAGAGCCTTCCAAAAGCTTGATCAGTTTGATGAGTCTAAGGGGAAGTTTGCCGTTTGGCTGGTAACTATTGCTCGACGCCTGTGTTTCAATGCGATGAAGAAGGCGACGCCTTATTTGATGGCTGATCCTCCCGAGCCCGAGCCAAGCCTACTCGGGGGTTAGCACCCTGACGAGATGCTAACGCGTTTGGAAACCTTTCGCTTCCTGGACGCCGCGTTGGCGAGCCTATCTGATGAGCATCGGCGAGTCTTTGTCTTCGCCGAAATTAAAGAACTCCCTCATGACGACATCGCTCGCCTCGAAGGCCTCGCTGTTGGCACCGTAAAGTCGCGGCTTAGTCGTAACAGGTTTTAAGCGATTCATTGCACACCACCTATGAAGAACTCAAAGGCACCCACCTATGAAGACGAACCCGGATGATCCTTATTCAGAATGGCTAGACGAGAAACGAGAGTATCTGCCATCAGCGGCCATGGCTGATCGCGTGATGTCTGGCATCACTCTTCGTTCGGAGGTCTCGGAGCCTTCGCGATACGAACGACTGGCACTGTTTGCCAAGGCTGCTGTCTTGATCCTGGCAGCGGTCGTAGGGTTCAGTCGCTATGGCCTTCTGACCTACTTTGTCCTGTTTAGCAACAACTAGCGAAGGACTTATATTATGAAGAAAGACACATTGATAGTGAAACGCCGTAAGCCTGTGGATGCGGCCAGCATGTCTGCCCTCCTGCCAGGGCTGGGCCAGATTTACTGTGGCGATATTCGGCGCGGTATTCTTTGGATGGGCGCGTCGTTTAGTTTGCTCGCGCTTGCGGTGGTGACGTTGTTGCTTAATTCAACGCGGGCGGGGTTCTCGAATACGATTGGGTTGTTCGCGCTTGATCTGTTGCTTTGTATCGTTTGTGCAATGCATGCATGGCGTTTGGCCAAGTGGAGTTCCCCCAAGAAAGTGGACATGGACCGGACAAATCGCTCTGTTAGTTTAGGTGTGTTTTCTGAGTTTGGAAGTGTTGATTGAGGAAAGTTTCAGGCGAGACGTTTCCGAGTGAGCTATG
>JAACDM010000480.1 GCA_009936795.1 Verrucomicrobiaceae bacterium | reverse complement strand
ATTCGCAATGGTGCCGTTGTCGTGATCGAGAATGCAACAGGCCAGGTGAAAGCATTGACGGCGTTTGCAACGGAGGCTGCTGAGGATACCTCAGCGATCAATGCTGCGATGACACCAAGGCACGCGGGTTCGACGTTGAAACCGTTTGTCTATCAACAGGCACTGGAGGAGCAAGTTTGTTCGACCGCTTCCGTTCTAACGGATACCGCTCAAGCCGTGGCTGTGATTTACCCGGACTACGATCCAAAGAACTACAATAAACGCTACTACGGGCCGGTTCGTCTGCGCGAAGCGTTAGGGAATTCGCTTAATATTCCTGCGATTCTAGTGTCTCACAAGGTCGGTTCTCGTCGAGCCTTCGAGCGATTGGCTGAGTGGAGTTTGCGGCCGCACGATAGTTTCGGTGCTGATGGTGCTGGGTTTGTATTGGGGAATCGGCGGGTGACTCTACTCGATCTGACTACTGCCTACAGCGTGCTTGCGAGGGGCGGGCTTTCTATTGGTGGCCCTGTTTTCTCAAGTGTTTCTCCGGTCTCACCCTTACGTGTTGCGGATCGTGCTGCTTGCCGTCTCGTTGAGGATATTCTCTGTGACAATGGGGCTCGGTCCCGAGCCTTTGGGAGCCAATCGGTGATGAGTTTCCCGGCCAATCGGCGCACTGCAGTGAAGACGGGGACGAGTTCGAACTTTCGTGATGCGTGGATCGTGGGTTACAATAGGAGTCACACAGTGGGCGTCTGGGTAGGGAATTTGGACGGTCGAAGCATGAATAAAGCGCTTTCAGTCGACGTGGCGGGACCTGTGTGGAGGCAGTTGATTGATTGGTTAGGTGAGCATCGGCCCGCTCCTGGGTTGATTGCTTTGGACGCGGTGAATGACGGTTTAATTAGTGTAGAGATCGATTCACTGACGGGTGCTCTGCCGGTGACGGAGACGCGTCGCCGACTTTGGGAGTGGTTCCTTCCTGGAACGCAGCCAGAGGAAGCGATTTCTTCCTGGTATGAGGGTGGAAAGATCGTATTGCCCGCTGCCTATGTAGCCTGGTGTCAAAGTCCTCACAATCATCTTAAAGCTGGCTCGCGGAACCCGTGGTGTATCACGAGTCCCAGCGACGGAGCCCACTACGTGATCGATCCAGCGCTACCTCTTGGACAGCAGAGACTGCCGTTCCTGACGGACCACCCAGAGCCAGAAGTACTGCAGTGGTTCCTCAATGATGAGGCTTCTGCAGGGGTGGGTTGGCCACTTGTGCCTGGTCAGTGGCAGGTGCGTGCGTACGATCCCGGAACGGGACGGTCCGTTACGGTGACGTTTGAAGTAGAGTCTTAACCGTCCCACATTGTTCCAGCGTCAGGCCGTGTCCAATCGGGGGCCTTCAAGACATAAGTTTCTGTCGTTGTATTAAAGTTGTGGTCTAGCAAGGTCACCGGTTGACGGGCGTATTCGTCACCTTCGTAGGCATCCAGTTTTTGGAGGCGTTGGGGGGAGACTTCCCAAAGCTCGCCTGAAATGGATCGGCCGTTGTTCTCTACTGTGGCCAACCCTGGATACCAGCCAAGATCTAGGAGGCGATAGTGGGGCACGGTTTGCGTTTCACCGAGAAATGTTTCGGCTTCTAAAAGATGGTGATTTACTTGGCCACGCTTCAGTGTTCCGTAGATGAAAAGCCTAGTCATGGCTAGTGCGGACGTCTTCCACGTAGGCGCTTACTGCCCGCGAAATAGACTCGGCCACGTTTGCCTTTGGTATTGCAAAGGGAGGGCAGAACCAAGGGAATGCCCCAATGAGATCATGCGTGACGAGGATCTGACCATCGCAGCCATTTCCTGCACCGATGCCGATGGTGGGAATGGAGACAGCCTCAGTGATCTCGCGTGCGACCCGTCTAAACATGCTCTCCAAGACCATTGCTTTGACACCCAACTTATCTAGCAATTGAGCGTCGTCTAACAAACGCGCGGCTTCGTCCTCGGACTTTCCCTTCTTCCTGTAGCGCCCTTCTTCTTGAATTCGCTGTGGGAGCATACCGAGATGACCAATGATAGGAATGCCATCGTCGATCAGCGCACGTACTTGAGGTTCGACCTCGCGCCCTCCTTCCAGTTTGACGGCATCGGCACCATCGTCTAGCAGTTGTCGCGCGGATTCCACAGCCTGCTTTGGTGTTTCGTACGTTTTGTAGGGCAGATCACCCACGAGGACCGCGCGTTTCACGCCTCGGCGTGCAGCACGTGTGTGGTGGCGCATTTCTGCTAGCGTGACGTGAGTCGTGTCTTCATAGCCAAGCACGACCATGCCAAGGGAATCGCCTACCAAGATGAGGTCGACACCTGCCTCATCCAATAGGCGTGCCGAGGGATAGTCATAGGCAGTGAGCGTGGCCAAGGGTGGACCGCCGTCACGCACTTTACGAAGGCTTTCGAGAGACGCTGCCATGAGCTAATATGGAGCACCTATTTGTCTGGCGCGCAATGCGATCTACTCCATTGCGGTCGGAGTGGCTTCCGAATCGATAAAAGGGGTGACAAGATCTTGCATTGCTTTGGGGATGACCGCCTGCAGCAGGACATCTTGGCCTTCGTAGTCAGTGGAGATGATTTTGCCATCGCGGTGCAGGCGGGTCACGACATCATGCCGGCTTTGAGGTACGCGTAGATGAAGGCGATGCACTCGACCGGCTAACATCGTGCTCATCCGGTTCTGGAGATTCTCTAAGCCCTCACCGGTGCCAGCGGAAATGAAACAGGCGTCTGGAAACCGGCTCTCTAGTTCGCGCCGCATGGTGTTGTCTTCAACGAGATCGACTTTGTTGAACACGAGCAGCTTGCGCTTCTCTTCGGCACCAAGTTCAGCCAGCACCTCTTGCGTCGTAGTGTAAGTGGCCAAGACTTCGGGATCACTCGCGTCCAGCAGGTGGATGAGGAAATCGGCTAGCAAGGCTTCTTCTAACGTTGCCTTGAAGGCCTCGACCAAGCGGTGAGGGAGACGTCGGATGAAGCCAACGGTATCGGTGAGCAACAGCGGCTGACCATCTGGCAATTCAATGCGTCGCGTCGTCGTGTCCAGTGTGGCGAAGAGCATGTCCTCGGCCAAGACTGAGCTGCCTGTTAGGCGGTTGAGTAACGTTGACTTCCCAGCATTCGTGTAACCTACAATCGAAGCGTGCGGCAGGGGCATGCGTTCGCGTTCTTTGCGCTGCGTGGTTCGCTGCTTCCGCACTTCCTCGAGTTGAGCCTTCACGCGATCAATGCGTTTACGAGCTAAGCGGCGGTCCGTTTCCAACTGTTTCTCACCCTCACCACGCGCACCGACGCCGCCACCCTGACGGTCGAGGTGTGTCCACATGCGTGCAAGCCGCGGGAGCGAGTATTCCATACGGGCCAGTTGAACTTGGAGGCGTGCTTCCTTCGTTTGGGCACGCACATTGAAGATGTCCAAGATCACTTCCTGTCGATCGATCACGCAGATGTTTGAGTCTTGTTCCCAAGCGCGTTGCTGGGCAGGTGTCAGCTCATTGTCAAAGATGATGCAGTCGCACTCCAAGTCCTTGGCCACATCAATGACCTCTTCCGTCTTACCCGTGCCCATAAGGTAACGCGCGTGAGACTTGGGTACGCGAACGAGCAATTGATCGACGACACCGATGCCTAAGGTCTTCACGAGTTCACGGAGTTCGTCGAGTAAGCTCTCGGCTTCATCGGCCTCATGCTTGTCAAAGTACACTCCAACGAGGAGGGCGCGCTCGACCATGTTAGGCTTATCTCGGATCTCAAACATGGGGATTAGCCTAGCACCGTATTCTAGGATTTCACCACACGATCAAGGCAGTCCACCAAGACCAGGAGCTTAACAAAGCAATGCTCAACCTCTGTCCGCGTAAGATCAGAATCTTCGTGAGCGACAAGGAGGGCTTCGGTCGCATGGCTGAGCATTGGGAGCTGTGGAAGATCGAATCGTGACACGAGCATTTCCAACGCCTCTGGCAGCGTAGTGGCTTGAGCTTGCTTGCCAGCAAGGAAAGACGCCACTGTGCCGGTACGTTTCTCCGACCATCGGGTGAGCATGACGTCATCGACCATTGGCGGAGCGAGTGGTCCCTGGGGAAGGCGGCGCCAGGCGAAGACCTGCGCAAGCGTGACACCCAGGTAGAGAATGACCTCGACAAGCCGCTCGTTGGTGGACTCTGCAGGTGCCGTCAGCCAGTTGAACAGCGTGGGCTGCTCGTCGCGGAACGCCTGCATCGCGGTCAGCGTGTCCTCAGGAGGGCCCTCGGAAACTTTGATCCAGATCACATTCACGAGATCCTCTTCGATTGGCGGCATCGCTCACCTTTCCTTGAGGATGCGGATAATGCCAT
>JAACDM010000479.1 GCA_009936795.1 Verrucomicrobiaceae bacterium | reverse complement strand
GCATCAGCATCGACAGCTCCGGAAGGATCGCCGCTTTTAAAGTAACCGTTCGTGGCCTTCCACTCATCGAACGTGTAAGTCTCACGAGCAGGTATATCTGGGATAGTCGTGCTCACGCGCACATGGTTAATCCCAATAAGTTTCCCCTCACCAGCTTCGGTTCCAACCGTCGTATAACGGAACGCTAGACGACATTGGCGTCCCGCAAAAGCACTGATGTCGATGCCGCTTTGGCGAGTCCATTCCCTGTTAGCGACTGCGCCAAGGTCCACGCTGACCCGCGACCAATGAACAGCAGTGGGATCATTACCGTCCTGGAATTCTGCACCCAAGAGCACCTCAATCTCCGGCCCTGAAAAATTGTGATAGTAGTCAAAGCCCAAGCTCGTCTGTGCCCACACATTGATGTCGAACGGAGGCGAGATCAACCAATCATCACTTGGAGCATCCGCACCGAAGCCGTTGGCGACGGCACCTTGCGCGCCACCAGTCGTATCGATTTGCCAGCCACGATCACTCGCCACACTGACAGTCGTCCAGGGAGCAGTGATCGGCGTATCATTATCGCCGCCGAAAACGCCCTCCAACAGCCTATCTCCAGCAAACGTCACCGTCACTTCATCGCTCATCATCGAAGTCGTCTCTGCACCATCCGACACGGTAATCGTGACGGTAAAGGTGCCAGGGTCGTTGTAGACGTGGGTCGTTTCAGTGCCCTCTCCCACGGCACCATCTCCAAAATCCCAGGCGAAGGTATAGGGGGGCGTACCACCCGAAGCCGATGCCGCGAACGCAAGTGCGTTCCCCGTCGTGCCCACCGAAGGGGAATCCAGATCAACAGTCAGTACTGGCGCTGTATCTGATTTCGCGACAACAACAGAGTCAATACCAACCAGACGCCCATCTCCACCTTCGGTTCCATTCGAGACATACTTGAATGCAAGATGGGTAGCAGCCCCGTTGAATGATGCCAAATTGATTTTCTCAAAGTCGATCCACTCCCGCTCTGGAAGCATGCTGAAATCAAGCTGTAGATCTGTCCAATTCGCGACACTAGGATCAGAATTAAAGTCCGTAGAAATGAGCACCTGAATCTCGGGCCCACTAAATCTCACAAAGTGACTAAACGAAAGGAGCGGAATCTCATCACCTGAGAGATCCATGGGAGGAGAGATCAGCCAATCCTCACTGGCTGCATCCGCCCCAAAACCATTCATGAATGCGCCATGGCGCCCGTTCCACTCCTGAATTTCCCATACCGCATCGCTGGCAACACTGACAGTCGTCCAGGGAGCTCCAATCGGCACATCGACCTCACCTTCAAAATCCGTGTCGAGAAAGGAATCGCTCACCGGCGGTGCCGTCAACTTGACCACACGAATCTGATCTACGCCGATACGCTGCCCATCACCAGGGCCCGTCCCATCGGAGGTGTAATGGAAGGCGAGACGCACATCTCCAGATATTGGAATGGTCAATCCGCTAGGACGCGACCAATCATCAAACGTGAAGTCACCAGGAATGGGCACCCACACAACCGTAGTCGGGTCCTCGGACAGGGGATCATAGCCAGTGCTTGCAAGCACCTCGAAACTACCACCACTGAAAAAGCGATTCAGGTCAAAGCTGAGCGTTCCTTGCTCACCTTGGCCGATTTGAATGACTGGAGAGATCAACCAGTCGTCACTGGCTTCATCTGAACCGAAACCGTTCATAAAGATTCCCTGCTGACCATCAATCGTATCTAGGTTCCAGTCCTCGAAGCTAGCTTTACTCACCGCAGTCCAATCATCGACCGGATCATCACCGTCGAATCCAACAAAGTCATAATCAAACAGAATATCATCAACGTCGATTACATTGATAGGGCTGGGTAATACTGCTTCCCGCGAAGCACCTGTGGCATCAGTAACGCTAAGGCTGACTGAGTAGCTCCCTGCCGCCGCAAACACATGACTCGGCAAGCCGTTGGAGCTACTTGTACCATCACCAAAGTCCCACGCGTAGCTATAGGGGTGCTTACCTCCAGTAATAAAGGGCTCGAACACTACGGTGTCCACAGTGGTAACCTCGTCAGACGAACCCGAGACTGACAGCGACGAAAGCAGAGGTAACTCATCTTCATTGATCACCCTCACGCTATCAATTCCATAAGTCCGCCCATCACCGGAGCCAACTCCAGTAGAAAGATATGTAAATGCGACCGTATGGTCACCGTCTAGGCCAGCCAAACTCAGGGCTCCCACTTCGGACCACGCCTGCGCCGGAAGATCAGAAAAATCTACATTTAAACTGTCCCAGGTTGCTCCTGTTGGATCCCCACCATCATAGTCCGCCGAAACAAGCACATCCAACAACGGACCACTAAAACGGGTAAAGACATCCACCGTAAGCACGGGAAAAAGGGAACCCACCAGAGGCAACTTCGGCGACAACAGCCAATCTTCACTCGCCTCATTTGAGCTGAAACCTGTAATCACGGCAGCGCTCCGAGACGCTTCGGTATCGAGTAACCATTCAGCATCACTCGCAATGCTAAAGGTCTGCCAGGGCCCGGGGATGGGATCACCATCAGCTCCCTCAAAGTCGATCTTTACAAGAACATTCGCCTCATTCACTGCATTGATATAGTCCGATTGAGCGAATACATCTTGCCCGCCCAAAGCATCGGTAACCGCTAGAGTCACCGTGTAAATTCCCGCATTGGTATACTGATAACTCGGATTCTCCATCTCACTTGTGGAACCATCTCCAAAGTCCCAGGCAAAAGTATAAGGTTGCTTGCCACCCGATGCCTGAGCTTCGAAATCTACCGTCTGAGCCGTGGTCGGTTGGATAGGTAGAGCCGAGAAATCGGCGGCCAACGCTGGCGCTTCTGCGGCTTTAAAAACACAAAAATTACTGATGCCGACAAGCCTTCCTTGGGGCGCTTCACCGCCTACCGAAGTGTATTTGAAAGCGACATGAACACTGTCTCCAGCGACACCAAAGAAGCTGTTTCCAGGGAAACTCGTCCAACGCTCAGAGGTCGCCACCGAGTAGTCGACAGGAAGAGTCACCCAAGTTGCCGCGTTTGGATCGGTATGAGTCGCCGCGTCATAATTATTGGATACAAGTAACTCAATGTGCGGCCCAGTCGCCTCGTTGTAATACTCAAAGTTGATCACTGGAATATCAGAATCAGCCACGGTAATACTCGGCGAAATCAGCCAATCCTCATTTGTATCCGGCGAGAAAGCACCGTCGAAGGCGACCGACTCCCGATCGCCTAACAGAAAAGCGGTCCATTCCTCACTACCAACAGCGTTCACTGCGGTCCACGGCTCGATATCCTCCAATGCCGACAAGAGAAGGGTTGCATCTGGATCAGAGTCTCCAACCACAAGGTCGAGAATCCGCCACGTCCGTGCCTCACCACTCACCGTTCCGGTGGAAACATAGTGAAACCCAAGATAAACGTTGTCCGCTTTATACGCTGACAGGTCCACCAAATCAGACCTGATCGGCGTCCAACTACCACTTTCGCTAGGCTCGCTATCAGTCCCATCTGTGTAGAACGGCAGCGAAGCCCAAGTCGCGTCGCCCGGGTCCGAGTGTACTTCAGGGTCATAATCCGTGGAAACCACAAACTCGGCATTAGGACCCGTCCATTGGGCAATATATTCAAAAGTTACATTAGGATTCCCAACATCACCCAGATCCAACGGTTGCGTCAGAATCAACCAATCATCACTGGGACCGTCAGCTCCAAATCCATTCATTTCAGCGTAGCCGCCGTTGTCGTCCCGCACCTGCCACCGCCACGCGAAGTTGCTGGCTACACTAACCGACGTGAACTTCCCAAGAGATCCATTAGTCTCGAAATCCTCCTGCAGCACAACAGATGAGGCCCCATCGACCTGTGTCAGCAGGAGCGGGAAAGCAATGATGAATACAAGCAGGTCAGAAAGTTTCATAAGAGAGTGAGTTTTGGGCCTCGACGACCCTAGTAAATCCTGCGCCTCAATCAAAGCAAAGACTATGCCACTACTGTATTTGGCTTGCAACCTGGCCACCAAGCTCATCTCTAACAAACCCTTTAATACAATCAACAATACTGACATCCGACTGAAATCCCATTCCCAGTGCCCGTGTTGGCTGGAATCGCACAGGCCATGTCCGGACGATCTTTTGGACATCTGCATCGGGCTTCCACTCGATTCGCGACACCGCCGCCGGTCCACCAATAGATTCTAGCGCCTCTACCATCTCCGAAACAGTCGTGGTCAGACCCGGCAATGCCACCGCACGATGGTAGCCCCAAGTGCGAGCAGCAAGACGCTCCGCATGAATGAAACTCTTAACCACTTGTTGGGACGAGAGCACCCATACACCCGTTTCAGGCGGCACGGGACAAATACAAGTATCCCCTTGCAACGGCTCTCGAATGATCGCACTAGCAAAACTAGAGGCTGCCTTGTTAGGTTTTCCAGGCCGAACTACAATCGTAGGCAATCGCAGCGCTCGCCCATCGAGAAAGCCCCGACGACTATAGTCATTGATGAGAAATTCAGTGATCGCTTTCTGACACCCATAGGATGTCTGGGGCGTCAGCGGTGTATCGTCTTTGATCACTTCGGGCAAGTCGCCTCCATACGCGGCGACTGAACTAGCAAAGACAATTCGAGGACACGATTCAAGCGCACGCAAACTTTCTAACAGACACTCCGTAGCATGGAGGTTCACTTGCAAACCCAGTTCGAAGTCTTCTTCAGCACCTCCGCTCACCACGGCAGCGAGATGAAAAACAACAGCGGTATCCGGCGTGATCAGTCGCTCTAAGTTCTTCGGATCACCGAAATCTCCCGCGAGGAACTCCAATCTCTCGTCTTCCGGTAATCCTCCGACTGGTTCAGCAATATCGTTCAGCACGAGACGAGTCACGTCACGTTCCTCCCCTGCAGCATCCACGAGTTTTCCCAAGGCCAAGATCCTGTTCGCTAAGCGTTGCCCTAAAAAGCCCGCCCCACCGGTAATAACGACTCTCATAAAACTTTTCTACCTAACTCAGGGCGACTTCTTCAACCACCTTCAGAGCGTGTCCCTCTAATCCTACAATCTTGCGCGGCGAATTTGTCAGAAGCCGAATGTCTCGCACACCCAGGTCATGCAGGATCTGGGCACCCGTACCGTAGTCACGCAGGCCACCAGAAGCAGTGGCTCGCCGCTCACGTCCACGAGCTACTGGCCGCTCGTGCTGCCGCATATACAAAAGGATACCGCAACCCTCCCGAGCGATGTGATCGAGAGAGGATGCCAAGACCCCTTCGTGCTTACCAAAGACATCCTCCACCAGTGAAGAACGTTGCACACGGACGAGGGTAGCATGATGCGATTGAATCTCACCTCGCACCAATGCCAAATGGAGCACGCCATCGAGCAGACTCCGATAGTGATGTGCTCTGAATGGCCCACCCGCCGTTTCCACTTCTTCCACTTTTTCCAGCTCGACCAACTGCTCACGCTCACGCCGGTAGGTAATGAGCTCTTCGATCGTGCACATCCTAATGTCATGATGATCGACAAAGCGCTCCAAGTCAGGCAGACGCGCCATGGTCCCATCTTCATTCAAAACCTCACAAATCACGGCTACAGGAGCCAGCCCTGCCATTCGCACCAAATCAATCGAAGCCTCGGTATGTCCTGCCCTTCTAAGCACACCGCCCTCACGCGCAAGCAAAGGAAAGATGTGCCCCGGTTGGACAAGAGCGCTCGGCAACGTCTGCTCATTTGCTAACAGTTGCAACGTATGCGCTCGATCGGCAGCGCTTATCCCTGTGGTAATCTCCTCAGCAGCATCGACAGAAACAGTGAAGGCTGTACCGTGACTTTCCCGGTTTACAGTCACCATCTCGTGCAGTCCCAATCGAGCAGCAAGAGGCTCTGCCATGGGAGCACAAATGAGCCCACGCCCATGGGTCGCCATGAAATTGACAGCCTCAGGAGTCACCCGCGCTGCAGCCATGATGAGATCACCTTCATTCTCGCGGTCTTCATCATCAGTGACCACAACCATCTTCCCTTCCGCAATGTCGGCGATGACGGCGTCGATAGAACTGAAAGGGTTACTCCTTCAGGTTGTGGGAGGAGGGGCGCTGGTCTAACTCTTGAGACGAAATGAAACGGTCTGCGGTGATCAATGTGGTAGGGCTCTGCCGCCGATGTATCGGCGAGCACACGCCGTATATCCAGAAATTTCTCATGAAGCACGGCGGCGTCGATGTTCAGCCACAAGTGCCAGCGGTCACCTGTACGATGCAGGCGACCTATTTGACAGGTAAGCCGCCTTCTGAACACGGAATCGTAGGCAATGGCTGGTATGACCGGGACCTCGCGGAGGTGCAATTCTGGAAACAATCCAACCATCTCGTCAGCGGAAACAAGCTCTGGGAATCCATCCGAGCAGAACGACCAGATTTTGTCACCGCCAAGCTGTTCTGGTGGTACAACATGTACAGTTCGGCCGAATTCACGATAACGCCACGCCCGATGTATCCGGCAGATGGACGGAAGGTATTCGATATCTACACCCACCCCATGGAGATGAGGGAAGAGATCAAGGAAGCTCTCGGTTCATTTCCATTTCACACCTTCTGGGGGCCTGGAGCAGGCCTGCCCTGCTCTCAATGGATCGCGGATTCTTGCCGTTGGGTAGAAGAGAAACACCAGCCCGATCTATCACTCCTCTATCTCCCGCACCTCGATTACAGCTTTCAGCGGTTCGGACCAGATCTGTCAAAGGTTGGCGACGATCTTCGAGAGATCGATCAGTTGGTCGAATCGCTTGTTACCTTCCTAGAGTCTCGCGAAATCGAAGTCACGCTTCTTTCAGAATACGGCATTACGCCGGTAGATCAGCCAATCCATATCAATCGCATCTTTCGAGACCAAGGATGGCTCACGATCAAAGACGAGATGGGTTTGGAAATCTTGGATGCTGGGGCCAGCCAGGCCTTTGCCGTAGCTGATCACCAGGTAGCCCACGTTTACGTAAGAGATTCGGAGGATCTCGAACGGGTGCTTCAGAGTTGTGCGCAGATCGAAGGTGTAGAAAGTGTTCTGTGGGGGGAATCCCGCGCAGCAGCTGGGTTAGATCACCCCCGGGCCGGCGACATCGTCCTGATATCCGATAGCAAGAGCTGGTTTACCTACTACTACTGGCAAGAAGACGCACGTGCCCCAGACTTCGCTCGCTGTGTTGATATCCATCGTAAACCGGGCTACGACCCTGTAGAACTCTTTCTCGATCCCCGCAAAAAGCTCCCAAAAGTCACCATTGCCCGAAAGCTCATTCAAAAGAAACTCGGCTTTCGTATGCTCATGGATTTGATTCCGCTAGATGCCACACTCGTAAAGGGCTCTCACGGTCGCTGCCCTGAAGACCCCTTGGACTGGCCGATCTTGTTAGGCCCGGCAGCACCCACCGACCGCGCTTCTATCAGTGCATGCGAGGTTCATGAGCTTTGGAAGCAAGCAACAACCTTACCTGCGCCGACGGAGCACGAGCGCCACACTCAGACCAAGAAAGAGAACTGATGACGGCTCTGGCACAGGCGACAGAGGTGTCACCGTCAATCGCATGTCTTGAAAAGCTGCGGCTCCGAAGGCCCCGGATGATGTGTATGATCCCGTACCCACGCCGTTGTTACCCATCCTAGCAGCAAGGCTCAGGTTATAGGTTCCCGGCCAAAGTAGACCGCTGGCCTCAATGGGCTCAGAAATACCGGAAGTGGCTTCACCACTGGAAAACGTTCCACCCAGAACTGCTCCCCCAATAGTCGTCTCCCCGATGGCCGCAAAGTTCCATGCAACGCTAGGAGTCCCGTCCGCCTCGCCACCCACGATAGTGTAAAACCCTTCCAATGCAAATGCTGCAGCCCCAACCTCAGTAGGAATGGTGAACGTGACGTCGACCAAAGACTCGGCAACAACATTTACCGGAGCGAATCCAAAGCCTCTGCTGCCTTGCACTACGATGTCTTCATCGGCAAAGAAATTCAATGTAGCCCCACCCGAACAGAAGGTATTTTGGCGTGCAGACGCCAACCCACTGTCGACTCCGTCCGTGGTCGCAGCCTCGATGTCCTGGGTCCCACTTAAATTGGTGGACACGAAATCCGCTGCCCCGCCAGTAACGGCCGTGGTTACTGTTCGCGTCACTGAATCAATCGTGATCATCGCGGAAAAACTAGAACTTGCGAGAAACCAGAGAATTCCGAGAGAGAGTCGAGATATATTCATGATACTTAAGTTGCTGAAGCTTACTTACAATAAAGTTCATAAATTATCAATTAAAGTTAATTGTTTATTAACCTCAACTGCTTGAACCGGTAGCGCCGAGGGTGGAAGAAGCCAGCTAGCGTGTTGGACACCAAAAATCCTCATCTGTGGGATCTCGTCCACTTGCACAGAGTTTGCGAGAGAGATGACCAATTGCGCTGGGTGAGGATAACTTGAGGTGATTGACTGCTGCAGGAGCTCCCCTAATCTACTTCTCCTGGGTGCGTAGGCATAAACGGGATTTGAAGCTCCTGGCGCAGTAAGCCGGTAGGATCGCCATTCCGACTCCTCGAATCCATGATTATAGTAGTCAGAGGCAGAAGCCTCGACCCTGAACGCTCGAGGAGCCATGGCGAGGGGCGAGCGCGGTAGCATGAGCCACTGACGCTTCTGATAATTGACGGCGAGCTCCCAATCCACCTTGGGCCCTTCTTCGGACATCTCCACGGCCACTTGGCGCCCTTCAACAGCCTCAGGCAGTTTGACGACAGAGAGGATAAACGTGCCGTGATCACGATGAACCCGCTCGGTCGCTCCCATGAATTCTATCTCGCGAGAAACCGGCGGGTGGTCCCTATAAAACTTTTGAACAGAGCCCTGAAGTTGGCTGGGAGCTCTGATCCGAAGCAGGATATCCGAAACGCTTGCTGACCTGTAAAAGTCCAGCAACGCCTCCTCCGCTTCATTAATCACCGCCCGAAGCTCACGATAACCGTCGGGAGCCGGTTCCTCCTTGAGTTTTGAGATTCCATGAACGATGTCGCCTTGAATGCCATCGACTGGCCTAACAGCGATGGCTGCAAGTCCTATAGTGCTCACAACGACGAGGCCGACCCCTAGCCATCGCAAAAGCCGAGATCCAACTCGCCTTGGCTTGTCCTCGTCAAGGTCTCGAAACTCCACCGTCCTGAAGGCCAGCAAAACATCCTCTGAATCATCATCTTGCCTGGTATCGGCACGCCTAATCTCCACCACCGGCTTCTTCTCAACCACCGGCTTCTTCTCCACCACCGGCTTCTTCTTAACCACCGGCTTCTTCTTAACCACCGGCTTCTTCT
>JAACDM010000478.1 GCA_009936795.1 Verrucomicrobiaceae bacterium | reverse complement strand
TCAAAGCGGGTGGTAGTGGTCTCAACCTCACTGCGTCTTCCTATGTCGTTCTCTACGATCCCTGGTGGAATCCAGCGGTTGAGAACCAGGCCATTGACCGGACACACCGTATTGGCCAGACAAACAAGGTCATCGCCTACCGTCTTCTCATGCGTGACAGCGTGGAAGAGAAGATCCGCGTCCTACAGAAACAGAAAGCCGAGATGGTCACCGGTATCTTGGGTGAGGAAAGCTTCACCAGGAACCTCCGCCGCCAAGACCTCGCCTTCCTCTTTGGCGAAGCCCAAGAATAACGTAGTGTCACGACATTCTAATGTCGTGTCGTAAAAGCCACTCGGGAGTTTGGAGCGCTGGCTGCAGCCGGCGGATCTTTAAGTTCGTCTGGAGCTTCGATTCACTCGCTGCTGGGAGGAGGCGGATAGTCAGTCCCTCGCTGGAACGCACGCAGTTTGAAAGCTGGCAGAATGGCGAAGACGTGATCAAAGATGTCGGCTTGTAGGCCTTCATAGTTCACCCAGTTCTTGTCCTTACTAAAGACATAGATTTCCAGTGGAAGGCCATTCTCAGTCGATGGTAACTGCCGCACCAAGACAGTAAGTTCCTGGTGAATCATGGGATGATTCTCAACATAGGCTCTGACATAGGCACGAAACGTGCCCAGATTTGTCAAGGCTCGTGAGTTGACTTGATGTTCTCCAAGGCTCTTGCATTCTGAACGTTCCTTTGCGATCTCCGATTCGCGCTCCCTTAAGTAGTCGGCAATGAGATCGATCTTGCGAAGTTCCTTGAGGAGAGCCTCGTCGCAGAAACCCACCGTATTGATGTCGATCTTGAGGGAACGCTTGATTCGACGCCCGCCTGAATCCTCCATGCCCCGCCAATTCTTAAAGGAATCGCTGATCAGCGCATAGGTCGGTACTGTCGTAATCGTGTTGTCAAAATTCTGAACCTTCACCGTGGTCAGTGCGATGTCGATGACGGTGCCGTCTGCCCCATACTTCGGCATCTCAATCCAATCGCCTCGAGCCACCATGCGGTTGGCTGCCAATTGAACGCCCGCAACCAACCCTAGGATGGCGTCCTTGAAGATCAGCATGAGGACAGCGGTGATCGCCCCAAGCCCGCTTAGAAAGTAGATAGGCGACTTGTCTAAGAGCACACTCATTAGAACGATGACCGTGATAACGAAGAGTATGAGCTTTGCTACCTGGATAAAGCTACGAATTGGAATCTCTTTGGAGATAGGGAACTTCCGGTAGATGACCAGACTACCATTTAGCAACGCGGCGGAAGCTAGATACGCCACTAACACCATGTAAAGGATAGATCCATTTCGGATGAAATTGCCCCAAGTTTCTGGCTCACCTAACATCGCCTCAGTAGCGGTGTAGAGCACGACACCAGGTGCCAATTGCGCCAGCCAGAAGAAGAATCGATTCTTCAAGAGCGCATCATCCCAGTGAGTCTTCGACTTCTTGACCAGAATGCCAGCAACTCGCTGAAAAAGTAGCTTCGCAAGAAAGTAGGCCACCACGGCAAAGGCAAGCAGCGCGACGATCGTCAGCAGCAGGACAAATTGGGGCGGTGTTTTGGCGCCCGCGACCTGGAGCCGTTCGCCTAGCCATAGCTGGAAGGAAGAGAGCAACTGGAACGATGGCATGGCCTCAATTAAACCTGATGGGGCTCTTCGGCAACGGCTGATGGTTTGCACGCAAGGATCCCCATTCTTACTGAGATCTCATGAACGGCTCACGGTGCCTTTATTAACGCCAGACCGGAGTCTCTCCTCTACCCCATTCCCATTTGTCATTGGGCACCCCAAGAACCAGACCTCGCCGAACGCCCGTTCGAATCGGAGGAAGAGAACCAGTTTTTTCCACTTCGACCTGGAATGACACTTAAATTAGAAAGTCAGGAACAGGATGAAGAAAGCCAATTGGAACAGCTCCAGGACCTCTGGCACGTAACGGGTACGAAGGACATCCCACCAGAGATCAACGGAGAAATGGTCACGATCGAAACTCAAGTCCTCTTGGAGACGGAGATCATCGATGGCGAAACAAGTGAGACCTCACGGAACATTTACGCTCACTGTCAGGAAACAGGCGACGTTTACTACTTTGGCGAGGAAACGTTTCCCAGAAAGTGCCGAGGAGAGATTACCATGAAGCTACCCTCGGATTATGATGTTGGTGTCGATCTGCCACCACGAATCGAAGAAGACGTGCTCTGCAAGATGGAAGAGGATCAGGCCAACCTCTACGAGGACGAGCTCAACCGC
>JAACDM010000477.1 GCA_009936795.1 Verrucomicrobiaceae bacterium | reverse complement strand
ATGGCTTAATGAGAACGGCAGTTGACGCGGTCGCTTAGGTGGGTACAACCGTGCTTATATGGGTAGAGCCTTTGAATACCGCCGCGCTGCGAAAGAGAAACGCTGGGACAAGATGTCCAAAGTTTTTCCGAAACTTGCAAAGTCCATCACCATGGCCGCCAAAGACGGTGGTCCTGATCCCGAGAGCAATGCCAAGCTCCGAACGGCGATCCTCAATGCCAAGGCAGAGAATATGCCAAAGGACAACATTGATTCCGCGATCAAGCGGGCGTCGGGCAAAGAGGCGGACATCAATGAGATGAACTATGAGGGCAAAGGCCCTCACGGAGCGCTTATTTTCATCGAGTGTGCCTCGGACAACACCAATCGTACCGTGGCCAATTTAAAGGCTTATTTTAACAAGAGCGATGGCCAGATCGTCCAGACAGGGTCCTTGGAGTTTCTCTTTGATCGCAAAACCGTGATTGAGTTCAAGAAGATAGAAGACATGGAGATGG
Source organism: Verrucomicrobiaceae bacterium (assembly GCA_009936795.1). Lineage (GTDB taxonomy): Bacteria > Verrucomicrobiota > Verrucomicrobiia > Verrucomicrobiales > DEV007 > JAACDM01. The sequence continues at coordinate 7,743 of JAACDM010000477.1, read as the reverse complement.
ATGAGATTGAGCTGGAGCTCATCGATGCCGGGTTAGAGGAGTTAGAAGTGGTCGAAGAGAACGTCTTTGTATATGGTGGATTCACAAGTTTCGGTACTCTGACTTCTGCCGTCGAGAAGCTAGGCATTGAAGTCACGAAGGCCAGTGCACAGCGTATCCCTAACAATCCTCAAGAATTCACCGAGGAGCAAATGGTCGACATTGAGACACTGCTCGACAAGATTGAGGACGACGAAGACGTCCAGGCTGTCTATACGAATATCGCCTAGCAAAAAAGGCCATTCCCAAGGTCGCCCATTTCTTCGAAATGGAGTATGCAAGAAAGCGTTAGAAGGTTGTGGCCAAGATGCTTGTAAGAGTACTTTTGCCGTGACCGCATGGAGTCAGATTTATGCAGACGGGGGTGTCGCTTCACAAAAATTTGTGGATGATGAGCACGCCTTTCTGGGATTTGTTACCACTGGAGCGATGGTCGCTAACGTTCGTTTTGTATCTGTTAGCCATCTGACTGGCAGTGGTGGCGAGGGATTCAAACATTGAAAATTTCGTCGGGGTGATTGCTGCCCCGGCGAGCAGTGTACCAGAGCTTAGCTTTTGGGCTGTTTGGTATTATGTCCGGTAGCGGGGGCTGTTGCTGGCGCCAGGTTCAATACTGAGATTGATTGGCAGCCGTTCGAGTAAGGGATTGCGAGGCGCCAATCCCAATCCCCGCAGACGGTCGAGGGTGGTAGAAAGGGCCGCCTACATACTTGCGAGTCTGGTGAAAAAGCTGAAAGATCGGCGGATGAACTATTGGCTGTTGTGGGCACTTGGGGCGGACATTGGGATCTTGGTGGTCGGGTTGTTGTTTCACGGTCCGTATCTGAAGCACATTCGGCTCCACCACCGGCCGTTCTGGGAGGACATCCAGCGGAGGAGCCCGACTTCTTGGCGATACTTTAAAGGCATGCCAACCACTGGAATGCTTGTGAGTACCTTCATTGGGCATCGGGATTACAAATCTGAGGAGACTGTTGGCTTTCTGTTGATCGGGCGATTGATCGTGCTCCTTAACTTGATGCATGTCATCGCCCTAGGTGCCGTGATTGTCCTAGGGCTGGTGGTGGTCTTTTCCTAGCCCGCCTATTTCTGGTGCCGTTTCGTCGCTTGGGGGTGGTCAATGACCGGTGAGAAGGGCTTCTCCTCGATGTCTGAGCATAAGCAGGCCCTCTGAGCGCTTATCGTGGTCTCAAGAGTTGCAGGGTTTCTCCTGTTTCCCATGTGGACGGCTGAAACTTGACTTGGTAGAAGCCGTATGTATTCGGGCTAGGTTGGGCAGGGACTTTGCTGGAAATGATAAGATCATTCCGATAGAGCGAATTCATTCGGAGTTTTTTATGGCAAGAACATGGGCTCGATCTTTGATGTCACCCAGAAGACGCTTGGCCAATTGAAGAGCGGTGGGCGTTTCTTCGCAACTCTGACATAGTCATTGTTGTTACAGGTGATGATAAGGTCTCCATTTGAAGCCAGAGTCACTGCTCATGGCTCGCTGATCTTCTCGCCGGGAGACGTCACGTGCTCGCCAGCTCCTTTCCAAATGTTTCCTCTGCCCGATCCGTGAATGAAGATGTTGGCAATGCCTTTGCGATTAACAAAGATGACATTATCGCCTTTGTGGGTGTCCAAGAAGTAGCTGCCGTCTGAACTGATTCGATGCACGAGGTTTCTGCCTTGTTCGGTAATGAGGATGTTTCCATTCGAATCTACAGTGAGGTAGGCAAGATGATGGAAGCTGTCAGCGATCTCTTTGCACCCTCCCTGTGGTGTCCATTTCATGAGGTGGCTGTTCCGGCCGCTGCCGACATCGTAGATAAGGTTACCGCTAGGCTTGCCCCATAGACCCCGTCCATGGTGAAAGCTGTTAGGATCTTCAAGCGCCGTTGTCAGATGACCCTTTCTGTCTACCTTGCACACTCGGGTGTTGAAATTGTCGAGGATGTAGAAGACCCCGTTTGGCTGTGCGAAGAGGCCGTTGAGATAATCCAGTTTGACCTCTGTTGCCTTGCCTGCAGCAAGGTTGTATTCATCTCGGCCAGTGTGGGCAAAGGTTGTCAGGAGGCCCTTTGGATTAGCCTTGAGGAATCAATTTGATTGCTTGTCCGCAATGTTATTCGAAAGTTCAACTTCTGTTGCTGGTTTACCTTCGTAGCGGGCTTTCCACGAGTTTTGATCTTTGTCCTCTTTTCTCATGCCAGCCAGAGTCGTTATCTTCCCGTGCGACTGCCACATCTTCTCAAATGCCGAGTCCTGACAAGAAGCCATGCTTAAGGGTGAGACCCACAAGAGCAGAGTATGCTTCATGAAAAGCACTAAGGCGCGGAGCTTAGCGTGGTGCAAGGTGTCCGCTATAGGCTTACGCAGGCTCGGCCTCGTTCTCAGTAGGCTCGGCTTCATGCTGGAACTTCATTTCCCAGATGTAACGACGAAACAGAACTTTGATAGATGCGGTGAGTGGGACGGCGAGTAGTGAGCCGAGAAAGCCTCCAATGAGAAGGCTCCAGAAGAGGACTGAGAAGATGACAGTCAAAGGATGCAAGCCAACAGAATCACCAACGATCTTCGGTGCCGTAACGAGGCTATTCATTTGTTGAGTGACAGTGAAGATTCCAATGACAATGAGAGGATAGATCCAAACCTGGTTGATGCCGAAGATTTGATTGGCATTGTTGCTAAAGTGCCAAAGTGAAATCGCCAATGCTGGGATCAGACACATGAGGTTGCCTATATAAGGAATGATCCCTAGCAACGCGACGAAAACACCAATTAGAATTGCGTAGGGCATGCCTATGACGAGTAGGCACAGAGCTACGAGTACGCCGTCGATCATACTTACGAGGAGCTGCCCGCGAAAGAAGGCGATGAGGTAGCCGTTGATTTCTTGGAGTACGCCGACGACTTCATCCTTTGCCTTCGAAGCACGTAGGGGAACGTAGTTCGTCCAGTTTCTCTTTATGACCTGGCCTTCCTTGAGGAAGAAGAAGAGGTAGACCGGGACTAGAAAGAAGCCGATGACATAGCCGAGGAATCCCAAACTTTTGCCGACGAAACTCCAGGCTTTGGCGGCGAGATCTGGGAATTTCTCTTTGAGCCAGTCCCAGCTATTTGGATCCTGGACACCTTTCTCGATCGTCTCGACGATTGGGCGCACGTATTTGTTATTGAGGAGACTGTCCTCGCTACGTAGGCCGACGACATAATCCTGTACTCCCTTGATGATCTTGTGCCGGTCATTCTCATACCAATCGGCAGCCTGCGAGAAGGCCGCCGGAAAGACTGACAGGGCAAGGATGATCATGAAGAGCATGAATCCAGAGAAGACGATCAGCACGGACCGGAAACTGCTGATCCCAAGTTTTTTGAGCTTCGTCACCAAGGGATCAAGCAAGTAGGCGATGATGCCGGCGGCAGCGATCGGCACGAGCAATGGCTGGAGGAATCCGAGAATTCGAGTGGTCAACCAAATCAGCCCGACGATGATCGTCCCAATCGTGACGAGGGAGGCCAGGGTCAACGCATCCCAGCACCAGCGCCTCTGCACCAGCGTGGGATAGGATTCTGGACGTGGTTTACCTTTGCGGGTCATGAGAGAGGAAAGGATGGGAAGGGATGAGGTTGCCTTGGAGTTTCCCGTGATGCGGGTTCTGAAGCATGGCGTTTAGGGAAAGTGGCTTTCGGCGGGCCATTTGGTGGTTTGGCTGAGTTCGAAAGTGAAACAGGAAAGGGCGGGAGCAAAGCAGAAACGCTAGGCAGCGTCTATGGAATTATTGCCTGACCCCCTTCTCCAATTGACACCGAAGTGGTGTGGAACAGGCCCAAAACCGGGGTATTTCCGTGGAACAGATTGGCGTGGTGAATAAATGTGAGATTCAAGCACTTCGAGTCCGCAGATTTCGTTCTGTCCGAAGAACCGTTTGAAGTTATTAACGTGGATTTACTCGATTTACGGTTCATGACCAGGCTTCGAAATCGCTTGCTCTGCAGTATAACCCTTTCAAAAACAGCGAGTTAAGATTGAGTGTGTAGTCTGCTACCTTGGTCATGGCATTAGGTGACGAAATAGCCTTTGAAATGAGGGGTCTTGTGCCCTAGCTCAATTCTATTGTGAATAACTTGGGTAGAAGTGCGAAAAACTCTTAGACGACGGGTGCATTGTTCACATCTAGACGGCTCTCCCTTGCCAACCCGCGCATTGAGGGAACTCTGATCCCATGACAGGTGATATTGCTCCATTCCGAACCTTGATGGAATCTGATGGTCAGTCCGAAGCGGCCATCCGTGCTTTTGAGTCTGCCTATGCTCAGCTGACCAGTGGTCAGGCGACTATGATCCCCGAGAATGGAATCATTCCGGCTAGTAAACTTCCGGAGCTCGATGGACTGAAAGCGTCGAGCCAACTCACCGAAGAGGACGGCGGTGCGCTGCTCGACGCGACGGTGGTGATTAAACTCAATGGAGGCCTCGGCACGGGAATGGGATTAGAGAAGGCTAAATCACTCTTGTCTGTTCGCTCTGGCAGCACCTTTCTCGATCTGATTGCCCGTCAGATCCTCCATTTGCGGGAAACGCACGCCAAGCCACTCCGCTTTCTCCTAATGAGCAGCTTTGCCACGCGGGATGACACGGCGGTAGCGCTTTCTCCGTACGCGGATCTTGGTGACACGGAATCCCTTCAGTTCATTCAGAGCCGTATTCCAAAGATCGATGCTGCCACACTTGCTCCCGCGATTTGCGAAAAGCAGCCAGATCTTGGTTGGTGTCCGCCGGGTCATGGTGATCTATATCCCTCCTTGTTCGGGTCGGGGCATCTCGATCAATTGTTAGAAGCTGGTGTGCGCTACGCGTTCGTATCCAATTCGGACAATCTAGGGGCGACGCTCGATCTGGACCTCCTTCACTACTTCGCCGAATCTGACAAATCCTTCGTCATGGAAGTGACTCGAAGGACAGCCGCCGATCGGAAGGGTGGGCATTTGGCGACGGACAAGGAGACGGGCCATTTCCTCCTTCGCGAATCGGCTCAATGCGCAGACGAAGACATGGATGCTTTCCAAGACATTGATCGCCATCGTTTCTTCAACACGAACAATCTCTGGCTCCGCTTGGATCTTATTAAGGAAACGTTGGATTCGCATGGCGGCCTGCTTCCCTTACCCATCATCAAGAACGTAAAGAATCTGAACCCACGCGACAAAGCCACGCCAGAGGTCGTGCAGCTGGAAGTTGCGATGGGAGCTGCCATTAGTACGCTTGCAAACACAGGTGCGATCGAGGTGAACCGAAGTCGCTTTGCGCCGGTCAAGACGACGGAAGATCTCTTTGCCCTGCGCTCGGACGCCTATGTAGTTACCGATGACTATCGCTTAGAGCTGCATGCAGATCGCCAAGGAGTGCCTCCTAACATCTTCTTAGATGGTGCGCACTACAAACTTGTTGATCAGTTAGATCGTTGCCTTCCGGATGAAGTTCCTTCACTGCTGGGCTGTGATCTGTTGGAGATCAATGGTCCAGTGGAATTCGCCTCTGGCGTTATCCTGCGCGGTCAAGTGAAGTTCGAGAACGCGAACGCTGACCGAGCGACGATTGCTCCGGGCACTTACGAAGACACCACAGTGATATTGTAGTGGCTCTCCATGGTTGTTTATGGACACGGTGCTCCGTGAGCCACGATCCGGCTTCGCTTGTGTGAGCCTGGGCTGTAGTGGAAGAAGTCGACGCCGCTACCGGATAGCCCTGTCTTGCCTGTGCCACGTGCTCCCCAAAGTTTGGCTTTTTTCCCGTCCATACCCACGAAGACCATGACGTGGCTGACGCGATTCGGGCTTTCATTCTTTACCCAAAAGAGAAGTTCGCCTGGCTTCAGCCGTTTGAAGACGTCGAGTTCGGATTCGCCAGCGGCCACCCGCCACAATTGGCCACGCCGGGCTAAGGTATTGGCCTGTCCCTCCGACGTTCTCGGCAGGGAAATACCGCGATTTCGAAAGAGGCGTTGCACTGAGGCGGAACAATCCATGCCGTCGTCTGAGGTGCCTCCGTAAACATAAGGAATCTTGCGAGCAGCTAAGGCGCGGCATTCCTCTAGAAGGCCTGGCAACTGAAGGCGGGCTTTCGCGAAATGAGCTAAATGTCGCCCCGGCCTTAGCTCAGCCGGAGACATCAGTGGAGACATGATGAGAAGTCCCAATCCGAGAAGACCTGTAAGCCGCAGATTCATCTCCGTGGGTAAGGGAGAAAGCTCGCTGCGCCTTAATTTTATATGATAAATATGATAATTATATAAATCACATAAAGCGGTTTCTCATCCAAGCTACAGAGGCTTTTTTTGCGATTTAGTTGTGGTTATAATAAATAGATTGATTTTATTGAAATTAACATAATTAGTACGATCGAATGGTCGCCTTCACTGATAGCTTTCAATCTCAAGGATCTGAACAGGCTTCTCTTCTCCTCATTGAGGATGAGAGGTCGGTGATGGATCTCCTCGTTCAGATCTTGAGCAATGAGTACGAGATTTACATCGCCCCAGACTGCGAGGCTGCGGCAGAAATCCTGGAGAATGAAGATATCGAGGTCATTATCTGTGACCGCGGCCTTCCTGGAGAGTCAGGGCTCGATTTCCTTAGCCGTATTCGCCACGAGTTCCCCTACATCCAAAGGATCTTGCTTACGGGTCAGCGCGATGTCGAACTCGCCATCCGCGCCATCAACGAAGGAGACGTGCATCGCTATCTTCCCAAACCGGCAGACTTCTCGACGGTTTGTGAGGCGATCAGCACCGGTCTGGAGAAGCGTAAGAAGATGCTCAAGGAGACTAAAGTCGCCTCAGAAGCAGATGCTTTGCGCAAAGAAATTCATTCACTGCCTCACACGGTCCGCCGTCTTCGTGCTCTGAGCATGGAGGGCGGGCGCTTCATGGTTCGAGCCATGGGTCTCTACCTCATCGGTTCAATTGGATTCTTCCTTTGCGGCTTCTGCCTTGTCCTAGCACTCTACCTTATCAAGACGGTCATGGGCGTCGACTTTCTCGAACTTAACCTCGAGCAACTAGTCGGCAATTTCCACGACTGGGCGGTGGGTTTGGCGATGAAGTGACCGAACGCATCCTCTTGCACCAAATTTTTAGTGTTTAACGAAAGCTTTGTGATTCTGTAGCACCAATTATTTGGTGCAATGGCGAAATCTGACTCGCTCAGTCGACGGAGACCACATTGTAGAGCCGCACTTTGCGCTTGGCGAAGCGCCCATACCTGACATTTGCTCGGAAATCATCGAGCCGCCGAGTGCGTAAGCTGCTGCAGATTCTCGAAGAGAAAGGCCATGTGAAGCGCTGCAAAGTTGGGCGGAACTATGTCTTCTCGCCCACCACCAGTAAAAAGAGAGCAGGCAACGGCGCGCTTAAGCATGTGCTAGCGACGCTCTATGCGGGGTCACTCGAGCAGGCTGTAGCGGAGCATTTCTCGGGATCTCTTAAGGGGCCGGACGAATCCACCGTCAAGCGATTGCGTGCGGTAATCGATGACGCCCGCGACGGGTCTTCAGATCATGAGAAGGCATCATCACAATGTCGATGAGTTGAGTTAAGGTTAGTTCAAGTGATGGGCTTGCAGGGCTGAGCTGGCGGGAGACGGCGGGGTGTTCGTCGCTCGAATGATCTCCCTGCGCGAACAACGGAGGCCGCTCGAAGCATTCTTAGACTTACCCGAT
>JAACDM010000476.1 GCA_009936795.1 Verrucomicrobiaceae bacterium | reverse complement strand
GTCTTACCGTCGGCTGCATTCAAAACAATCAGCCTCCCCACCTGCGACGCGATATCTATGCCAATGACATCACATATGGAACGAACGCCGAGTTTGGCTTTGACTACCTGCGCGACAACGGCATGGCTCGTTCCAAAGAGGAGCAAGTTCAACGCGGGCACTACTTTGCCATCGTCGATGAGGTTGACTCCGTTCTCATCGATGAAGCACGGACACCGTTAATCATTAGCGGCCCCGTTTCGGTATCCACCCATCAATTTGATCGTTTTAAACCACTGGTGGATCAGCTCGTTCGCAAGCAGGGCGTTCTCTGCAATGAACTCATCGCCGAAGCCAAGACACATCTAGAGAAAGGCGAGATCGAAGAAGCCGGGCCTTCCATGATGAAGGTCAAGTTGAGCCAGCCTCGAAATCGCGGCCTCCTGCGCCTGATGGAAGATCCCGAAGTGCGTCGAAACCTCGAGAAAACAGAGCTCAGCTACTATCAGGACACTCAAAAAACCGCCCTCTTTGCGCTCAAAGAAGAACTCTATTATAGCATCGACGAGAAGACCCACGATGCCGATCTCTCGGACAAAGGCCGCTCATTCCTGAATCCAGAGGACCCAGAAGCCTTCGTCTTGCCAGACTTAGCCAGCGCTTTCAGCGAAATCGATGGGAATGAGTCGCTCTCCCGTGAAGAGCAAGCCAAGCAGAAAGAGGAAATGCAGAAGAAGCTCGATTTCCAAAGCGAGCGGATCCATAACATTGCCCAACTCCTCAAAGCCTACTGTCTCTACGAGCGGGATCGTGAGTATGTAGTCGAGGATAACAAGGTCGTCATCGTGGACGAGCACACAGGACGCAAGATGCCTGGGCGACGTTGGAGCGATGGCCTCCACCAGGCCGTCGAAGCCAAGGAAGGGGTCAAGATCGATCGCGAGACACAAACTCTCGCCACCATCACCATCCAAAACTACTTCCGCCTATATCAGAAACTGTCAGGTATGACCGGAACAGCTGAAACTGAAGCTGCCGAATTCCACGACATCTACGGCCTACAGCTAATGGTGGTACCAACCAATCGTCCCGTGCAACGGAAGGACGAAAACGACCACATCTATAAGACCGAGCGCGAGAAACTCAATGCGGCAGTGAAACGCATTCAGGAGATCCACAACACTGGTCAGCCCATCCTTGTCGGCACCGCCAGTGTCGACAATTCCGAGAAAGTCTCGCGCCTTCTCAGCCGGGCCAAGATCCCACACAACGTCCTCAATGCCAAGCATCACGCTGCCGAGGCCGAGATCGTTTCCGGTGCAGGCCAGAAAGGCTCCGTCACCGTCTCCACCAACATGGCCGGACGCGGAACGGACATCAAGCTGGGTGAAGGCGTTCCTGATCTTGGTGGGCTCATGGTGTTAGCAACAGAGCGCCATGAATCTCGCCGCATCGACCGTCAGTTGCGCGGGCGTTGTGCTCGCCAGGGCGATCCCGGAGAAACCATCTTTTTCATCAGCTTTGAGGACAACCTCATGCGTAATTTCGGAGCGTCCGAGCGCATGACCAAGATGATGGACCGTTTCGGCCTCGAAGAGGGACAAGAGCTCGCTCATCCCTGGCTCAATAAAAGTGTGGAAACCGCCCAGAAACGGGTCGAGGCTCGCAACTATCAAGTGCGCAAACACATCCTGGAATATGACAACGTCATGAACCAGCAGCGGGATGTCGTTTACGGTTTCCGCAACGACATCCTCGATACGGAAGATCCTCATGCGATGATTCAAGAAATCATCGAAGACGCCGTCCCCTACAAAACGAGTGAGTATTTAAGCGATGCTCCTGCCGAAGGTGACGATGGTGGCAACGACCTCGGCGGTCTCATCTACTGGCTGAATTCAACCTTTCCACTCGGTATCAAGGACGAGGCTGAATTTGAAGGGAAGACCAAAGAGCAAGTTGATGAGCTTCTCACCGAGAAGATCCGCAAGGCTTACACCATGAAGTCTGAGCACGAAGAGCCTGAGGCTCGGAACATGCTTGAGCAGCACATCATGCTCAATGCGGTTGATCGTCTTTGGCAAGAACACCTCTATGCCATGGACTTACTACGTGATTCCGTGAGACTTCGCTCCTACGGACAGAAGGATCCCCTCGTGGAATACAAGAACGAGGCCTACTCCATCTTCGTCGAACTCATGGACAGTATCCGCGTTGATATCTTGTCCAACCTCTTCCGCAGCACGACCAATGTCGAAGGCTTCAAGCAGTTCCTCGCCAGCCTCCACCAGGGAGCCTCCACCCAATCCCCGGCTGACGAAGCTCAACAAGCCGCAGTAACCATGGGCGGTTCTATTACCTCAACGGGCACTGGTATGCCTGAGGGCGTTTCTACCAATCGCGAGGAGGAGAATCGCCCCAAAGTGCGCCTACCGATCAAACGCGACCAACCAAAGGTCGGCCGAAACGAACCCTGCCCCTGTGGTAGTGGCAAGAAGTACAAGCAGTGCTGCGGTAGGTAGCTCAGAGAATCATCCCACGCCCACCTCACACAATAGGTGAGCGTTCTTGAAGCTGCGTTCGTCC
>JAACDM010000475.1 GCA_009936795.1 Verrucomicrobiaceae bacterium | reverse complement strand
TGAGACGCCCCCACGCCGCTTTCAGCCCATTCACGATGCCATTCACGCAAGCCCCGATCTGAGCTTTCTGGCCGACTTCGCCGTCGTGATACACCTCACCACGGTCGAGCTTGGTCTTGGAGGATTCCCATGCCGTAGGCTCAAAATCCGTCGGACGCACGCTCTTCGGACGCCCAGCTTTGCGGCGGAGTTCTTCCTCTTTCACCCGCCCAGATTCCGCAGTAACGGCATCGGGTTGAGCAGGGGGATCCGAGTCTGTAGGAGAGGCCATGATTGATAAGATTCCGCTGTGTTGATCTAATGAGGCACAGGATTGAAATGCAACCCCGAACTCATGACAAATGGGACACCACGTGGGTTCAAATAAACTGGTCGTACCTACGAGAAAACCCATTCTCGCTTGAGTCCATGATCCTCCCGGTTCACGATTACCCTAGAATGAATCCGGCCTGGCGAAAGCAGATCCTCGAAGAATGGCGTGGAGTTTCCGATCCCAAGGCCACACGGTACACCGCCAAGGTCATCGGGGACGTCGTGCCCAACCTCATGGATTCGCTGGGTCTCTCTGAGCGCTACGGTGCCGAGGAGATCGGCCGCGTCTGGACACAAGTGGTCGGCCATCCTCTCTGCCTGCAAGCGATCCCCGTGAAACTCAAGCACCGCACCCTCCACGTGCGCATGATTCAACCCACAGTGCACTACGTGCTGGAGGGCATGCGAGATGATCTCCTAGCCAAGCTGCAAGAGCGGTTGGGGAAAGAGCGAATCCTGAGTTTGAAGTTTGCGGTGAACTAAAACAACCATGACTCTCGTCCGCATCACCCTCGTCGGCTTGTTCGCGGCGAACTCAGGACTGATCGCACAAGAACGCAGTCCCCAAGAAGAAGACCTCCTCTTTGCCGCTGTCGAAATTGAGAAAGCCTGTGGCAACATCATTAAGGAGAAGAAGATCGATTGGCGGACCACCTCAAGGGTATTGGTTGCCGAATCCAAGAATGTTAAAACAGATCAAGTTTGGAGAAAGACAGGCAAAGGAATCACTTGGCCAAAGGAGGCGGATAAGACGAGTCCTGGCATTTTTATGTCAGAGCGGTAAGAAACTCTACATCAAGAACAGCTGGCCGTCCGCGAAGTCTGTGGACTCATACCGGGCATGGAATTGGTAAAAGTGAACCGCCATCTCGCGACGACGTGGTTGGCCAATCGCATCACAACATCCCGCCATCCCCTCAGTTTCTAGCCAGATCATCAAGCCTTCTTCTACGGGTGACTCCAGGATGAGCAAGGCGCGGAACTCAAACTGGAAGTTGGGACTCCAAAGGGCCACAAGCTGCGCCTCACACTCACTTACACAAAAGCCAATCCTGTGCCGTCGGGTCCTTATTTCTTTCCTGAAACCATGGAAATTCCTAACAATATTTATTGAATCACGACAAGCGATGGCTTGGGCTACATCCACATTCGCCAATGTCCCGGGAATCCATCGACTCCGCTCTAGCAAGCCTTGAGGAAGCCCCTGTTATCATTCTCGACTTCCATGCAAACTCAGGCGCCAGGTTCGATCACCCTGCGCTGATGGGACGCTTTGTACCCAAAGGCGAGACACTGACCTTCGCCAAACGTTACCAAAGCACGGGCGAGCATCCTTCCGGCGGGCCCTTGGTCGCGATCATTGATATTACCGTTCGAAGCGCCGGTGAAACGCCTACTGCCATTCGCAAAGAAGGTGGGCGAGCCTAGGTGATCGGAGAAAGGCTCACAGCAGGGATTTTTTTAGCAAGACCACCATCGCCCTTCCTTCGAAGCTCTTCTCTCTGTATGTTTTGGTCGCTTCCAACATGAAACGCTCAAACGACAGGGAGGGCCTTGAAGGCATCTGCCTCATTCCTTATGAGACCATCGCCTTTGCTTCTGAAGACTTGGCTGCGGGCACCAGATACGTCAATCACCGTTGCCGAAACACGTTTGAAACGTTTTTCCCCAGGACAAAGTCTCTTACAAAGCGCGGTAAGCCTCTGCTAACAAGCTCACCGGAGCAGTCACACGCATCCCCGATCCCGCTTCACCAAGCCCGCGCTGGAGTTGCAGATCACACCCCGGATTGGCCGTCGCCACGACGTCGGCACCCGAGTCAAGAAGGTGCACCACTTTATCATCTAGCAAAGCCTCCGACGCTTCGGGCTGCGTGATGCTATAGACGCCAGCACTGCCACAACACACATTGGCATCCTTTAGCTCCACGAGACGTACGCCGGGAATCGCCTTAAGAACCTCACGAGGCTGCGAAGAAATGCCCTGCCCGTGACACAAATGGCAGGATTCATGATAGGTCACCGTCATCTTCGGCAATCCACGCTCTGGCCGGCGCAGCCCAATCTCAAGCAGCCACTCGTGAATGTCCTTCACTTTCCCATCCCACGCCTTGGCGCGTTCCACATACTTTGCATCTCCTGCTAACAACCGTCCATAGTGCCGCAAGTGAGAGCCACAACCGCCCGCATTGGTGATGATGGCATCCAACCTCGCCAAAGGAAAGGCATCGACGTTAAGCCGCGCCATCTCGCGTGCGTGCGCAAGATCTCCATTGTGCCCGTGGATCGAACCGCAGCAGTGCTGCTCACGTGGAGTCACCACCTCACACCCATTCTGAGCGAGCACCTCAACGGTGTCCCGATTCACAGAGGCATAAGCAATATCCTGGATACAGCCCGTGAGAAGCCCCACCCGGAAACGCGTCTCTCCCGCAGGCTTCTCCAGTGGCGAGATCAGTGCATCCGAGAACGCCGGCTCGACACGAGGACTCATTGTGACAAGCCGCCGCCACTTCGCTGGGACCCATTGCATGAGTGGGCTCGAGGTGAACGCCTCAAAGAGCCCAGTTCGTTGACTCCAACCTAACAAGCGCCCCATCAAGCGGAGGGCCCAGGGTTTGCGAAAGAGAAAACCGAGCGTCACGCCACGATAAAATCGAGTCATCAATGGCTGCCGCACGTCCGCTGCATTGGCGGCGCGAGCGACCTCGAAGAGCTGAGCGTAATCGACCTTGGCCGGACAGGCCGTCTGGCAAGCCAAGCAGCCCAAACAGAAATCCATCTCTTCTGCAAACGGCGCGCCAATCTCCAGTTCATCATCAGCAACTGCCCGCATGAGCGCAATGCGCCCGCGCGGACTGTGGCCCTCGCGATTGGTAAGCTTGTAGGTCGGACAGGTCGGCAAGCACATACCACAGTGCATGCACTGCTGCACCACCCCGTAGTCCATCGCCTTCAGATCCGCGAGCGGCTCTGAGGCTGGCAGCGAACTGCCGATCACTTCAGCGGCGTGACCGTGATATTGCGCTACGCCACCGGTCCGTGGTCGCCTTGGAACATGATCGGCCCCTTAGCGGCTTCTTTCCCGGTCACACCACTTGGAGTAGGCCCTTTCAACTCAAGGTTCTCCTGCAGAATCTCTCCGTTCAGCTCAACCTTCAGCAGCTTAAAGTTGGAAGTCTTCTTCCCATCGGCATCGAACTTGGGTGCCTCGTATTCAAAGACGTACTTCTGCCACTCACCAGGCTTCTTGCAGGCGTTCACCTTAGGAGGTGTGGCACCATAGACTGCGCCCATGTCGCCATTGCCCATCTTCTCTTTACCATAACTATCTAACACCTGCACCTCATACTCACCCATCAAATAGACACCTGAATTCGCACCCTTCGCCACCAACAGCTCGACCTCAATGCGCGCACTGCCAAACTTGGCGTTTGAATAAATGTCCAAGCTCTGCCCATGACCACTGACCAGATTGACCATGGCACCCTCCCCGGCATCGGCTGCCAGGGCTCCCTCGTTGTCCTTTGCTAAATTAGGCTTACCCACTACCCACTTCGGCTTGATCAGCTTGCCATTCTTCGCCTTCTTTTCCTTAAACGACCAGTCCAACAGATTCTTTCCATTGAACGGATGGGCTGCACCGCTGCCATGATGATCAGCAGCGACGTAGGTGAACGTGAGAGTGGCGAGAGCGAGAGTAAGTCCAGTGAGCTTCTTCATAGTGCGCACGGTTCTAAACCGCCCTCAAGGCAATGTGCAAGCCAGATCGCTCTGGACACAGCCAGCACCTCTAAGAAGCTTGATCCAGCGCCACTCGGGCTCGCGCCCCCAAGGAACTAACCCCCAAGCCGCTCCGGCTCAGTGATGACTTGGACAAGCCTGATACCACTGTTATCGAACAAATTCACCTCTCCACCGTTGCGTGTGTTGATAAAGTAGCGCCGCCCCGAACTGCCTTTCGAACCTCGTTGAACACGGTGTTCGGTGTGACTCAGCTCAGAAATCGTGGATCGAAACACCTAGTCTACCCTATCTTTGGGCGTGTTCCACCCGATGCGATGCTCATCATTGGTGATGTCCCATTTGCCGCCTGAGCAGAGAAGCGAGATCCCAAGGATACCGCATATCAGGCAACAAAGCCTCCCCCTGAACCCGGTGGCCGAAACGACCAACCAAGATAAGCGGGCGAAGTAAAGTAAGCTGCAATTGCGATGATTTCAGTAAACCGATACCTCTCGCAAAGACCTGCTTCAAGAAACCTTAAAAACCTCCGATACTCGGTTTCTTGCCCAGCGCTTGCCCGGGTCGGGTCTCTGTGTGATAGCGAGTAGGGCCCAAACAACATCAGATGGCTATGATTCCCGCGCATCTTCCGATGGACGCTTTGCTTCTTTCCCTCGGTGTATCCCAAGGATTCGTAAAACTCACCTGCAACCTCACCCAAGATAGCAGTTCTCACCGTGATTCTTGGAATCTCCTGAGATCACTCCCAAGATTCGGCGCCTTCTACCCAGGCTCTTCCCAGGCCTCTTCGGCGAGCTGCCGGACCAACAATCAATCCGGTGATCTCCCCCTGCGCTCCCGCAACCAGACTCACACGTCGTTCGATTTCGATCCAACCCAACGAACGCCCACCGTATCCTGCACATACAGATCCCAAATGCTGATCACCAGCGAGCACCGCCTGCAGACTCTCCTTCATTTTAGACGAGCGTCTCCCATGGTTTTGCGGGAGAGATCGATCCGAAAGCGATAGTGATAGAGCTACTCTTGACGGTAGAATGGTAGGTGATAAAGGTATTTGTTGGTGAGGACTTCGCTTGGGAGACTTGGGCCCCAGAAGCCGCGATCAATGATCTTTGGTTTGGCCGGTTTAATCATGGGGACTTGGTAGGGCTGATCCCAAGGGATGAATTTGGGGCGTGCCGTATGTTGGATGGAAAAGTAGCCGGGTTCTTTCTCCAACTGATCGGTGGTTTCTTCTCCTCGGCGTCGCCATTTATGGGGCTCGGCTGCGACTTCCTTCGGGATGTGTTCTTCGGTCCTAACGGGAAGGTTCTTAGG
>JAACDM010000058.1 GCA_009936795.1 Verrucomicrobiaceae bacterium | reverse complement strand
GTTCACGGGAGAGTTCCAGACGATTCTCGAAAGCGTGGGAGTGAAGTCAGTGAGGCTACCAGCGCGATCACCGAATCTGAATGCGTAGGCGGAGCGATTTGTGCGAACGATCAAGGAAGAATGCCTATCAAAGATGACTCTGATCGGGGAGGGTTCATTGAGGCAAGCGGTAAGGCAGTTCTGCGAGCATTACCATGGAGAGAGGAACCACCAAGGATTGGAGAATGGGATCATCGAGCCGGAGTTCGGTTCGCCAAGTGAAAGGAGGGTTGAATTTAGTGAGCGGTTGGGCGGAATGCTTCGCTACTACTACCGGAAGGCAGCATGAATAGCATGGCTATTCGAGTTTTCGGACGCTACGGGGAGAGGTCACTGCGATGAGCAGTCGATCAGTTTTGCCGGCACTACCATCACGAGAGAAATCACCAAGGGTTAGACAACAAAACCATTGAACCGGACTTCGGTTCAGATCGAGAGAGAGTGAGGTGAATTGCCGCGAGCGGCTTGGCGGATTGCTTTGTTATTACTATTGTGATACCGTCTGAAACTGCGACGATTCAAGTTTCCGGACAGTACGCCATTGAATCCTGATAATAGCCCCGTTTCGTGAAGTCTTTCACCTATAGGGCACCCAACATTTCGAAATAGAAAATCCATGCGACCGCTACTCATCTTTCTGTTTCTACTTAACACTGTCGTTGCTCAGTCGGCCCTCGTGATCAACGAGTTCATGGCGGTGAATGACGCCTCGTCTTCGGATGGCCAAGGAGAGTTTGATGACTGGGTAGAGATCTACAATCCAGAAGACGCCCCGCAGGATCTTGGTGGTCTCTACTTGAGCAATGATCGCGAGGATCCCACCCTGTGGCGCGTGCCGGAGAACACGATGGTCGCTCCGCTCGGACGATTGCTGATTTGGTTAGACAATGATCCTGAACAAGGTCCTTTGCATGCACCGTTTCGCTTACGCGGGTCTGGTGGGGTGGTGATCCTGACGGATCGTGATGGTGTGTTACTCCTGGATGAGATCGAGTTTCCTGCGCAACATCCGGACATTGCCTTTGGTCGGGCAACTCCAGAATCCGAGACGGCAATCTTCCTTCTCAAACCAACACCCGGCGCCCCGAACGATCCGACGGGTGTGTCGACTTTAGGTGGTGTGAACTACTCTCGACCTGCTGGCGTCTTTAAGGAACCATTTGAGATCACGCTCTCAACGGAGACGGAAGGCGGCTCCATACGTTACACCACAGACGGGCGCGAGCCGAGTATCTTTAACAGCACCAATTACACGGGGCCCTTCACGATCTCGGAATCGATGTGCTTGCGCGCCGACGTCACTGTTGGTGGCCAAGTGGTGAGCCCGTTAGCCACCCAAATCTATCTTGCTGTGGATGATGAGGTTAGTAACTTTGACTCAGATCTGCCAGTGGCCTTGATCGATTCTCGTGGTCATGACTTTTCCCAAGACTCGTCGCTCGGCATGGGATTCCCCCAGAGCTCCGTCTGCAGCGCTTTCTTTGACACCGAGGAGAACGGTCGTGCCGCGATCACGGCGACGCCACAGCATGTTGGCCGGGCAGGCATGAATGTGAGAGGCGCAAGTTCTCGTGGGTGGCCTAAGAAACAGTTCAAATTTGAGACCTGGGGCGAAGGTGATGAAGACCGCGACATTCCATTGCTCGGACTGCCTGCGGATTCGGATTGGATCCTTGCGGCTCCCTACTTCGATAAATCGTTGATGCGCAATGAAATCACATTCCGATGGTGGGAGAAGTTAGGCTACTACTCACCACGCACGCGTTTCATCGAGTTGTTCGTGGATATGAATAGCGATGAGCGCTTCACCATGGACGATTATCAGGGCGTCTACGTGCTCACTGAGAAGATCAAAGCGTCTGCCGATCGCCTGGAGATCAATGACGACAGCTACATCTTAGAAGCGACCAATGTGAATCAACACTGGACGTCGGCAACAGGCATCCGATTGAAGTATGTCGAACCGCGTGACAGTGAAGAGGATCCCGAACGCAAGCAGGCGGTGCGTGAGCATTACAATGCGGTCGAACAGGCCGTGCTCAATGATGACTTCCAGGATCCAAACGAAGGTTATCTCAAGTATCTCGACCTTCCCTCGCATATTGACTACGATATCATGCGCGAACTCTCGCGAAATATCGACGGTGCGAGCACCTTTCTTTCCCTGAATGACACTGGCCAAGTACAAATGGGCCCACTCTGGGATTACAACCAATCCTATGGCCTGACGCGCCTCTTTGACCCTGTACCCGGATGGCGAAGCGATGGCTGGAATGATTCCTACATGACGAACGGAGGTCATTGGATGAAATCGTGGGGCCAGTTGGATGAGGATCCTGAGTATCAGCAGCAGTGGGAAGACCGCTGGGTGAAATTGCGGCAGGATTTACTCACCAACGAAGTGTTGTTAGGCGATATCGACGCCGTCGGCGCTCTGTTAGAAGAAAGTGCCCAGCGCAACTTTGAGAAATGGGATGCCCTGGGCAAAGCTGTTTGGTCTACAGGTGGCAGCACGCGGGCAGATCCGGGAGAGGGCGCGCGCGACACTTACGCCAAGGAAGTGGCCTTTGTCCGCGAATGGCTCACCGCTCGGCTTGAGTGGATTGATTCCCAAGTGCCGAGCCCGCCAAGCTTCAATCAGAATGGCGGTCCTATGCCGACTGGGTTCGCTCTTGAGGTGAATCCTGGTTCCAGATTCAAGGCTTTCACTGGAAGCGTTTATTATACGATTGACGGGAGCGATCCCCGTGAACATGGAGGCAATATCAGCGCGCAAGCTGTTGTGTATAAGGAACCGATTACTCTATCCGAAAACACCGTGGTCACCGCGCGCCTACGCAGTCTATTTGGCAAATGGAGCACGCTGCGCAGAGCCCCTTTCCTGGTGGGGACGGAAGCCGCATCTAGCAGTAATCTCACAGTCTCTGAAATCCACTACAACCCAGAGGGGGCAGACGTCTTGGAATTCGTCGAGCTCGTGAATCGGGGGGAAGTTCCCCTTGATCTCTCAAAGGTACAGCTTCGAGGTGCCGTGGAGTTCGCTTTCCCGATACTTTCCTTAGATCCAAATGAAGCCGTCCTCGTGGTGGAAGACCTAGAAGCCTTTCTTGAGCACTATCAAGTCAACGAAACCCTGGTCGCCGGTCAATGGGAGGGGGCACTGAGCAATGGCGGCGAGGAGTTCACGATCGCCACGCCATCGGGCGAACCGATTCTGACATTTACCTACGACGATTCCGAAGACTGGCCTTCGATGGCCGACGGGAAAGGCGCTTCGCTCGAACGGGTTTCGATATCTTCGGACAATCTGGGCGACGCCAATGCATGGCGAGCAAGCGCTCAACCTGGCGGCTCGCCCGGACTCCTAAGAGAAAACCTCCCAGCCCTCTCCTACGCTGAGTGGCGAGCAGGTGTTGGCGAAGACTGGATGGGTGATCCCGCTGCCGATCCTGATGGAGACCGATACGCCAATCTCATCGAGTTCGCGCTCGGCACGTCGCCCATCGATCGTTCTGCAATCCCTAGCATTGAAGTCCAATGGAGAGAGGCGACTGTCGAAGTCCATTATCCGAAGACCTCTGAGCGCCAAGTCACGATTACTCTTGAGTCCTCCGCTGATCTGATCCATTGGGTTGAAGTTGAGATGCTCAATCGGGAAGACGACGCCGCGCGTGTGATACTGCGCTCGAACGAGATGCCTGACTCAGAGAGTCTCTATCTCAGGCTGACGGTCTCGCTCTAACAGAAAATGTGAGTGCGCCGTCGCCACTCCATATTTAAACCCGTGCGGATCGAAGGCAGGATCCTATAATGTGTCAAAAGTCGATTGCTCTGCGCAATCCGTTGGGGGGGGGCGGGACTTGAACATCGAGAAGGTTGACTTTTCTCCGTGATGAATTCGGGCGGGGAAAGCATGCTTGGATTCCATTTGTTTCATTCTAATTTTGCCTTGCCGGCAGGTTGAATAAAAATCAGCAAGAGGTTATCGAGTATCTGCGAGAGGAGGTTCGGGTGCTGCGTGAGCAGCATGGG
>JAACDM010000474.1 GCA_009936795.1 Verrucomicrobiaceae bacterium | reverse complement strand
AGGATTATTTCCTGCCTACTTGATTGGGGTGAGGTCATTGGTGACTACTCGAGCCAGTTGACGACGGTGTAGTAGGCACCCACTTCTCCATCCGTGAGTTTAAAGACGGGCGCGAGCGTGTAAGATCCCTTCTTAAGTTCGGCTTCGAACGAAACTTCAGCTGCATCTTGTGCAACGGGCTTGGTTTCCAAATCCTTGCCGTCAATGCGCAGTGTTCCATGGGTAGCATCGATCGCTTCCCCAGGAACGACGCGGAAGGCCTTGGAGGTGCCTGGCACGTTCTTTCCAGCAGGTAAAGAAGCGTTGATAGCGGCTCCTGATTCTGCTGGCCACCGGCGAAGGGAAATACGGTAATTGCCATCGCGCACGACTTTGACCGCCCAGTGCCCCATGTGCTTGGGATTGTCTTTCTCTTGTGACCGTTTAGCGCTGCGGATGGAGCCCTGATGCCAAGGCGGGTAGATCTTCTGGATCCAGTCGTGCGCTGTTAGAGTCACTTCGGGATGATCTGGGTGACCGAGGTAGATCTCCGTGGTCTGGGAGAAGGTGGGTTCAAGCTCGGCCCACCATTCCTCATAGAAGGCGCGCATCTTCGCGACAACTTCCGGGTGATCAGCGGCGATGTCGTTTCTCTGTCCGGGGTCAGCGGCGATCTCGTAGAGCTCCTCGCCCTTAATGAGCCGCCACTTCTTCGACATGACGGCAGAACCACGCCATTTGATAGGGGCACGCACACGCTGGGAGTCTGAAATAACGAAGCGATTCGGCCACAATACCTTCTCTTTGCTTGGATCGAGTAACTTTGCGATGGATAGGCCGTCGAACTTCACGGTCTCTGGCTTCTTTACTCCAGTCAGCTCTAACAACGTCGGAACGATGTCGACCATGTGTGTCAGTTCATTAACCTCGTGCTTCTTGTCCAGGCCGCCCGCAGGCCAGTGGACAAAGAAAGGGACTCGGTGGCCTCCGTCATACGGACTGCCTTTCCCCGCTTTCATGCCAGCGTTGTAGATCTTGGTGCCAGCGGCGGACCCGTTGTCGGTGGTGAAGATGAAGATGGTATCTTTTTCGGTGCCTAGCGATTTCACTAATTCGCGTGTCTTGCCGATGTTATCATCAATGTTAGTAATCATGCCATAGAATGCAGCGATCTTGTCAGATTGATCCTTGTACATGTCCAAATACTTCTGCGGTGTATGAAGAGGAGAATGAGGCGCGTTGAGCGAGATGTAGGCGAGGAAAGGCTTTTCGTCCTTGGCGCAGTTGGAGATGAAGGAGTTGGCCTGCTCGAAGAACACATCGGTGCAGAAACCTTTAGCGGGGACGATCTTTCCGTTGTGGAAATAGGAACCGTCGAAGTAGGCATTGTCCCAGACGTCTGGAGTCTGACCAACACCGCCACCGCCGTGCCGGTAAACCTCCGTGAAGCCGCGATCTTCCGGTCGGTAGGGGTAGTTGTCCCCGAGATGCCATTTGCCGAACATGCCAGTCTGGTAGCCACCATCCATAAACATCTGGCCGATGGTGACCTCGTTCTCGCGAAGCATGGAGCGACCCATGATCGTATGCCAGACACCGGTACGGTTTGTCCAATGCCCCGTCAGGAGAGAGCAGCGGGTAGGCGAGCAGGTTGGTCCTACATGGTAATCACTCAAGCCGGAGGACTCGGAGGCAAGCTTATCGATATGAGGCGTTTTGATAATGGGGTTCCCCGTGCAGCCGAGGTCGCCGTATCCCTGATCATCAGTGATGACAAAGACGATATTGGTCGGGGCTGCTGCAAGGAGTCCTGCCGTGAGAATGTAGAAGAGAAATGTTCGGGTCATGAAGGCTAGAGCTTAGGTTCTGAAGTATTCTTCTTGGTCAAGGATTTGAAGTGTTCGCTCGTGATCCACTCAAGGTCTTTCCAGTAGCCGGTGTCGTTTGGTTGGACTGGGCCTTCCGTGGTGCGTCCTCTGGTGATGATCTGGTTGATCTGTTGTGTCATGCGATCGACCACCTTCGGGTGCTGTTTGGCAACGTCTTTCTCCTCTGCCTTATCTTCGGCGAGTTGATAGAGTTCTGCGGGGCGTTCCTTACCAGGTAGGATCAGCTTCCAGTTACCCTCTGTGATGGCATAGCGGCGATTATTTCCGTGGTTGATCAGAGGCAAACGCTGATGCTTGTGGTTTGGGTCGCATAGCACAGCGGCGAAGCTTTGGCTGTCTTCTCCGGCATTCGCCGGCAATGAGGCCTCGACTAATTCGGCAAAGGTCGCTAACAGATCCACTTGCCCAACCGCACGGTCACACTGTCGCGAAGGTTCCACGATTCCATCGGGCCAGCGTAGGAGCATGGGAACACGGTGCCCGCCTTCATAGACGGACCGTTTGCCTTCTCGATAGCCGCCTCTGCTGTCATGCGCATGAGTTTTAAGGCTTTGCTTCCAGCGATTCTCAGGACCGTTGTCACTGGTGAAGACGATCAGGGTATTTTGATCGAGTTTCTTTGTTTCAAGGAAATTTAAGATCCTCCCCACGTGGTGATCGGTCTCAATCAGGAATTCACCATAAGCGCCGCATTTGCCTTGCCCATGAAACTCGGGCAGCGGGCAGACGGGATAGTGTGGCGACGTGTAAGGGAGATAGAGAAAGAATGGCTTT
>JAACDM010000057.1 GCA_009936795.1 Verrucomicrobiaceae bacterium | reverse complement strand
GATTTGTAAGGTCCGACAGACTCTTAGGCTTTTCCTCTGTGGTCCTATTTTCATTGGTAGTCTTGCTTACTCGATCCGCCATTTCGCTAGGTGCTACTTGGTGCCTTTGGCTATCCCAATGAGGGGTGTTAGTCTCGAACGGCCGGGATGGGTCAAGTTGTATCTCCGTTTGGTCGATGTTAACGCCACAGATGGTCGGACTGAGGCGGACAGTCCAACCTTCCGCACTAGGATCTGCCCCCGCCAAGAAACTGTTTCGGCTCTCTGGCTCTGAATAAAGCTTCCTAGGAATGGTGCGTTCGCCAGAATTATCAGCGTGGATGAAATATATCAGTTTACCATCACTCCCAATGTGCATAGAATTGCACTCTTCCTTCCGCCATGGTGGGTGGAATCTTGCAGGGGTTCGTGGTTCAAGCGACGGACAAGCCGATATTATTTCAAGATCTCTGAAGGCTTTCTGTCAATCACTTGAATAGGCCTCGCTGACGCGTCGGACTGCTAGGAGGTGAAGGGTTTAGCTTGGTAAGAGGGTAGTTAAGAGGCCGATGAGGCCGCCGAAGACGCCGCCCCAGACGACGAGCCAGCCGAGGTGTTCACGGATCATGTCTTGGACGATGGTTTTGACCATCTGCGGGGTGAGTTCGTCGAGGCGACGGGTAACGATGTTTTCGACTTTCTCAATGATTTCTTCGCTATGGCCGCCGCTGGAGACGCTGGCTTGGACGGCTTCCATCAGCTTGGGGGACTCGACGAGCACGCGGATCTCTTGTTCGACGTTTTTTTGAAAAGGTTCCTGGAGAGGGGCGAGTGCCTTCGCTCCGCCGATCATGGCGAGCATGCCTCCCATGGGCGATGCCATGACGGCATCGGTCAATTTGCCGAACATTTGGTCGTAGTCGACGAGAGAGAGGATGGGATCAGGATCGAGGTGAATGGCAGACTGGCCAGACTCTGCTTGGGTGGCGAAGAAGTTCTCTACGTTCTCTTCAGTGAAGAACTGGTTCATGATGAGACTGCGAATGCCCTCCTTGAATTCCTCGAACCTACTGGGAACGACCCCTGAACCGTAGAGGCCTGGCACTTTCTCAAAGAGCATGTGAACGGCAATCCAATTCGTAAACGCGCCAGACGCTGCGAACAGGCCGATCGCGCGCAATGGGGTGGCTAAGGTGTGGGTTGCAGGGATGGCGTAGCCGATTCCGACGAGGGCGAGGGCGATGAGATTGGTGAGCAAGCTCTTGTTCATACCCGGCTTCTGCTACAGAGAACGCTCCGAGTTTCAAGTGCTTTTAGTCTCGCGACGAGTGGACGTCTGGGTGAAGACTTGTGGAATGAAAGCCTTTTCCTTCCTAGTGCCCCTCGTTCTTCTCTCTCATGCCTGGTCTGCTGAGAGATTCGCTGGCTTTGTCAGTGAAGACTTTGTCTTCACGAAGGCCTCGTTTCCGCAATGCCACGCCTCCACGCTGTGTGAAACCCCTCGGGGTATTCTGGTTGCTTGGTTCGGGGGAACGAAGGAGAAGGCCAAGGACGTGGGGATTTGGACGAGTGAACTCAAGACGGGTTCTACGGACTGGTCTGCTCCGACGGAGTGGGCGAACGGGGTTCAATACGAGGGGCACCGGCACCCCTGTTGGAATCCAGTGCTCTATCAAACGCCTGACGAGGGGTCGACGTTGCTCTTCTTCAAGGTTGGGCCAAGTCCCGACGCTTGGTGGGGGGAACTCATGATCAGTCGAGATCATGGCGTGACCTTTTCCGGGCGTCGACGGTTGCCAGAGGGGATTGATGGACCGGTGCGCTGCAAACCGATTCTGGTGGATGATGGGAGTACGCTCTTGTGCGGATCGTCGACCGAACATGATGGTTGGCGGGTTCATTTCGAGAAGATCAGCCTAACCAACGGGGAACCTACTGGGGTGTGGAAACGAATCGGCCCGATTCACGAGGCGTCGACGTTTAACGCCATTCAACCGACGTTTTTAGAACATCGCAATGGCAAGTTGCAGGTGCTCTGCCGGACTAAAGAGGGGGTGATTTCGACGAGCTTCTCGGAGGATGGTGGGGACACCTGGTCTCCCATGGGTAAGACCTCGTTACCCAATCCCAACTCGGGAGTGGATGTGGTCACTTTGGCAGATGGTAGGCACCTGTTGATTTACAATCATCTCGGATCCGGCAAAACAGGATGGGGGCGTCGTGGGCTTCTGAACCTAGCAATTTCCAATGATGGGATAGAGTGGCGTCAGATCGGTGTTGTTGAGCATGAGGAGAAAGCGGAGTTTAGCTACCCTGCGATGATTCAAGCGCATGACGGACGCGTGCATTTGACTTACACCTGGAAGCGCCAACGGATCAAACGGGTGGTCTTAGATCCTTCAAAGTTTAAAGAAGGGGCGATGCTTGATCGGGGCGAATGGGACCGAGAAACTTAGCGGTTACACTATGTAGAGTTCGAAAGTTTTGGCGCTAGCCTTCTTTGCGGCTTGCTAGGAAGTCGACTAGTGATGCGAAATCCTGGAGGCTGAGGGCGTTGGCTAGCGCTGGAGGCATCATGGACAGGGCGAGTTCTTTGCGACTTTTGATAGCGTCACTTTTTAGTTTGGTCACGTTCCCGGTGATGTCACGGAGTTCCAAGCTGTCGGCCGTTTCTTCGGAGACAAAGCCGACCAGCGTCTTCCCGCCGCTGATATCGATCTCGACCGTAGCGAAACCTTGAGAGATGGAGGCGTTTGGCTTGAGGATGGATTCCGCTATTTGCTCACGTGTTAGAATAGCGCCTACTTGACCCATGAACGGTCCTTTTTGAGGCTGATCACTGGTCAAGGTGTGGCATGCGGTGCAGCCTTGTTGAGTAAAGAGCAGTTCGCCTCGCACCAGATCGCCTTGCAGGGTGTCGAGAGAGAGGATGATATCTTCGATGGAGGTATTACCCACTTCGCCTGCTTTGTTCGCGATCTTCGAGAGATCGACTTTGGATTCCTTATCGGCGTCCTTGGCTTCTGAGCTCTGATTGATCATATTTTCAAAACCTAACCGAAGTTTCTCGTTCCAGAATTCGAGCTGTTGCTTGGCTGAGGAGCTGCCGTTGGCGTACTCCTCTTGAAGCGACCGTGCGATGGCGTCACTCCGTTCCCACTTGGCAAGTTTGTAGTAGGGGCCTCGGGTTTCGGGACGTGTGCCCCACCACCAGGAGCCGTCGTAGGGCGCCTCACGTTGGTAGAGACGGGCAAGCAGTGCATGAAGTTCTGCGCGGTTCTGCTCGTCCATTTCTGAGGATACCTTTCCTCGCAGATAGTCTACGGTAGCGGCGTCATGGAAATGTTTGAGAGCCCAGAGGGCGGCAGGACGATTTTCGGTGTCCAGGGCGTTGAGGCTGGCGTCCCTGGCTTGGAGTTTTACCAACGACTGAATGGCGACGTGAGGTAAAACGATGGCCGCGTTGGGTGAGGCGTGCGGTCCTTCAATTTTCTTGGTAAAGGTCGGGTTCTTGGAATCAACCACATACTCGACGAGCCCGCGCCCAGCGTTGGCGCCTTGGGTTGCTCCGATGTAGGCCTTCAACTGCACGACGCCTTCTGGTAGGTGGTAGGTAATGTGTGAGGGGGCGTGAGTGCCGATGCCAAACTCGCAGGCTTTGCCTTTGATCGGCGCCAAGGATTGTCCCGTGCAATCTCGGTCGATGAGTGTCTTGCCCCAACCTTGATCTGCTGATGTCCATTTTAGGTCTGTTAGATGTTTCTTGGTGCCATCTGCCATGATGAGTGTCGGTTCGAACCAGCCGACGTGATCATGGCCTCGGCCGTCGCCACCGTCTGTCACGACAAGGTGAAGTTCTCTCCAGCCCTCGGTGTCGACCGTTATGCGTTGGGTCTGAAGCGGTTTCAGCTTCTTCGACATGAAGGCAGGCGGAGCTACTTTGGCAGTGGCTGGTTGAGGTGCGTAGGTTCCTGCTGGAGGGTTGGCGACGGCGAGGAGAGCGTCTGCTGCGTTGACGTCTTTGAGCCGGCCAAGCCCGATCGCTGCTGCGACTCGGACTCGGGGATCGGAAGCTTTAAGGGCCTCCACGAATGGTGCTATGGGCACATCGGCGGCTTGGCTGAGGCGATCTGCGGCCGCACGTAAAGCGAACTCATGCAGGGCTGGATTCTCTGCTAGAGCAAGGATGTCTTTGGAGCTGGCCCCGAGTTGTCGAGCGGTGTAGAGAGCTGCGACACGTGATTCGAGCGATGCTGAGGCGTTCCTGGACAGATCGAGGAGTGGAGCGGGTTCTGCCCTCCGGCGGAGTAAGGTCTGCTGTGTGTGGAGGCGCTTCACGGCACTGGGTGATTCTAACAGAGTGATGAGTTGAGGAGTGCTCTGCCTCTCTAGATCAGGAAAGGCCTGGTAGCGCCAGTATTTGGGGACGACGCGGTCGACATAGCCTTTCTCATCGCTGCCCTTGTAGCCTGCGCCATCCCAAGCGGCGAGATAGAGGCGACCGGAACCGTCGACGTCGAGATCGGCAATCTGAGATGAGCGAATGAATTCCTCGGGTTTCTGCGTGAAGCTGGCGTCGTCTTTCGATAGGCGATGGAGGACGAGTTGGCTGCGGCCCCAATCCGCCATGAGCGGGACATTAGTGTAGGAGCTTGGCCAGTTTGGTTCCGCGAGGAAGAGTGCTCCCGTGCCTGAGCCCCCACCGAGATCTTCTAGCGCTGGTAACATTTCTCCGGTGAAATTCTTAAAGAGAACGGGGTAACCATACTCCCCGGATTGGACGTGATGAATGAACCGAACGTTCCACCCGCCACCGTCATTGGTATTTCCGCGAGTAAAGATATTCATGAAGGGGTCGATGGCGACATCGTAGATATTGCGGGTGCCATGAGTGTAGGTTTCTATTTCAGTGCCATCCGGTCTTACGCGAACGATGCCGCCGCCTAACATGGTCAGTGTCGTGCCGTCCGAGCCAACGGCGTCGACAAATCCGAAGTCGCCCACGGCAATGTAGATCCAGCCGTCGATTCCGAGCACGATGCCGTTCGTGGTGTGTTCCGCGCCTCTGGCTCTGTTGTGTTTCACGGTGGAGACATTGGAAACGAGCCGTTTGCCAGGTCCATCCGCTTTGCCGTTCCAATCATTGTCTTGAAAGACAGAAAGATGCATTCCCGACAAGATGCCGGTGTCTTTGGGGATGACTGTGTGCAGGACAAAGAGATCTTTGCCAACGGAGATCAGGCCTCGTGGGTTATCGACTTCTGCATAGATCGTGTGTCTATCGGCAATGCCGTCGTGATCGGAATCTATCAAGCGGACCACCCGTCCCTTGCCTGGATGTTTGCCGAGTGAGCCATTCAGGTCTACGCCGACAAAGACTTCACCAGTAGGAGCAGCACACAGGCAGGCTGGAGAAGGGACAATATCGGTTCCTGCGAAGGAAGTTGATTCTAGCTCTCCCGGGACCGTGGCGGCATTCAGCGTGATCAGCGGGCAGCCTAGGGCAATGACGAAGCAAGTAAGATTGACAAGCAGATACATGGGGCCAAGGCAATAGCATGGGCATGTGGCAGCAAGTGAAATGATTTGGAATTTGATCACCATTGGAGGCGGTGCAGCTGGATTCTTCGGCGCTATCACTCATGCCGAGATGGGTGGGGGAAGTACCTTGATCTTGGAACGGACGAGCCAGGTCCTTGGCAAGGTGAAGATCTCGGGCGGTGGGCGGTGCAATGTTACGCACGATTGCCAGGAGCCCAAGGCTTTTAGCGCGCACTATCCACGAGGGGAGAAGGCATTGATTGGGCCGCTCCATCGTTGGGGGGCGACCGAGACGATTGCGTGGTTTGAAGCTCATGGAGTAGCCCTGAAAACCGAGGCGGATGGGCGGATGTTTCCGGTGACTAATGATTCGCAGACGATCATGGATTGTCTTCAAGATGCGGCTGACGATGCCCAGGTAGAGGTGCGTCGGCGGTGTGAAGTGACGGCGATTCGGTTAGATTCCGGCGTATTTACGTTTGTGTTATCTGATGGAGAGGTCTTGCGTGCGCGGAATGTGCTTCTTGCCACCGGCGGCACTAGAGCGGTTAGCGGTGCGAAACTAGCGGAATCTCTAGGCCATGCCCTTGTCCCACCTGTGCCATCGCTTTTTACCTTTAAGGTGCCAGATCCAAGGTTGAAAGATCTGGCTGGCGTATCCGTGGACCGTGTCGATTGTGCAATCGAGGGAACTCGGCTCAAGGCTTCTGGGCCACTGTTAGTAACGCACTGGGGAATGAGTGGGCCAGGCATTCTCAGGCTATCCGCGTGGGGCGCACGCGAACTGGCGGAGAAAGACTATCAATTCACCATGCAAGTGGATTGGTTGCCGGAGAAGGGGGCAGAGGCGGTGCTAAGGCGTTGTCGTGAAACTTGGGGGAAACGGCAGTTGCCCGTTCGAACTCCGTTTACAGAGGTTCCGATACGCTTGTGGGTGCGTTTGTTAGAGAGGGATGGAGTAAGCGAGGGACAACTTTGGTCGCAGCTTACCCGAGATCAGCTAAAGGCTCTTGTTGAACAACTCCACCAAGCAACCTTTGAGGTGCGAGGTAAGAGCATGAACAAGGACGAGTTCGTCACCTGTGGAGGCGTGGATGTGAGGGAGATTGACCTCAAGACGATGGAGAGTCGTCGATGTCCGGGCCTCTTCTTTGCTGGCGAAATCATGAACGTCGATGGTATCACCGGTGGCTTTAATTTCCAGAATGCCTGGACTAGCGGTTACCATGCGGGAATGACCATGGCTCACCGCAAGACTCAATTTTAAGGAATCTGCTTTCGGAGGTTACAAGCTACTGTTGGTCTCACTACGAACAAGATGCGGGTTTATCTTGGGCTCCAATTCACATTCATTCAAACGAATTGATGGAAGGATTCTTTGGAACATATGATGTCGTGGTGATTGTTCTTTTGGGGCTTTTTCTCCTCAATGTGCTACTAAACGCCATCTGCTTTCTGACGGTGAAACGGCGGCGGATGAAGTGGCCGCACGATATCGATCAGCCGCGGGTTTAGGTGCTTGTTCCTGCGCGGAACGAAGCACATCAAATAGGGCGTTGCTTAGAGTCGCTATCGTCGCAGACCTACGGAAATATCGAAGTGATCCTGCTAGAGGACTGCTCGGAGGATGATACAGCGGATGTGGCGAAAGGATTAGGCTTTTACGAAAACAGTTGGGGGAAATGTCAGCTCATGCGAGGTCAGACGATGCTTCGTGGTTGGGCAGGCAAGCCTTGGGCTTGCTATCAACTCTCTCGTCAAGCAACGGGAGACTTTCTACTCTTCACTGACGCTGATACGGTACATCATGAGACGAGCGTGGAGAGCGCTGTGGTCATGGCCGTGGAAAAGCAGACGCAGTTGCTATCTGTCTGGCCGCATCAGGTTACTGTGACGTGGGCAGAAAAGCTGATCATTCTAATTAGCTATCTGTTAGTCCTGGCATTCGTTTATTATTGGTTTCTTCGAATTGCCCAGCGATCACACAAATCTTTTCGGTGGGTGCCGAGGGCGATGTGGCGGAGGATGGGAGCTGCCAATGGCCAATACATGCTGTTTACACGGGATGCTTACAAGGCGCTTGGTAGCCATCAGGTGGTCAAGAACAACCTGGTTGAGGATGTCGCCCTTGGACGAGAGGTGACGAAGAGGATTCCAAAGGGATGGCGTATCATCAACGTTGATGGCCACCGTGTGGTGGAGTGTCGAATGTATCGAGAATTTCTCGAGGTCTGGGAAGGCTCCAGCAAGAATTTTCGGCCTGCATTTGAAGGTAGGCCACTTGAGTTCCTTGGTGTAGGCGTGATTCTAGCGGTGACTATGTTCCTGCCGTTCGTCTGGTTCATTGTCCGGGGGCAGCCATGGCTCGTGACCTTGCAGGCCCAACTGATCCTCTTGATCCGCCTTGTTCTCACGGTACGATTTCACACTTCCTGGTCGAGTCTAGCGTTACACCCGTTTGCTATGTTGCTGTCATTGGTAATCGCACTCAACAGTTGGAGGCAGAGGATGACTGGCAAGATAACGCGGAAACGTCGTCAGTACGACTTCTCTCCCGGACAGAGGTAGAGCAGTGTTGTCGTTCCTCCGGGTCTGGCCTTATGGTTATTAAATAATTTATGATATATATAAATCCGTTGAATTTTGTTCCAGGCCGGAT
>JAACDM010000473.1 GCA_009936795.1 Verrucomicrobiaceae bacterium | reverse complement strand
TTGGGCTTCCCATTGGAAGACATGTTGATGATACTCGGAATCTCAAGCGGCCTCTTCTTTAGTCGGTATTTCCTTGATCATTCGGACTACCGCAGATCGGCCGGAGCCGTAATCTTGATGGGCATTCTCGCGAAAGTGATCCATGAGTTTGGATCGTAGAACGCGAAAGAACCAACTCTGTAAAGTGTGCGTGTTAGTCTAGTGATCAAACTTTGGAATCGCCTTGGCAATAGCCCGCAACGCGTTCCGGACCACATTCTCTACGTCCGCTTTCTAGAGCCCGGGCCTGGAGACGAGGCTGTACATGACTGGTGCATAGGGCTCGATGAATTCACCCCAAGACTGCTAATCCTCCTGTGATACGAGACCTTTGATAGTGCATGAGCGAGACAGCGCAGACACGATCATCACTGACTTTCCATTGTGTGCTTCCGTCTTTCATGGAAAAGGCAACGATCCCTGCATCATCTGCTACGACTGGAAGAGTGGCAGTTCTGTTAGCAACAAGAGGAATGGAGACAAGCCAAGGCTGAGGAGAAAGCGGTCATCAAAGGGAGTCGATTCATCCTGCTCGCGAATGAAGAGAACCTAGATGATAGAGGAAGCGTCAGACTAAGAGCTCTCCAAGAGATCAATGAGAACATCACCACGGCCTACTTTCTGAAGGGGCAGTTCCGGGTGGTGCACGCTTACCGCTATCCAGGCTGTGCGAAGAAAGCATTGTTGCAGTGGTGCAACACAGCTGCCGAAAGCGGCCTATCACCATTTCAGAGACTAGCAAAAGGGTTCCAAAAGCAGGCGGACAAGATCGTGCCCTTCTGTAAACATCAAATCACTTCAGGAAAGATCGAAGGATTCAACGATCTCGTATCACGAGTGGTAGACCGGGCCTGAGGCATCACAGATCTTGGCTACGCCTAGCTCAAGTTCCGATAGCTTTCTATCCAGCAAACCTGACGGAGAGCCAATTTTTGTCCAAACTCATCATGAGTGAACCCCCAAGGATTATGAACGTCTGTCTGGACGACCCGCTCGACTTTCCAAGACTTGGGGTCAAAGCGCCACGCGCCTCCATCAGCCATTCGCTCACTTTCCCAAGGGGTTCCTACCTGTGAGTGAAGGAAACGGCCCTCACACATGAAGATGCAACCGCCGTTATCGAAATCGAATGCCGAGATCGCGTGATTGGTATCGTTGGGATCAAAACCGTCCAAGATATATTCCTTGGTGTCTGCGCGGGCATCACCATCCGTGTCTTTGTGAATGGTTAGATAAGGTTCCTCAGAAATGTAGACGCCTTCTGGTGTGAGTTCAAAACCGATTGGCACGTGAAGACCATCGGCGAAGACGGTCTCTTTATCCGCTCGCCCATCGCCATCCGTGTCTTCATAGATGAGGAGTTTATCGTTAGGACGCTCGCCGCCAGGCTTGTAGTGTGGATAACTTGGGACCGTGGACACCCAGAGACGCCCACGATAGTCATTTTTCCAGAACCATGACTTATCGAGAATGGCCTCGGTTAGAAGAGGATTCACATCTGCGCCCGTAGCCTTGTCGGAGAGAGTACTCATGAGAATAGGAGCTAAGGCTGCATAGCCTTGATCATTTAGGTGAACGTCATTGAAGGTGTGCGGAGAGTCAGCGCCACCGAACATCGTAAGTGTAGGCTGGTAGAGGTCAATCAAACCGACAGATTTCAGTGAAGCGATCTCTTTGATCGCTGTAGCATACCGATTGAGGTCAGTGTTTCTAAGGCGTGCTGAGGGCAAGTGATAGTCAGGGTGCTGCTCCATGGCCCAAAACCAATTGTGGTGCCTTCTTCCCGTTGTAGGCCTTGCGTTGCGTGTGATTGATGAAGGCAGCCAGCTCATCGCGGAAACGGGCAAGGCCTTCAGGTCCGTGAAACGATTCGTTGAATCCCAAAAAGGCGACGATGGTGTCCGCTTCAATAATCGTCAGCCATTCATCGGGTGTCGGGTAATGTCCCTTCCGATAGTGACTGTTGATTTCTGGATGAAATTGTTTGGCCTCAGGAAACGCTCAGGGATTCGGTTGTCCTATCTCGGGCCGGAATCCAGGAGTGTGGTCGGGAATTCCCATGTTTCGAAAGGTGATCTCGCTTGTCGGAAAATGCTGATGCAACAGCGTTTCGAAGAGGCCAAAGTGCTGCATGCGCTCCGCCAAGCCATTGCCAATGAACACGAGGCGCTCTCCTTTCGCTGGGGTGAGCGGCAAGTTGGTGGCGGTGACCGGCTGACCACTGACATCCGTCGGTTCGCGAAACTCCGGTCGCTTCTTGTCTTGCTGCTGTTCCTCGACCGAGGTGATGGTCGAGTTGGCCTTGGGACCTTCAAGCGGAGAGACCGCTCCGTTTGCAAATGCTGTGTCTACCAGTAGCAGCGCGATGGAGGTGAGGAGATGGTTCAAAAACTGGAATTCTACTGATGGTGCTCTTGCCCAAAGCTCAACCTCGATATCTATTCTCGGTAGCGCAGTCTGTGTTTCAGTGGGGTCATGCCAGTGTGCTTCCGAAACTGCTGGGTGAAGGCGCTTTGATCACAAAATCCAAAGTCGCCCGCGATCTCGGAAATTGATCCATCTTGGTGGATCAGCGCATCGCAACTTGCTTGAATTCGTGTCTTTGCGAGGAACTCTTGCACTCCCATTTCGAAGACCGCGCGAAACTTGCGATGGAGTTGTCGTTCCGATACACCCACTTTGCGAGCCAGGGCAGATACATTGATCCGCCCGGAGTGATGCTCTCGGATATAGTCGAAAGCTTCGTTGATGTGTGAGTATGGAAGGAACGACTCTTTCTTGCCCTCATGGCTCTGAACGAACCCCATGAGGCCGATAATGCCGCCCTTTTGATCATGAAGAGGTAGCTTGTTAGTGATAAACCAGTCTAGTAAGTGCTGTTCATTGTACTAGATCTCAACGCGATTGATAAGTGGCTTGCCGGTCTTGATGACCTGTTGATCATCTTGGACAAAGTTGTCGGCTAGCTGGGGAGGGAAATATTCGTGGTCACGCGTGCCGACGATACTGTCTTCGTCTAGCACGCCGAGACGTTCGAGGATCGGCTGACTCGCGCACATCAATCGACTCTCGCGATCTTTGGCAAAGAAGTAAATCCCTGGCAAAGGTTCAAACAGCAAATGAAACTGCTGAGTTCCCATCTGGGCGAAGAAGTCGCCGCGGACCTGACGACGAGATTGCGTAGAGTCACCATTTGAATTCGGCTTGGATTCTGGCAACCACGAAACTAAACTTTGCCTTCGTAGATCTGGAGGACCAGTTCTGTGGCAAGACGACCGGATGAGGCGGGTACCATGGGCTGTCTGCCGGTCTTCGCAGCCTCAATGAAGTCTTTCACGATCGCTTCATGGCCGGCGGTGTCCTCAACTGCGGCTGTTCCAGCGCCGCTGTGGACCTCGAAGTCCACCTGCTGCTGAGGCCGGTCCACACCGTCTACGTGCCACGCGGTGATCTCATCGTTCTCCATCACGAGGCTACCACGTTCTCCGTGGATCTCCAAGATGGGTGCGAATCCTGGTTTCGTCGCGGTGGAAGCAGTGACTGTTCCAATCATTCCATTGGCATAACGCAGCAGGGCGACTCCGTGATCTTCAGCTTCGATCTCGTGGGTGAAGGTGTCTAACATACTAACGACTTTGCAGGGCATGCCAAAGAACCACGTGAAGATGTCAACGTTGTGGGCGGCCTGTTGAATAAACGGGCCTCCACCGTCAATGGCGTAACCACCGCGGTAGTCTCCTGAATTGTAGTAATCCATGTCACGGTAGAACTTCACACGCATGTCTGCGGCGAAGACACGTCCCAAGGCAGTGGCATCTAGGAGGGCTTTGACCGCCACATTGTCAGGGCTCATACGTCGCTGAAAGGTCACGGCAAGAGTCACTCCGGCGCCGTCGCAGGCCTGGGTCATCTGATCCATGTTCTCGCGAGAGATATCGAGTACTTTCTCGGTGAGGACGTGTTTACCCAAGGCAGCGGCTTCTTTAGCCTGAACGTGATGCGTTCCATTGGGAGTGCAGAGAATGACACCGTCAAAGGGACGCTGAAGTTCACCTAGTGAGTCAGCAACTTCGGCCTCCTCAGGCAGCCAATCGGGGCGACGTCCGCTGCGAGACACGAGTCCTCCCAGCGAAGCGCCGTCAATATTGGCAAGAGCCCTAGCGTAGGTCGACCCGATATTCCCTGAGCCGATGATGACGAAGGTGAACGACAGGGCCATACGCTACTCCCTTATTCTGTAGTAGCCGGACGCGTTCGCGGTGCGAGTAGCATCGGTGTCTTCGTAAGGGCTTACGGTGACGCCAGATTCGATGATATCCCAAGAAATGAGATCCTCAGAATACTCGACATCGTAGGTGTCTGCATTGCCAAGGCTTGAGTTAATGCTCACTCCAGAGGCTGATTTGGAAACATCCGTTAGACTAGTGCGGAAGGGCGAGTTTGGCTGGGGATCCGGTGTGTTGCCGCCCCCTAGCTTCTGTCCGGGATTCGCTTGGAGTTCACCAACTTCGTCATCAGAGAGAACGCGTCCGTAGATTTGCATGTCATCTAACAGACCGCTGTAGCCAAACATCCCATTCACTGCACCCAGTTGAAGCGGCCCGCGATCATCGGTGATTTCGGAGCTGTCCTCTTTTGTTTCAGTGAGGACGCCATCGAGATAGATTTTCACCGTGCTAGTGCCATCGTCATTTGGTGAGTAGGTCACGGTCACATGCTGCACCTGTTCTGCGGGCACGCTCCCAGCTTCGGCAATATCCTGAGCACCTCCTCCGAACCAGGTCAGTTCACTGTTGGCGACAGCCAATGCGTAAGGATCGCCTAGCGTAGGCTCAGCAGTACCATCCCCCTTAGCAAATAGCCCGGCAACGTCGGCGAGATCTGCGTTAGCCTGGTGCCAGAGGCTGATGGAGAATCCGGCTTCGAATCCTGGCAAACTCGATACCTCGGCATAGGCCGCCGTAGCTCCAGGAGCGAAACCTACCGCGGTTCCTCCGGCAAGGCTTGGTTGAGCTAATTCGATGGTACCATCCCCCGCGACGTAAGTCCCGTGATAGCCATTGCCAGAGGAGTCGTTTAAGCGTGTGCCATCGGTTTCGTCCATCTTGTACCAAGCTACCAGCTTGTTGGCGTCGGGAATATTTGCGTTCAGATCCAGTCGACGCGTCGTTTCGTTCTCGTCATTGCTCGTGAACTCTAACGAAGCAATGAAGCCACCGTCGGAGCCTTGTGGATCGAACGTTACGATGAAATCCTGACTTGCTCCTGGGGCTAATGTCAGCGGAGTCACAAGATTGTTTGTGTAGTTGGCTGCATTTGCTCCGACCAAGTTTGCTGCAGTGATAGAAAGTTCTTGGTTGGATCCGGAATTCTTCAACGTCACCGTTCTCGTTTGTACGCCAGGGTCGTCGCCTAACAAGCCAAACGGTGTGCGGAAGGGAACCGAGAGATGGGGATCTCCGAGGACCAATGGCACGAAGGTCGAACCATCTGGCTGGGTGGGGTTTTCCGGGATGTTGGAATCCACACGTAAAGTGTAGCCGGACCCATCTGAGCCATCGGAAGGATCGTCGTCTAGCCCAACGGGTGTGAGACCGAGGTCAATGAAGTCGCCAGGATTTACATTTGCGTAGAACGTGCGCGTTTCACCTTCGGCATCATTTCCAGCGACTGTGAGTGTGTCCTTATGCTCACCATTGATATGGAGTTGAACTGATGTTCCTGTACCATTGGTGTTGGTTGCGTGTAGGTGATAGACAATCCCGAGTGG
This sequence comes from Verrucomicrobiaceae bacterium, assembly GCA_009936795.1. GTDB lineage: Bacteria > Verrucomicrobiota > Verrucomicrobiia > Verrucomicrobiales > DEV007 > JAACDM01. Next base: position 39,889 of record JAACDM010000473.1, on the reverse strand, counting down.
AGTCGAATCCGTTAGTTCATCCGCTACCCAGCGGCGAATCGCCCACTCTTCGTTGCCGTTATTGGTTCCGTTGGGGTGCCCGCCAGTGGCGTTGATGGTTGTCCACGGAACATTGCCGTCGGCCCAGTCCCATGCTGTCCCGCTCCAAGTCCACCCGTCTGCTTCATCAAATGCGACAAAGTCGGCTTCGGGATCATAGTCGACAGAGGCTTCCTCTGGGGCATCACCCAGGTTACGAAATCCATTGAACCATCCATTTTCACCCTGTGTCCCTGAGAATTCAGAGACGGACTCCGCAATGAGCCCGGCAAATGGGTTCTTGCTGGCATCGTTAGGATCAAATCCTTGAGCGAGTTCCTCAGGATCCGAGAATCCATCACCGTCGGAGTCGGCCTTGCTTGGATTGGTTGCGGGATCGCCATTGGCTTCGTCACTATCGGAAATGCCATCTGTATCCGTGTCTGCCTTGAGTGGGCTGGATCCTGCCTTGGACGCATCGACAAACTCGCCGTCGTCACGCTCTGCTCCGTCTGGAAGACCATCGCCGTCGGTGTCGGCCAAGGTGGGATCAGAGTTGAGCGCAAATTCGTCTTCATCGAGCAAGCCATCGCTATCATTGTCGCTTCCAGTCGCCAACGCGGCAAGATTGTCAGGGTAGTATTGCTGCTCCCACGCATCGGGAAGGCCATCGCCGTCAGTGTCGTCCCCAGTAGAGGGAACGAAGAGGGTGCCATCCGCTTGGCGTGCGTTTTCTGGGATGTGCGTGCTGACAATCATCCACGAGAGAGAGCCATCGGAGCCGTCTGCGCGTCCGTCGGAGGGGCCTTCAGGGGTGAGCCCAAGATCGATGATGTCTCCCGGGATGGCATTGATGTAATGAATGCCTGTTGCTCCAACATCGTCACCCCCAGGGACTGTCGCTTTAGCCGCCTGTTTTCCGTTTATGTTGAGCGATCCAGAAACGCCGCCCCCGTTGAGGTTCTCTTTTCTTACATTCCAATAAATGGATAAGGGAGTCGGCTCGGTAATCTCGCTCGCGACCCAGCGACGGATGGCCCAGTGCTCGTTGGAGTTGTTGATGCCATTTGGGTGCAGACTCTCTGAACCGATGGCCGTCCAAGGAACATTACCGTCAGCCCAATCCCACTGATCGCCTGTCCACGTCCATCCTCCGTCAGTGCTAAAGGCTTCGAAGTCGGTGTCGGCATTGTAGTCTTCGCCCCCGCCATCAGCGGTGTAGTTGCGGAAGCCGTTGAGCCAAGCGGGGCCTTGGTCCTCACCGAAGTCTTCGATGGAGTCGCCGATCTTTGCGGCGACGATGTCATCGACCGCAAGCTCTTGGGCATCGGTGAGGCCATTGCCATTCGTATCGGCGTTGCGGGGATTTGTACCTCCTGCAATCTCGGCACCGTCCGTGAGGCCATCGTCATCAGAGTCCGCGTCTGTTGGATCGATCCCTGCTTCGAACTCTTGTGCTTCAGTGAGTCCATCGTCGTCCAAGTCTGCATTGCCGGCCAGAGTGGCCAGGTCTTCTGCATAGATCATTTCCCCAGCATCGGGTAAGCCATCTGAATCGGAGTCTTCTCCAGAAACGGCGACGAAGGGTGTGCCGTCTGGCTGCATTGGATTGGCAGGGATGGTATCATCGATAACGGCGGACCAGGCAGAGCCATCGGAACCATCTAACCGGTCGTCAGTGGGGCCGACGGGGGTGAGGCTGATGTCTATATGATCACCAGGGTTTACATTGACATACACGGTTTGGTCGATGCCTACGTCATCGCTTCCTTCGACGGCACCGTAGTCGACTTGGATACCATTGAGATTGACGGAAACGGAGGTGCCGTTGCCATTGGTATTGTTTTTATGTAAGTGCCAGCTGACTGCTAAAGGCTTTGGTCCGACGGTTGCGGTCCAGCGACGAACGGCCCATTGTTCTTCGCCGTTGTTGGGCCCGTTCGGATGGCCGCCGGTAGCATTGATCACCGTCCAAGGGACATTTCCATCGCCCCAGTCCCATGCGGTGCCATTCCATATCCAGCCATCTGCTTCATCAAACGCGACAAAGTCGGCTTCGGGATCATAAGTATTTAGGTCATCGGCATCCTGATCGACGGCTCTATATCCATAAGTCCAGCCGTTCACGCCTTGGTCTTTGGTCGTTGGAAAGTTTGCGACAGAATCGGCAACAACTTCGGCGTGCGCTGAGCTGAATGCCATGGCGGAGAAGGCCAGGAGAATGCGGAAGGGTTTCATAGAGTAGGTGAAGGTTTGGAGTGTGGGGGAGATTAGTTTTAGAGAGTGACGATTGCCTTGTAAAGGAGAACCACGCTAGCAGATCTGGAAGGGATCGACGTCCAAGATAACGATAACTTCTTCGGGGAAGGTCATGCCTTTCATGACGCCTTTGATGTATTTTGCCATGGTGGTTGCTTGAGTGCAACGGAACATGACTTGATAGCGGAAGAGGGTTTGAGCGCGTTCGAGAGGCGAGGGGTTGGGCTGGCTCATCAGAATCCCCTTGGGGAGGTCTTTGCGGAGGCGTTGGCAGAGGTTCTCAATCGTGAATTCTGCGAGCCGCTCGTGCTTGGACCGAACGTGAAGGAGCACGGCATGGGTGTAGGGCGGGAGCGAGAATTGCTGTCGTGCCTCGAACTCTTGCTCAGCATACCCATCGTAGTCGTGGTGGCGGGCAAACTGGATGCAAGGGCTTTGCGGGGTGGAGGTTTGTACGACGACTTCACCTTCAAGGTGGCCGCGACCTGCTCGACCCGCGACCTGAGTGAGGAGTTGGAAACAGCGCTCACCAGCTCGGAAGTCTGGCAAGTGGAGGCCGAGGTCAGCGTTTAGTATGCCTACCAAAGTCACATTAGGGAAGTGTAAGCCTTTGGCGATCATTTGTGTGCCCACAAGCATGTCGAGTTTGTGTGATTTGAATAATCGCAGGGTGTCGCGTAGTCGATTCTTGCGCTGCATGATGTCGGCATCGATCCGGGCCATGCGGGCTTGAGGAAAGACTTTCCGAAGGACTTCTTCGGCGCGTTCCGTCCCAAACCCTCCATAGACGACGGACGTGGACTTGCACTTGGGACAGCGTCGCGGGGCGATCTGTTTGTAGCCGCAGATGTGGCAGATAAGACGTTGCTCCGCTAGGTGGTAGGTGAGTGAGGTGCTGCAATGTGGACATCCGCATGCATGGCCGCAGTCGAGGCACTGCATGGAGTTGGAGTAGCCGCGCCGATTGAGAAACAGCATGATCTGCTCTTTCCTTTCCAAGCGGACCTCGATCTCCTTTCGCAAGCGTTCGGAGAGGATGGCTGGTCCCTTGTGCTTGCGGCTTTCCTGCCGCATGTCGATGATGCGGATGAGGGGGAGCGATCGATCATCGACGCGTTCTGTTAAAGTGATGAGTTCGTACTTGCCACGCTTGACGTTGTGGTAGGATTCGAGAGAAGGTGTGGCGCTACCTAACAGGATAGCGCATTTCTCGATGCGAGATCGGACTACGGCGACGTCGCGTCCGTGGTAGCGTGGTTGGGTGTCTTGTTTGTAGGAACTCTCGTGTTCCTCATCCACGATGATGAGTCCAAGATTGTCTAACGGCGCGAAGATCGCACTCCGAGCTCCGATCACGATTCTGGCTTCGCCGCGGTGAATCTTGTGCCATTCATCGAAGCGTTCTCCTTGAGAGAGGTGGCTGTGCAGTACCGCAACTTCGCGTTGGCGATCCGCGAAACGCGATTTGAAACGCTCAACTGTTTGAGGAGTGAGCGAGATTTCAGGGACAAGCACGATGACGGACTGGCCTTGATCGAGAGCTTTTGCAGTGGCTTGGAGATAGACTTCAGTCTTGCCACTACCGGTGACGCCGTGCAGGAGCATGGGCGGGCGATCCGGCTCGGCCATGGAAAGGAGCACAGTGTCGAGCACCTTGGCTTGCTCGGCCATGAGTTCGAGTGGTTCAGAGCGCACGAATTCATCTTCAGCGTGAGGATCACGTTCCACGCGTTGCTCCTCGATGCGAGCCCAACCTTTGGCCACGAGAGCTTTGGCTGCGGCGAGACTTCCGACTTTGGTTAGGAGCAGTGGTTCCTCAAGGCTTTGGATTTGTTCGAGAATCTCAGCCTGACGAGGAGCCCGTTTACGAAGGGAAGCCGTTTCTTCTTCGGAAGGTGATGCAATGATCCTGATGGCTTTGCGGACGCGAAACGGAGGCTCTTCTGCACGGACGGACTCGGGTAGCATTGCCCGCAAGACGATTTCGCGTGAGGTGCAGTAGTAGTTTGCCATCCAGTTGGCTAACTGAATGAGAGAGGGTGTTAGTATTGGGCGATCGTGAATGAGGCCGTCAAGATTACGTAGCCCTTTGGGAGGTTCGTCAGGTTCACTGAGGTCGAGGACGGTACCCTTCGCTTTGCGAAGACGGAGCGGGACGGTGACGCGAGGACCGATGGCGACAGCTTCTCGAAGTTCTTCGGGAATATGATAGTCAAATTCGAGATCCGACGACCCATCAATGGCGACTCGAGCGCATGGGGTCACAATCGTGACGCACGTTCGGCTTCAGCAGCACGAATATACTGTTTGAAGAGGCTCACTGCGACAAAGGTCATCTCGTTAGCAAGATCGATCTCTCTGGGTTCCAAGTCGTCTGCGAGAATTTCGGAGTAGCCGTCGTAATCTTCCAGCTCCTTTCCTGTGACAAGATGAAATCCCATCTGCCAATCTTTGAAATTTCGCTCATCGGCCTCTTGATCATAGATCTTGGTTAGGGTGTGATGCCGGGGGTCTGCTTGAATCTTCTTGAATAACCCATGCACAAGGTCGTCGTCGCCTTCAAGGGCTTGGAGAAAGTAGCCTGATTGATAGAGGAGCATGCCTGTGATCCCTCTTAGTTTGTTTCTCTCGCGCGCTCTGGTCAGCAGATCCTGCAGAGCATCGCTGCCCATGGCGCGGGTGGCGTGGCTGAAGTAGATGAGGTTGATCATGCTTTCGGCTCTGACTGGTCCTGAACGAGTTTTGCAATTGGTTTGCGGCTTAAGTCAATCCATAAGCTTGCCAGCGCGCCGGTGATAATGATGACGACCAGAGGGATAACACCCACTTTCAAGTCGTCGCCAACCCAGGGTGCCCACTGGGCTAGTGTCGGGCCGTCGTCGGTATTTTTATTGTAGAGCTGATAGCTGAAGACCCATCCCGCATGCAGCCCAATGGGAAGCCAAAGTGACTTGGTCCGGAGTCGTGCCATTGCTAGGACGATTCCGAGAACGAGGAGAGGGAGGAACTCGGCGGTGACCGTCTGCCAATCTGAAAACTTTTCAAAGACGCGACCGAGCATTTCGAAACCCGTCGACCAGACCACCTCATCCTCAGACAGCTTCAACCGGGGCGGCTTCAAAAAGTGAACGATCGCATACACCGCAGAAGTCAGGAGCACCGCGGCCATGATCGACATCTTCCGCAGGCAGACACCTAGCATGCCTCCACGGAAGAATAGTTCTTCCAAGATCCCTACCGCGATGGCCGTGCCTAGGAGTTTCGGAATGATGTCCCCCTCTGCCTCAGCCTCGGGAATGAAGAAGCCCAGATAGAGAAATGAGATCCCCATGAAGAGCAGGAATCCGCCCGCGAGGAGGCTGCCAGCGAAGACGTCCATGATGGCACAGGGGTTCTTTCGGATTTGGAGATCCTCCCAACCGCGAAAGCGGAGTGATCGGATGAGGGGGATCATGCCGAGGAACGCCACGATCATCACTGCGCGATTAAAATAGCGCGAGAATGGACTGCGCTCTAAGGCACCGTGAAGATAGGGAAGGGGAGGGGGGCCGTCGGAGAGGGTGCCTTGATGGACCAAGCCCCGCCCAAAATGGAAGAGCCATGGGGCGAGAAGCGCCCCTAGCACAAGGGTGAGGGCTAGGTAGAGGACTATCTTACGCCACTCAGATTCTAGAAACTTCACTCGTAAACCTTCTCTTCACCAAGCATCCGAGCAAGACAAATGACCCCTTGTCTCTCATGCTTGTTAGATTCTGAATCTAGGGTTCTAGGCGATGTCGTATCTCCTGAAGATCCTTATCGGTGCTCGCGTGATCTCGAAGCTTTGGATTGAGCCTGATGGCTTTGTTGACCCAGTAGATTGCCTCGGTGTGACGATTGAGGCAAGCCAGGTAGCACCCTCGGTTGTAGATGGCCGTGGGGTCCACTGCGACGACGAGATGGGCGTCTTCTAAAACCTGCAACGATTCTGGAGTCTGCTTCAACTCGTGCAGCGCAAACGCCTTGTTTATGAAGCCGAAAGGTGCCTTGGGATAGAGTTTGATCGCGGAGGTGCAGAGCTCAAGGGCCGCCTCGTGACGACCAGTATCAAGCTCAAGGAGGATGGATAGTTCTAAACTGTCTGGCCTAAGCTTCTCATCAGCAGGCAGCTGCTCTAAGGTGCTCTGGCAATCGGATATCATGCCGAGCTCAAAGTAACCTTGGGCGGCACGCAGGGCATGAGGATCTGGTTGTTTTTCTAATTGGGCATGAGTCATGGGCCAGAGGATGGAGAGGTTTTAAAGAAATAAGACTATTCGAACTCTCCATCAAATTGAAAGTCCGGAGATTCTAATAAATTGTGTTGGAAGCCATAATTTAAAATTTGGAATCTCTTTTTTTTGGAGCCGTTGGCCACTCATGAACTGTGAAATTTCGAGGTCGGCATTTCGGCGAATCGATGCGATCTTGCCTTGCTCACGTCGAGTTTCACTTGTTTGTGGTTCAGAGCATCAGAGGAGTTCAAAAGTCACTATGAAAAAGCCTGTAATTTCCAGAATTGTTCCGCTCGTTGCGATTCTTGCCCTGATCCTATTGTTATTTGGATTTCGATACTTGGGCTTTGTCGATGCTAATTTCGCTAATCTCGCGCCGGTTTCGGCCATGGCGCTGTGTTTCGGCCTCTTCTTCCGGCGATCTGTCCTGGCCGTGGTCATCGCCTTTGCGGCCCTCGTTCTGAGCGATGTCTTCGTCACCGTGCTCGCTGTGCGCCAGGACCCGAATCTTTCGTTCTGGGCCCTGATGGTCTCGCCTACTGTCCTCCTCCGCTACGCCGTTTACGGCTGCCTCTTTGCCGTGGCCTGTTTTTGGACGCGGCGAAAGACTCCTCGCACTGCCTTGGCCTTGACCCCTGCCATGACGCTGGCGTTCTACACGATCATGAACACGGTAGCATGGTTAACCTCAGTCGCCCCATTTGCCTATGCCAAGACGGTGGCTGGCTGGTGGCAAAGCCAGACTGTGGGCCTACCGATTCCTGGCGCGCCCCCAAGCTACTTCTTTTTGAGAAACGCATTCATTGGTGACCTTCTGTTTACCGTGCTGTTTGTCGGATTGGTCGTTTGTTTGCCAAGTTATCGCCGGACGACCGATTCGGCCTTGAAGCTCTCGGAAAACGCCGTCTAGTCGGCCCTTAATTAGTAACGTGAACTCCGCCATCGACCACGCCACCTCTCCCATCAACCAGCAGCTGAGTTCCGAAGGGAAGATCAGCATCCTTCGAGACATCGTAAGGATCCGCCGCTTCGAGCAGGCTGCGCTCAAACAGTATACAGCGGGCAAGATGGGGGGCTTCCTGCATCTTTATAACGGCCAGGAGTCCGTAGCCGTTGGGACTATTTCTCTGGCCGGAGAGAGTGATCACATCATTACCGCTTACCGTGATCATGGGCATGCACTGGCAGTGGGCATGTCCATGAATGAGTGCATGGCCGAACTATATGGCAAGGCCACGGGTTGCTCTAAAGGGAAGGGCGGTTCGATGCACTTCTTCGCACCTGATAAGAATTACTGGGGTGGCCATGGCATTGTCGCGGGTCAAACACCGTTGGGAGCGGGCTTGGCTTATGGATTAAAGTATCAGGGGCTGAAAGGTGCCTGCCTCTGCTATCTTGGGGATGGAGCGATCAATCAGGGTGCCTATCACGAGTCTCTGAACTTGGCTGCTCTCTTTGATCTCCCTGTCATTTATGTCATCGAAAACAATGGATACTCGATGGGAACCAGCCAGAAACGTTCCTCCGCTTTCAAGTCTTGCTTGGCCGAGCGCGCCGATGGCTACAACATAGCTTGGGATACGGTTAATGGAGAAGACGTTTATGAAGTGCGTGCGAAGACCCAGGTGGCAATGGAGCGGGCGCATGAAGAATCGCGTCCGACAGTGTTAGAAATTTCTACATACCGTTACTACGGGCACTCCGTGGCCGACGCGAACTCCAAGAAGTATCGGTCTCCGGAGGAGATTAAACAGTATCAAGAGCATCACGATCCTATCGTTCTTTGGCGTAAGCGCCTTTTAGAGGAGGGCGTTCTGACAGAAGATCAGGCTTCTGAAATGGACAAGGAAGCGAAAGCGGAAGCGAAGGACGCCGTGAAGTTTGCTGAGGAAAGTCCTTTTCCCGAGCCCAAGGCCATCCTTGAAGACGTTTATTACGAAGTCGATCAGGGCACGGAAGCTGGCCAGACTGGCAAGCATTTCTTTAATGACTAACAAGAGCTTCTAAGAGTCTATCATGCGTACGATCACTTATCGCCAGGCCCTCAATGAGGCGCTGGCAGAAGAATTAGAAAGGGACGAGAACGTCGTTGTCATGGGCGAGGAAGTTGCTGAGTACAACGGTGCTTACAAAGTCACTGAAGGACTTTGGAAACGCTTTGGCGACAAGCGAGTGGTGGATACGCCAATTAGTGAAGCGGGATTCATCGGCATGGGAATCGGTGCTTCCATGTTAGGCGTTCGCCCCGTCATGGAACTGATGTTCTGGAGCTTCGCTTATGTGGCCTTTGATCAGATGATCAACAATGCGGGCTGTGTGAGATACATGTCCGGCGGAAAAATCAAGTGCCCGATCGTGGTCCGTGGTCCAGCCAATGGTGGCACTAATGTGGGAGCCACCCACTCGCACACGCCTGAGAATTTCATTGCCAACACGCCAGGTTTGAAAGTGATCTGCCCGGCGACCGCTTACGATGCCAAGGGCATGATGAAATCTGCTATACGCGATGACGATCCTGTTTACGTCATGGAGAACACAAAGCTCTATGGAGAGTCCGGTGAGGTGCCGGAAGAAGAATACACGGTTCCGTTAGGAGTGGCTGATGTTAAGCGTGAGGGCACCGACTTGACGATTGTTGCTCATGGTCGTGCTGTGATCACGGCGTTGAAGTCGGCCGAAGTTCTCGCTGCTGAGCACGGCATCTCTGCGGAAGTCGTCGACTTGCGTTCTATTCGGCCTCTTGACGAGGAGACGATTCTAACCTCGGTTCGAAAAACTAATCGCGTCTTGTTAGTTGATGAGAACAAGCCCTTCTGCGCGGTCAATACTCAGATCGCGACGATGATCCAAGAGAAAGCATTTGATTACTTGGACGCGCCCATTCTCAGACTCAATGCGATCGATGCCCCGGCCATATACAGCCCGCCGATGGAAGAGCTTCAACTTCCTCATCCCGAAGTGGTCATTGAGAAAGCGCTCGCCGTTTGCAAGTAACTCTTACCAAAGTAGAAGACGCAAGACGCCATGGCCACGATTATTGAAATGCCCAAACTGAGCGACACCATGACCGAGGGCACTTTGGTCCGGTGGTTGAAGAATCCCGGTGACGAGATTGAAGTTGGAATGGAGATTGCAGAGATCGAGACTGATAAGGCAACCATGAGTATGGAAGCCTTCGACGATGGCATTCTTCATGAGATCTATGTTCAAGCGGGAGAGAAAGCTCCGCTTGGTGGTAAATTAGCTCTCTTGTTAGAAGATGGCGAGGAGCCACCAGCGCTCGACAAGGAGATTTCTAGCGGAAGCATACCCGTAACTGCCATGGAGGAAGAGGAGTCGACGGAAAGCGCCGCAGCCACTTCTGCTGTAGGCTCCTTGCCTGAGCCAGTCTCTGGTGGAGCCCGGGTCAAGGCTTCGCCGCTTGCCCGCAAGATCGCTGCCGAACGCGGCGTGAACCTGACGCAGATTCAGGGCACGGGTCCTGGTGGCCGTATCGTAAAGCGCGATGTGGAGAATGCCCCAGTGGCTGGTGCTAGTTTGGTCGCCGCACCTCCGAGTGCCGTGGCTGCCATCCGCCCCACAATTGGAGCCAACGATGAACGAATCCCGCTTACTGGAATGCGCACGATCATTGCGGAACGATTGTTGGCGAGCAAGACACAGATTCCGCATTTCTATCTGAATATCGACGTGAACGCGGCACCGCTTCTCGCCTTCAGGCAGCAGATCAATCAAGCTTCCGAGAAGAGTGACAACGCGAACAAGTACACGATCAATGACTTCATTTTGAAAGCCGTCGTTCAAAGTGCTGTCGCCGTGCCTGATGTGAATGCTTCTTTTGATGTCGATGCCATCATTCGCTTTGCCTCGGTTAACGTCAGTGTTGCCGTGGCAGTGGATGAAGGCCTAGTCACACCAGTCATACGAGATGCGCAGGACAAGTCGCTGTTAGAAATCAGTAGGTCGGTCAAAGATCTCGCCGCTCGAGCTCGGGCCAAGAAACTCGCGCCTGATGAGTTTGCGGGGGGGACGCTCACGGTCTCAAATCTTGGCGCCTATGGCATTGATAGTTTCGATGCCATCATCAATCCGCCCCAGGCTTTTATCATAGCCATTAGCTCAATTCGAAAGACCCCCGTCGTCGATGCCAACGACCAGATTGTGATCGGCCAGCGCATGGCCATTGGCATGAGCTGTGATCACCGAGTGATTGATGGCGCTGTTGGCGCGCAATACCTCGCGGAGTTCCGGCGCCTTATCGAGAATCCGGCGTTGATGTTGCTCTAACCCTTTTCCTGAAATTACCTCTTTATACCAGCCATGGCTTACGATCTCATCGTCATCGGCGGCGGTCCTGCGGGATACGTCGGCGCAATCCGTGCTGCTCAGCTCGGCAAGAAAGTCGCTTGCGTGGAAATGGATCGCGCTGGTGGAACTTGTTTGAATTGGGGCTGCATTCCTACTAAGTCGCTCCTCAAGAACGCGGAAATCTATCATTTGCTCAAGCACCAGGCCGATCAGTATGGCCTCAAGGTGGAAGGTCTAAGTTACGATTGGGACAAAGTCATTGGTCGAAGCCGCAGTGTTGCAGATCGCTTGGCAGGGGGCATCGAGTTTCTTTTCAAGAAGAATGGCGTCGATTACATCCGTGGTGAAGCCACGCTGGAAAGTCCTGGCAAAGTGGCTGTGACAGATTCTGCCGGTGCGAAGACCGTGCATGAAACGACAGATATTCTGGTCGCCACCGGTTGTGTGTCTCGCCCGTTCCCTGACTTTCCTTTCAACGGAAAGACGGTCATCGGGAGCAAGGAGGCCATGGTTTTGGCTGAGCAACCGAAGGAGATTGTGATCATCGGAGCCGGCGCGATTGGCATCGAGTTTGCCTATTTCTTCAATGCCTTTGGCTCGAAGGTCACGGTTGTGGAAATGATGCCTCACATACTTCCAGTGGAGGATGATGAAGTCAGCAAGACTCTGGAGAAGAGCTTCAAGAAACAAGGCATCAACATTCTGACCAACACGAAGGTCACCGGAACCAAAGATAGTGGGAGTGGCGTTGAGATCATCGTGGAAGGCAAAGAGAAACAGATGCTCAAGGCGGATACTGCCCTGATTGCCATCGGAGTGGCGCCTGTCTTGCCTGGTGGCATGGAGTTGAAGGCGGATCGCGGTTATCTCGTGACGGATGACACCTATCAAACGAGCGCTAAGGGGATCTATGCGGCCGGCGATATCATTGGACCACCCTGGTTAGCTCACGTGGCAAGTTGGGAAGCCATCCAGTGTGTCGAGGGGCTCTATGCCGGTGGCACTCCGAAGAAAGTCGACGTGTTTCCAGGCTGCACCTATTGCCATCCTCAGGTGGCTAGTGTCGGTCTCACAGAAGAGGCGGCCAAGGAGAATGGGATTGCCTACAAGGTCGGCAAGTTCCCATTCCAGGCTAGCGGCAAAGCGCAGGCCGTCGGAGATAGCGAAGGTTTCGTGAAATTGCTTTTCGGTGAGAAGCACGGGGAAGTCATCGGTGCCCACATCATTGGCCCCGATGCCACGGAAATGATTGCTGAACTTGGTTTGGCAATCACGTTAGAAGCGACTAAAGACGATCTTGAGGCGACCATTCACGCCCACCCGACGCTAGCGGAAGCAGTGCATGAAGCGACCGGCCAAGCTTACGGCCACGCCATTCATATTCCTAACTAGCCGAGCAGCAGTCTTCTTCGGATGCCCGAACCTACCCCCCAGCAGGTCTATCAGAACATTCGCAAAAATGTGTCGGAAATTATCCATGGGCAAGAGGTGATTGTTAGGAAGCTATTGGCAGCGCTCCTTAGTGGCAGCCATGTCTTGCTTGAAGATTATCCTGGTACCGGCAAGACTACGCTGGCTAAGGCGATTGCGGTGTCCATCACGGGCATGGATTTCAAGCGCGTTCAATTCACACCAGATCTCTTGCCTTCCGACATTCTCGGTGTGTCGATCTTCGATCCGCGTAATCAGGAATTTAAGTTTCACGCGGGGCCGGTATTCACGCATGTCTTGTTAGCTGACGAGATCAATAGAGCCTCGCCAAGGACACAGTCTGCCTTGTTAGAAGCCATGGGCGAGCGACAGGTCACGATCGAAGGAAAGCATCATTCTTTAACGAGACCTTTCTTCGTTATCGCCACTCAAAATCCAGTCGAGTTGCGCGGGACTTATCCTCTACCAGAGGCACAGATGGATCGCTTCGGCATGCAGTTGGCTTTGGGATATGTCGATCGAATGGATGATATTGCGATCCTCAACGCGCAACAAGGCAACCATCCCGTGGATGGTATGAAGCCTTGCGCATCTCTCGAGGATATCGAGAAACTTATCAAGGCGGCCGAAGACATTCGCGTGAGTGAGGAACTCATGGGCTACATTGTCGATCTTGTTGCGGCGACGAGAGATATTCCAGAGGTGCAACTCGCTGCGAGCCCACGCGCCGCATTGAGCCTGATGAAGGCAGCGCGTGCGGTGGCCCTTTTTGACGGCCGAGAGTTCATCACACCAGATGACATCCAAGAGCTGGCTCCCGATGTCATTGCGCATCGCCTGGTTCTAGATCCTCAGGCAAAGTTCTCAGGCCTTACCGCTCGCCAAATTGTCGATGAAGTGCTTACTGCTGTGGACGTGCCGGTTTAATATGGCCACTATATCTTTCGAAGCACCGGATATTTAAGAATTATCAATTGATTTCCCGTTCCAGATTGGAAACGGTCCTCTATCTGGAAATACTAGTTTCCAAGCGCCTGTTTCATGAAATCTCCACTACTTAGGTTTGTCATCGGGGGGCTAGTCGCAGCTTTGATGAGTAGCTCGGCTCTTGCCCATGTCGGCAATCATCCATCCGTCCACGATACCGTTGCCGGCATTGCTCTTCGGCTTCGCGAAAAGTATAAGGAAACCGAGCTCAAGATCCTAACGCCCTATCAAGTTTACAAGATCCTCACAGATCGTGAGAAAGACGTGTTGGGGAATGAACACATTACCTTCAAGGTGAACGTGCCTGTGAAGATCTCGATCTTTCGTGATCGCTCGATCAAGTCGGAGCCTTTTTGGATTCGCGATCGTGATTTTGATCTTACTGGGATGCTCTTGAAGCTCGGTAAGACTGAGTTTGATGTTTGGGAGAAAACCTTCGAAGCCGGACGGGTTGGCTTGGGCGTGAACTCTTTCGGGAAAGGTAAGCACTATCTCATCGCGGTGAGCCCAGTGAATGCTAGTGATCGGGTTCAAGTGACCAGTCTGTATCCCGCCACGCTTCGCTTAGGCACCTTCAAGAAAGATGAGAAGCCCTACGTGGATGCTGATGACAAACTGCCAGAGGTTCCTGCAGACTTAAGGGAGGATCTCATGATTCGGACAGAAGCACATAGTGCGAATGATGCTAGGCTCGTGGAGTACTTTCGCTGGACACAGCATGTCAGCACCTCACAGCCGGATCAGCTCCATTTAACGTGGAGTGGAGATCCTCAGACGACTCAGACATTTCAGTGGCGCACGAGCCCGGATGTAAAACAGGGTGCACTGATGTATCAAAAGAAGGCACTCACCAATCGATTCAAACCAACGCCTCTGGACCGTGTCGAAGCCGAGACGCGGGTGATGGAGACGCCAAACATCATCAATGATCCGGTGATCAATCTTCACAAGGTCGAATTGAACGGCCTGGAGCCAGACACGACCTACGTCTATTCCGTCGGCGATGGCACTGAGGAGGGCTGGATAGAGTTGCAAGAGTTTACTACGGCTCCTGATAAAGTGAAGCCGTTCTCCTTTGTCTACATGGGCGATGCCCAGAACAACCTCTATCGATGGGGATCGCTACTCCAACTGGCGCACCGGCAGCGTCCTGACGCCGCCTTCTATGTCATGGCCGGCGACTTGGTCGATAAGGGAAACGACCGCGATGATTGGGACGGATTCTGGTACAACTGCGACGACATCTACGCTCAGAAACAGCTCGTGCCTGCCATTGGCAATCATGAGAATCAAGGTGGGCATCCCACGATGTACCTTGAGATCATGAACTTGTTAGAAAACGGCCCAGACGATGTGGAGAAAGAACGGGCTTATTCTTTCGAATACAGCAACGCGCTTTTCGTCGTCTTGGACACGAACATTGATCCGAAGACACAGACGGCTTGGCTGGAACGCACGCTAGCAGAGAGCACAGCCACGTGGAAATTCGCCATCTATCATCATCCCGCTTACTCATCGGCGCCGTCCCGAGACAATGCCGACATTCGCAAACTCTGGGGCGATATCTTCGACAAATACCATGTGGACCTAGCCCTCCAGGGCCACGATCACGCCTATCTCCGAACGTTCCCCATGAAAGGTGCCAAGCGAGTTGGCTCTCCCAAGGAGGGAACCGTCTACATCGTTTCAGTCTCGGGCACAAAGTTTTACGGTCAAGACAAGCGCGACTACACGGAGTTTGGTATGACAAACACACCCACCTTCCAAGCCCTCGATCTTCAGATCAACGGGGACCGCCTGATTTATCGTGCGTATGATTTCAAAGGCGACCTGAGGGATGAACTGATCATCGACAAGTAAGTCGGTCGAGTAATGAGATTTGGAGGGATCGAGAGGCTCTATGGTCAAGGCTCGCTCGCTCGTCTAGACCAAGCCCACGTTGCCGTCATCGGTCTCGGAGGCGTCGGTTCCTGGGCCGCGGAGGCCCTGGCCAGATCAGGCGTTGGCAAGATCACTCTCATCGATCTGGATGCCGTCTGTGTGACCAATGTCAATCGTCAGATACATGCGTTAGAGGACACTGTTGGGCTGCCAAAAGCCCGCGCCATGGCAGATCGATTGGAGCGGATTAACCCCGACTTGGAGATGCATGTCGAAGAAGCTTTTTTTAACAAAGCCAATGCGGAATCCATCCTTTCTCGTCGCATCGACTACGTGATCGATGCCATTGATAGTATTCGGGACAAGTGTCTACTTGTGGACAAATGTTACCGCCGTCAACAACCGCTCGTTATTTCGGGTGGCGCCGGAGGCAAGCGAGACCCTTCCCTAGTCTGCCGATCAGATCTAGGACAGACCACCAATGACCCCCTCCTCAAGCGTCTGCGGAGGAAACTCCGGCAAGAGTATGGCTTCTCTCGAGATCTTAAGAAGCCGTTTGGCATGACCGCTGTCTATTCGGAAGAGAATCCAGTCTTTCCTTGGAGCAATGGCTCCGTCTGTGACCGTCCAGAGCCTGACAGTAGCTTAAAGCTCGATTGTACCACTGGCTTTGGTACTGCAGGTTTCCTCACAGGAACTCTCGGATTCACCGCTGCGGCAGTCGTTGTCGAGGAACTCGTTAGGGCTGACTGACACCTAAGTCCAAATAGTCCCCGGAGGGCTGGGTTGCTGCTGGTTCACCCTGGAGAGTGCGGCACCATTAGAGTCGGCGGCACTCAGGCCCTTGACCAGCTCATTTGTGATGTTGTGTGTTGTCACACAGCTAGAGAGAGCTACGGCGATTCGAGCACAGCTGATAAGGGCGATTTACTTTGTGTTTTAATGGTTCCGCGTGTCTGGGGGGAGGGTGATTTTTGTCGTTTTGGCTATTCTGATCTTATTATCAGTAGTTTTGACCTCCACACAGTTTGCTCCACGCGATACCGCATCTTTTTTTCAAAGAAGCATGTGAAGTCACTCTCTTCTTCGGAATCGAAAGAGAAAAGTGAGGCGAGAAAACGTGGTTCTACTGCGGCGTTGGCGCATCGTCATGGGTAGTGACGATGAACACAGCAGTCAGGAGGGTATGGTCGAGTACGCCAATGGCCGCGATCCGCCACAGGTTGTTACTGGCCGCTTGAACGCGTAGAGGCTCCGTTTCGATGTGCGCCTGTGAGCTAGAGCCCACGAGGCCTAGCTGTTCAGGCGTCGAAACCATCGTGCAGCAAGTAATCCTGCAGCGACGGTACCCAGGAAGATCGCGATCGCTCCAATCCCACTGTGGTCCCAGTAGCCTTTTACTCCAAGGAACAGAAAGAGGATTCCGCCCATGAGGTTGAGGATGGTTAGAGCTAGGGGCGGCCGAAGTTGAGAACTCAAGTGCTGTTGGTCGGCCCACGCTGAGAGAAGGCAAATGATCCCGCAGGCAAAGACCCCAGTGAACAAGTTAGCTGGGGTCACCAGCGCAATGAGACCAGGAGGCTGAGTTGAGCTTGCGGTTGCCAGCTTTAGTCCTAACACAACGACGCCTCCCAAGCAGACCCAGAGGACGGCAAGACTTTCCAATCGCGAAGACCGCCAAAGTTCCCTTTTGTGAGGCAATAAGGCCCTCGCCAATTCGCCAAGGATTGCTGGTGCCACTCTAATCGTACCGTAGAGAGTGCCCGCCATCGCTAGGATGGCCCCAGCATAGTAGAGCGGCTTCAGCCATGGAGACACCACTGCGACGAATTTCGCTTGGACGGTCAGGAGGTGGTCTCCTTTCGGAATCTGTTCATGCGTGGCAAGAATCTCCGTGCCGCAGGCAACGAAAACTGCACTAAACAGAAACACGATGGCAAAGCTGATCGTGCAGTCGATCAATGGGGCACGGATCCAGCAGCGCGCGCTGGTTGTTTGGGTTGGATCATCCGTGATCATGTTCAATCCCGCGTTGCCCCATTGTTTCTCCCGGAGAAACGCACAGTAAGCTAGGTAATCGTAACCAGACCCGCCGACCACGCCCACGTAGGTGGTGAGTTCTACCCAAACCGCTCGATTGGCGACCTCGGGATATTGTTCAACCCAATCTGGGTAATCTGTCAAAGGAAGCGTGATCACGCCCTTAAGCATGGCGAACCAATCTGGGTGAATCAGGAAAACGGCGAACACGGTGGACAATAACAGAAGCGCCACGACGATAATCTGAACGATCTCTAGGCGTCCGTAGCCACCGGTGAATGCGAGTGTGCCTATCACGACTAGAATGCCCAAGGCCCAAATGAGATAGCCTGCTCCCTGCAAGGAAAAACTCCCTTCCGTGAGTGCCACAGCGAGTGTGCCCAAGGTACCTGCATGAAAACTAACAAAGATCGGGAAAGCAGGAATGGCGAGAAGTAGAAAGACGAGTGGAAGCCAGCCGCGAGGTCCCGGCAGGCCCATCCAGCGTTGAAAGGGATGGGCTCCAGTAAGTACTAAATGACGTGCCGTTGCGAAAGTCAGCCCCCATTTGAGCACGCACACTGCGAGGAAGACACTGAGTATGTGGTATCCAAAGAGCGCACCGCCTCGGGAGGAGAAGATGAGTTCACCCGATCCGATGGTGAGTGAAGCGATGATGGCACCCGGCCCGAAGACCGTGAGCCACCGCGCCGAGTTGGCCGAAGGAAGCGGGGGAGAATGGGAAGTTTCTTCTTTGATAGCGCGTAGTATGCCAACTTTTCTCAAGCGAAGCGAGGGCTCACATGAGAGGATCTAATCATATAAAATGGAAAGCGAAATACTGGCGATGTTAGGGCATCCCGTGAGCGCCATGGCCATCTCGAGTTCGCGACGAAGAATCCCAATCACGTCGCGAACGCCGTCTGAACGGGCAACGGCCAGACCATGGAGATAAGGGCGCCCAATAAGCACGACACTCGCTCCAAAAGCGAGCGCCTTCATGACATTAGTACTTCGACGAATTGCCGCCATCGAAAAGTAGGGGAACTCGACCCGCTACAGCATCCACGACACTTGGCAACACGGCAATCGTAGATGACTGAGTATCCAGATTCCGCCCATCGTGGTTTGAAACAATGACCCCATCGACTCCCAAGCCGACAGCACGCTTGGCATCGGCCGGATGGGTGATGCCCTGCAAGAGCAATGGCTTCTTCGCGTCCGCTGCGAGGGCGCGAAGCCATTCGATATCTGACCAGTTAAGCGGCGCACAGGTATAGCGGTTGATATCTCCGAGGTCTCAACCGATGTCGCGTAGGTAGGGAGCCGCTATCCTTTCCGAAAGAGAGAAGCTGGCACGCTGTTGGCGATCCTGAGGCCCAGACACTGGATTATCGACCGTCACACGTTATCTAACAAACGCCCGGTCCGATTGCATTTAGAGCTGAAACCACCACTTTCCATTAGGTGTCTCTGTCACGTCTTCCAAACGTATCGTGGAGCTACTGCTAACGACAAAGATGGTATCGGCGGCAGCGGCACCCTTTGCGGCTGCCCGTTCGCCATCGGGATGGATCGCTTTCTGAAAAGGCGTCGGCGCCAACAGGATGGGAAAGGCCAGCCTTTCACCCAACAATTCCACGCGGGTGTCAATTGATGAAGCGTCGACAAGGACGCATGGCCGAATCAGAATTTCGAGGAATTCAGATTCAAGCGAACCGCCACTTCACCCGCCGCCCCAGCGTCGAGGTATTTAAAGACTGCATGCGGAATTCGCAACCCTGCCTCTTCTTCGTAATCCTGAAGGCTTACAAGGGTATCCATTTAATCGATTGGCGGCAAGAATCAATGGGGGAATTCTTTCACATTCCCAACGCGATACTGATAGAATCGTTCCATAGAATTTTCGTTGTGCCGAAGGTCTTCGAAGTAATCTGGAATCTCTTTTTTGTTGGGATCAATGAAGCGTTCAATGAGAACAGAGCCTCGGTACTGCGCTCTAACCTGATCTTGTTCCGGAACGAAGTGATTCGGATCGGTGCCGCGCCCTTTGAGTAACGTCTGTGTCGTGATATGCACTTTAAAGGCGTTGGAACGTGTTGTTAGCCTTGGGTAGAGGTGTTTGTAGGGTGCCTCTAAAGAATTGTCTCCAGTCAGACGATTCTTTTTCCAGAAACTTCGGATGGATCTGCCCTCGTCGTCCCAACGTTCTCCTTCAGGAATGAGAAACTGTTCGCAGATCTCCGAGGCAGTCATGAAGGCCTTCCCGTTGGCGAATCGTTCTTCAAACTGTTTCAGCGTCTCGTTTGCGTCGATGCGGTGATGCCAGCCATCGTTCCACTTTCCCGCCTTCTTGTAGGTCTTTCCTGCGCTTGAAGGAATTGCTAGAATCCGTTCTGACTTTAGAGCGGCATGGAGGGCGGTCGCCCGTTTGATGTAGGTGAACGGCATCATCTGATAGTTCAGATTGATCTTTCCTGCAGTCGAGAACGGGCCTGAAATCGGGTAGGGTTCGACAATGGGCATCCAAAAGAGATCTAGCCAAAGATGGTCCGGTGGCAGATCTTTCTGATCCTCCACAGATGCGAATTGGGGAACCTCGTAGCCTTCCGCTGATCGTAAATCGCCTGTGAGTTGTAGGCCGTTCCCACGCTCACCAAGATGAGGGAATCGATCGGGATCCTCGAGATTTGGTCGGAAGAGGAGGCAAGTCCAAGGAGCATTGGCTTGAAAGGCGCTGGGGAGAGATCCAAAGGCCACGGGCGATGTGACCATGCGATTAGGAGAAAAGTTAGAAGTCTTATCGTCGTAGCGAAAGTCCTTTGCCTCGCCGACTTCGAAGTAAGGGTGCTTTTGATTGAAGATACTATTTCCAGGCACATCGTCGGCCCCGTCATCCGGTTTATTTCCATAGGCACCATCGGCTGCACCACCGACTCCATTGTCAAAGTCTCGCGTGATTGATGGATCGATAGGAAACCGATAGCTTGAGCTGAGCAGGGGCGAGAACGCTGCTCGGTCGTCTGGATCGAAGGTGAAGTCCGGTCGGATTCCCCGCTCGTATGTCACGTCTTTCCCTGCGATGTTTCTTCCAAAGAGATCATCTGCTAGGGTGGTTCCTGTCTTGCCGACAACGGCGTCAGAAGCACCCTCATTCCCCGCAAAGATCAATGAATGGGCTTTGCTCGACTCATGATAGAGTGGGTGGGGCTGGAAGAGTTCCGCTGGGACGTTGCGGCGGGCGGCGAGATGGCGATAATCGCCATGGGCGAGAATCATTGACTTTACGACATCGTTATCCGTCAAGACGTGCACGACGCTATTTGGAGAAGCCTTCGAGGCGCGGTCGAACCGCCGACTCCATCCTTGAAACTCGGAAGGATTTAGTTTGGGCGCCTCAAAAGTCGTTTCTGGAAACTGAATGTTCAGCGTCTGAACAACACGGGTGCGTCGCAGTCGACCGCTGCCGCTTGCATAAACAATGAACCGGATTGGTTTCTCACAGGTCATTTTGAGGGGTTTATCCTCTACGACAATGGCAGACTGACAATACAAGGCAGACAACTTTCCCTCACCATTAGCGAGAAACTGGGGATCGTACTTGCGGCGATCTGCCTTTACCGAGAACTCGCCGAACCGTAAGAGCCGATAGCCACCGCTTCCTCCCCATCCGAACCATCCCGCAGGCAATTGGCCCTGGCGATTTAACGCTACTGCGGGGTCACTTGTCTGTACGGTGGGACCGAGGACGAAATTGTTCTGAACGGCAGACGTATGTCCCCAGAGATCCAACGGAATGCCATTGATCTTCCAGTTCTCGATTGACCCCTTGATGTATCCTTGGCCACCGGTGACAAGTTGCACCGTTTGGCGGGGATGAATTTGATGAGATCCCTGCATCGGGCAGAAGAATTCTGGAATGATCCCCACTTCGATGTATTTGAATCGTTTGCCAAGATCGGAGTGATCAAATTTCCGAGGATACTTGGGTTTCTTATTACTCAAGATAGCCTGAATCACTTCTAAATCTTTCCGCGGACCGGCCTCATTACCTAACACAGCCTCGCCTTGTTCATCGAAATCCACGAGCGTGGCCTGAGCTGTGCAGTAACAGACGGTGGCGATCTCAGAAACAGTGAAGATTCTTCCAAGACCTTTCGGTTCCAATGTGTTTTTATGCCATTGTGAGTTCTGTGTCTTGACACCGTTGTCACGGGTGAGACTCCGTCCGACCAAATCATTGGAAGCGATCTGACCGAAGCCATGGAAATCGCGGACACGGGCGTAGGGTTCGGCCACGTTGCCGTCGTGCAAATTGGTCGAGCGGATATAGTCGATCATCATTAACGGAATGGCGAAGTGATCGAGTTTGTATTCGCTGTCATCCGCATAGTAATTGTCCTTGTAAGGAGCTCTCCTCTTGGAGCCATATTTCTTGGCTAAGGAGCCGCCATATCCGGGGATTTTTTGATAAACCGAACTCATGAGATAGCGATAGAGATCGATATTGACCCGATTGGCGTGCACGTACAATTCGACATGACGCAGATGACTCCCGGTACGATGATAAAAGTATTTCTGCTTTCCGTCTGCCAAACTTGTGCAGAAGGCCATGGTGTCGTCATAAATCGTGCGGTACCGCTTACCTTGCTTCTCCGCCATTGGCCATAAGCTGATTCGAGGGCGGCCATGGACTGTCAGTTCTGGGGAATTGCTTCGGGTGGTGAGAAAGCCACGCGCGCGTTCGAGTCGGGCCACGCCATCACCTCCTTCGGCTTGAACCATGGAAACAAAATCGTTCTCCTGGCGTGCGATGTTAAAGACGATTTCGTCGACAGAAGCGTAAAGGCGATCCCGGTCGAAGTGAATCGTTTGGTCCGAGGCCTTCTCGCCTCCCTCAGTACCTCCATGCCGAACCTTAGGGGCCATGTTATAAATGGCCTCGAGATGTGCTGGGCTCAGTTTTTTCGGGGCGTCTGGATCGGGATAATGATCGGGAAACAGCACGCTACTTAGACAGGTGGTGGCAGGATGCCCCGGATAGCGCTGCACTTCGTTCGTGACGGGCTGTTTCATCGACCAGCTTTTAGCTTCACTGCTAGCCACCCGGGGTGTATCCCAAGGAACGCCCTCAGCGGCAGTGTTAAGGTTGACCTTGCAAGACTCGTCGTCAGCCCAGAAGGCGAGACGGGCAACCATCGGATTCTCCGAAGTGGCTTGCCGTTCTCCAATGAACCGATGGTTCTGATCGAGCGTGCCGAAGGAGCCGTCCTTAAGCATGTAGAGCCATTCCACTGGCAGAGGTAGAACTTTCCCATCGGCAACTTCGGTTCCTGGGGCGATCTCGGCCATTACAGCGTTGTCCCAATTGAAGCCCTCCACCTGATCAATGGTTTTGGATCGTGGGTCCAAGATGGGGAAGTGCCGACTTTTCTCTACACCATCAACATCGTAAGAAATCGCAGGCGCATTGAGGTCTACGAAACGAGCCGGATCCTGGTCCCAACCTTGCAGCGCTTTTGATTCATTCTTTAGGAGAGCGGCATCCTCAACAACCATGTTAGAAGAGGAGTAGAGTTTGTAGGCTTTCTCGAAGCCATTCCCATTGTAAGCGCGGATCATGCCGGGTTGTGAGGACCAATAGGCAGGCTCCGCTCCTCCAAAAATACCTGTCTTGCGATCTGTGCGTGTACCCTCGCGAATTTGATCGATGACCAAATTGACTGCGGTCTCGGACAATTGGCGGGCCCTGACGGAGTGCGCGTAGGCCGAGGCCGATTGGCGCTCAGTGGACGCTATCGATAAGATGGCGATGACTAGCATGGTCATTACAGCGACCAATGCCATCACCGTGACTAATGCTACGCCACTTGATCTCGGGAAGGGGGACACTTTCATGGTGCGAGATCTGTTCGCGAAACCTTCAGACGACGATCGTATAGATGACTGCGCCTGCGGTTGCTGCAACGGCAGCGGCAGCCCATGGGGCCAATGCGAACGAGAATTGATGTTTCATAGCTAGGGAAGAGCAGTAGCATCAACGTTCGCTGGGTGATTGGAAAGCTAATACTGAATAGCTCTAGGAGAGGGGCGCTATCAGAAGACGACCATCACCATCAGATAAACGTGGACGTACTACTCGCTAGCGGGGCACTTTGTGCCCCGGCTGCCATGGAACCTCTGATCTTCGTTAAGGCTCCATCATCTCCTGATTGATCCCGAAGCCGTTATCGTTATCGAGATCCAGAACGCGCAAGTAGAGGCGATCGGCGTCTTCTTTGTTCAATTCTTCGGGTAATGGCAGGATGGTGTCTGTCAATGTGGTGCCATCGGCTCCTGGTACAGCGAGCCCAGGATAGCGAGTCCACGTTTCTAAGTCTTGAGACCATTCGAATCCGTAGACTCGGTCTTCAGCTGATCTCCACGCGATGGCGAAGCGCGGTGTTGCCGGAATCAGGGGCAACGGATTTCCTTGGACTAGCGAGTTACTCGTGACATCGACAACTTGGAAGAAACGGAACGGTGCTGGGACCTCGGTGAATGACCCCACGATTACGGCCTCCGTTGTCGCTTCGGTTGCTTTCACGAGATAGAGCCTCTCCCAGAGGACTCGGTCTGTGGAGCTCTCGATGCGGTAGACGCCTCCGGGTTCGGACGTCCAGTCGATCTTCAGTCTAACTTCTTCTTTTAAGGGTTGGAAGCCAAGATTAATTAGTCTGAAGGGGAGCCCATGGATATCGACACTTGCAAAGCGTGCCGCACCGCTACGGACACCAACCAATGGGCGCCCTTCTGTATATGTGAGGGGCAGGCCCAGGCTCGTCTCGATAGCCGGTTCGGTGGGTTGCTCGGAGTCCTTGGGCCAGACCCATGCAGCTAAAGACTGCTGGACCATGCGAAAACAGATCATGAGGGCGTCACCGTCAGTGCTGAATCCAGTATTACCGGAGGCGAGAACTGTGTCGTCTCCAGAATCGAGCGTGACCAAACTAACATCGCCATTGCGAGCAAGATCGAAGACATAGCCGCTGAGAGGGGGGCGAGATTGAATACGTAAGCCGAGGAACAGAGCTTCTGCGTCGTCGTCAGCGAACTCGGCTTCGACGGTGATCGACGTGTCTGATAGCCTCTGCTCGTAGGTGGCATAGGCGATCCCGGGATGTGTGAGAACGAGGCCATCGTCCACGATCTCTTGAGTTTCTGGATCGAAGGGAAGCAACGATTCTTCTGTGAATGGAGGGAAGCTGGCCAGGGGCTCTCTGGATAAGTTTTCTGCCTGCAAGAGTCCCAAGCTAACAAGAGCGCAGAAGCATGATAGGGCGATTCCCCAAAGGCATTTCATTGGGGAAGATAAGCTGGCGCAGGGTGCCTTGCAAGCGGCCAACCTACGGCGATGATAGGAAGTGGTATGAGTTGAGCCAGGTAGAAAGTACGCTAACCATGGCATCAGATTCACCCCACAAGTCTTCATGCGCGGCGTCAATGGGCTCATAGGTGATTCGACTTGAATCTACTTGGAGCAGACGTTCACTATGCTTGGGAGTGATGAGGCGATCGCGCCTTCCATGGATGAGGAGAACAGGATATGTGGAGCCGGTAAGCGCGTTAATATTGTCGTAGCGTGTCTTGAGCAGAAAGCTCGGCAGACCTGTTTCCCAGGTGAGCGCACCGAGGCTTGTATAGGGGGCTGTTAGGATAATGCCGTCGAACCGCTTGCGGGTGGCAAGTTCGAGTAGAGGGCCAGTTCCGAATCCGTGCCCAAAACCAATGAGCCTTCGGCGAGAGAGGCCCCGAGTTTCTAACCAAGCATGTCCTTGATCGAAAGTTTCCGCGATCGTTTCTTTGCTTGGCAAGCCATCGGAGCCGCCATAACCTGGGTACTCCACGAGAAAGACTGAGAGGCCTAACTGATTGAGATGCCCAGTGATCGCCTCCCAGTGGCCGATGGTTTCAGCATTGCCATGAGCGACGAATACAATCGGGCAGTCATCGAAATCACGTTCACTTTCTAGATAACAGGCATGGACTTCGCCAAAGCTCGTCTTGAGTTTCGTGTAGAAAGCCAGGCTGTTCTCTTCTCTCAGATTCGTCGTCATAGGAATGCCCTGACCGACGAAGATGATGCGATCTTGTAGAGAGGCCATCACTGAAACGTAGATCACATAGCCCCCTGCTAGGATTGCCCCTAGGAGAAGGCACTGGCTCCATCGATTCATGTCAGGGAGGAGAGGCCGTATTGATGGCGCGGGAGATGTCTTGAACCAGTTGGTTGTTTCCCAATGATTTAGCACGCTTTTGCAGGGTTTTCAAATTGTGGATGTAGGCTACTTGAATTTTCTCCTTCCTCCGATTGACGGCGCTTTGGAAAGAGCGTTGCAGGTCAGCCGCGTTGGGAATGGGCTTGGTATCCACTCGCTGTTCAACGGGAAGAAGTTGAATGCGTTGTAGGTGCATGAGCCCAAGCGGTTTCGCCTCAATCACATTGAGGCGCAAGCTAACCGCAGCATTGGAGAAGGTGAGTATTCCAAGAGAGACGTCGCGGTACGTTTCCCAGTCAGCTGTCGGTTGAACTTCGTGGATGAGTGATTGTCGTTCTCCATTGAGCAATCGGCTGGTCTCGCCGAATGAGAATTGTCCGCCCGCTCGCAAGAGAATCCTCTTGTCACCACTGCCAGACTTCTCTTCGGCGATCTTGGTACAACTGTATGTTACGACGATTTCATAGCTCCCTGGTGTCAGGCCTCGGAGATTCCAGATCGCCGCGGTGGCGCTGGTCTTCCATCCTTTGAGAACATTGCGTTGCAGGAAGACTGAGCCTGTGAGTGAGGCTTCTGATAGCGCTGGTGTGATGCCTTTGGCGGCCCGCTCCTTAGCCTGATTTGGATTGTGGCGTCGAAGGGCTGCTGTTAGGGCGAGGCTCCGGTCACGGTAAGCGATAGCCTTGGGAAAGTCCTCTGCTCGCGCCGCTTGGCGTTCAAATTGGCGAAGCTTAACGAGAAATGTCTGATCTAGGGAAGCGGTGGCGTTGGCGAGCTTGGCCTCGAACTGCTGTTGGCTATCCGATAAGGAGCTTCGGAGGATGAGCGCTTCCTCGGCTTTCTCGCTCTGGGCTAAGACAGCAGTGCTCGTCATGCCCACACTCAAGACTGTCCGTAGGACTGGGCTAAGGGGCATGGGAAACGAGGATGACTTGATGAATGCGGATGCCAGAAGTAGCGACACCATTGCCGAGTGTAAGTGAAAGGCTGTTGGTGTCTTGAGCCAAGCGGAGATTGCCCAACGATGCGGTGCTGCGTTCTTTATTTGTCGGGAGAAGCGCCCCGGTGACATGATACTTGGCCTCGTGCATGGACGCGGAAACTGCGTTGGTGCCGTTTCCACTGTAGACGAGTTTAACTTCGTACCCGCCGCGTGGGAGTGTTAGTTTATTCCAGGTAGCCTTGGCTTTGCTTGTCCACCCGTCCAGGACACGCTCGCCTGTTCGCATACTGGTACGAAGCTCGCCAGTGGCTTCGGCTTCTTCGGCATAGAAGGTCAGTGTCAGGGGGGCGCTCGCTGTGTTCTTGAGCTCTGTTTGGTAGAACTGAGCGGCTTCGTATTGCCTGTCGCGAACTGCGTTCAGTTTCAGAGAACGGAGGCGCGCGGCGTAGAGTTTTTCCATCGACCGGGTCACCTCCTCGTCCTGGGCCAAATGGCGCTCTTGAAGAGCAAGGAATTGTTTCCGAAGAGACTTTGCGTCTTGGCCGTGGCTTCCGTTGAGTAAGAGGCTACTCAGCAAGACGATGAGGCAGTAAGAAACGTTGGTAGATGCCATGAGGACGAGTGGTGGTGGGAGGATACAGGCTTCTGTTTGGCTTGCAATCTTGGTTGAGCGTTGGGCTGGCTGGCGGATACTTGCTTGGTGGAGAATTCCCCAATTGATTCCAGCACCCGGATTGCCCAGGACAAGGCGCATGTCTGGCATCCGTTTACCCAGATGCGGGATTGGTGTGCGCCAGATCACGAGCCTTTGATGATCGTGCGCGGGGAGGGGGCGTATCTCGTGGATCAACTTGGGAAGCGTTACCTCGATGGGAATTCCTCCATCTGGACGAATATTCATGGGCACGGTCACCCGGCGATCATCTCTGCGATTCAGGGACAGGCGGCGACGTTGGCCCATTCCTCTGCACTAGGATTTGGCAATGAACCTGCGGCCGAACTCGCTGCCGCGTTGGTTGGTTGTTTTCCTAAGGAGACGCTGACCAAGGTCTTCTATACGGATGATGGTTCGACCGCCATCGAGTGTGCGCTTCGGCTGGCCCTTCAGTATTGGGAAATGGAAGGGCAACCGGAACGTGCGAGCTTTGCGGCGTTTGATAGCGCCTACCATGGCGATACGATGGGAGCGGCAGCTCTGGGCGGCATTGCGACCTTCCATAAGAGGGTAAGCAAGTTGGGTGTGCCCGTATGTCATGTAAAAGATCTAACGCATTTGATAGGCTTGCCGCCTGAAGAGGTTTCAAAGCTGGCTGCCGTAGTCATCGAACCGCTCATTCAAGGTGCTGCTGGTATGCGACTCTGGCCGAAAGGCATGCTCTCTGAATTGCGAGCGTGGTGTGATGAGCACGGTGTGTTTCTGATCCTCGATGAAGTCATGACCGGCTTCGGCCGCACCGGGAAGATGTTTGCCTGCCAGCATGAAGAGGTAATACCAGACTTTATCGCGTTGGCGAAGGGGCTGACAGGAGGAACTCTCCCGCTCGCAGCCACTCTGACAACTCAGCGTGTGTTTGATGCCTTCCTCTCGCGACCAGGAGAAGATCGGACGTTCTACTATGGACATAGCTATTGCGGAAATCCTTTGGGCTGTACAGCGGCTCTGGCTTCTCTTCAGATCTTCGAAGAAGAGGCTGTTCTCGCGAAGCTTACCAACAAGATGGAGGTTCTGGGTTCGCTCCTGAGAGAATGGCAGAACGCAGATAGAAGAGTGCGGGACGTCCGCCAGTGTGGGTTTATTGCCGGAATCGATATTGGCGATCCCTCGGGAGCTGCGTTTTCTTCTGGTGATAAATTTGGGGCACAAGTGTGCTTGGCCGCGCGGGCGCATGGCCTGCTGACTCGTCCCGTGAATGACACGCTTGTCCTGATGTTGCCGCTTTGTGCTGACTTGGACGATATTAGGCTCGCTGTGGCGGCTTTGCAGGCCGGATTGAGAGACGTTGTTCCCGTCGAATAATTCGCTCTTCCTTTCTTGGCTTTCGTCTGATTTATTACAGGGATGAAGCCCCTGAACCTTTTCTTTGCTGCCGTCTTGACGCTTGTGGTCGTGGCCCCGACCCGGGCGTCAGCAGACATTGTGATTAATGAAATCGACGCCGCGAACAGCGAGCGCAATCTTCGAAGTCACCCTGATGGACGGTCGCGCTTGGGGTGGGGGCCGTCTTGGTCTGAGCCAACTTTTGATGCGTCGGACTGGAGTATGGGCACGTCGCCCTTTGGCTTTGACAATGATGGGATCGAGACGGACGTTGGAGATGAAATGGATGGGCGCACGCCTTCTCTCTATCTCAGAAAGACGTTCACAGTGACCGCAGATGAGGCAGCCAAGGAGTTTCCCTTTCGCCTAACGGCAGCTGCCGATAGTGGATTTGTTGCTTTTGTCAATGGTCATGAGATTGCCCGTGGAAATCTCGGTCGATTGAACGGATTTGTCTTCCATGATCAGTCTGCGTTTTCCAGTGCAGAGAGAAACGACAAACTTAAGTATGACTCAGAAGTCATCGCCAGCGACGTGTTAGTGGCTGGTGAGAATGTCTTGGCTGTCCAGGTGCAGAACACGGTTCCTCGACAGATCAACGAACGTGATCCCAAGCCGGATACCACGCTAAAGTTCGAAGGTTCGCTGGTGATCGGCCGTGGCATCTTTGCTGGGGAGTCGACGACGGTGATCGATCTGCCGGACAACGACTGGCAGTATCGCGTGGGTTATACAGAACCGTCGGGTGGGCTTGTTGATTGGGCTCATGCTGCGCACGCCGATGTGGAAGCAGGGTTCTCGGATTGGATTGAGCTGCATAACAATGGCGCAGCCGAAGTGGATCTCACGGGTTGGTCACTGAGCGACGACGAGGACACGCCGCAGTTGTGGTCATTTCCTGAGGGTACGAAGATTGCGGCGGACGGATACTTGCTCGTTTTGGCTGATGGAAATACGACGGTGCCAGGCGACTACATCCATGCGAGTTTTGGGCTTGCCGGTGATGGCGAATTCCTAGGCCTTGCCGATGCGAGTGGCGAGTTTGTGAGTCAGTTTGAGGGCAGCTATCCTAGGCAAGATAGCTTTCACTCCTATGGTGTCAGCACCACGGCGGAAGGGGGCTTTGTCTACTTCGCCGAGCCAAGTCCTGGTGCAGCAAATGGCGGGGTTGAGCTGAGTGATCATGCCAAGAAGCCCAAGTTCGATATGCCTGGTGGAGTCTATGACGATACGGTGGTGGTCACTCTGACGAGCAATACAGAAGGTGCCGAGATTCGCTACACGCTTGATGGCAGCGAACCCACGGTTGAGACCGGGCTTGTTTACACAGAGCCGTTGACGATTGAGACGATCGATGAGCGCACGGGAACACCGATTCGCGCGCGTGCGTTCATGGAGGGGATGATTCCTTCTAACGAAAGTACTCAGACCTACCTTGTTGGTCTAGACGAGGCTTTCAAGACGATTCCGAGTGTGAGTTTCGTGGCCGATGATGGCTATGCATTCTACGCGCCCCACGGAATCACGAGCATCGAAGGCGGTAGTGGCCGCGGCAATGATTGGAATGCCAGAGAGGCCCAAGACTATTATATGCCAGACATGCACGGGCGCCCATTTGAGCGCCGAGTGTCGATGGAGGTCATGTATCCCGAGGATGGCACGAATGTGCAGATTGACGCTGGAATTCGGTTGGCAGCTAGTGCGTGGTCGCGTGGCCGGTTCAATCTAAATAATACGGATAGGAGTCCATGGGCGCACAGCGGGCAAGACAAGCCCTCGTTCAATATCTTCTTCCGTGGCGACTATGGAGACGACACGTTGAACTTCCCCATCGTAGAGAACTACCCGGTGAGGTCATTCCGTCAGTTGCGCATGCGGGCTGGGAAGAACGATGCACAGAATCCGTGGATCACGGATGAACTGTCACGACGTCTTACGGCCGATACAGGTCAATTTGCCTCTATTGGCGTCCAAACGGCGCTGTTCTTAAATGGTGTCTACAAAGGCTATTTCAACACGGTGGCGCGATTGCGTGAGGAACTGTTCCAAGACCTATATGGGGATGATGCTCCTTGGCAAGTGAAGCACATCGATGTCTGGGCGGATGGTTCGCCGTTCCAAGACGATTTGCTCGCTGATACGCCCGAGTGGGATCATTTAGAGTCTTTGTTAGAAAAAGATCTTACGGTTCAAGAGAATTATGATGCCGTGTTGCAGGAGCTAGATCCTGTAAACTTCGCAGATTACTTTATTGTAAACTGCTACGGTGCGACTTGGGATTGGCCGCATAACAATCTTGTCATTGCGCGAGCCTTGTCTGAAGAGGGGCGATGGCGTGCTTATATGTGGGATGCTGAGGGGATGTTTGGCGTCGCTGGGGGCCATGGAATCAACTACAACTCGATGACAGCGGATCTCAATAGGACCGCGCGTCCGACTCCCAGCGATGATTTAGCTACCGTGTGGCAAGCCCTGGTCACGAGCTCGGAATTCCGTCTCACCTTCGCAGACCGTTTGCAGAAACATTTCTTTACCCCAGGTGGCGCGCTTACAGAGGACAACCTCACTCGGCGCGTGGATGAGTTGGAGGCGGAGATCGAGGAGGTGATGTCCTTTTCTGGCGGTGGCAATATTCGGACGTCGAGTATTCGTTCTTGGATCAGTCGCCGTGAGGACGTGCTGTTCAAGTCTGACAAGCAGTTCGAAGACGAAGATCTTTGGGGGGGCGTGCAGGTCCCAAGTTATTCGCCAAAGGGCGGCGCGGTTGATGCAGGGAAGATCATGAAGATCACTGTGGGTTCGCTATTTAATAAGCAGAATGGCGACATCTTCTACACGATCGATGGCTCAGATCCTCGTTTGCCTGGTGGTGCGACTAATCCTACGGCGATCCTCTATGATCGCGATGCAAACACAGGCCTTACGATTGATGACACCATGACAGTCAAGTCGCGCGTGTTCAACACCACCCTTTTCAATCCTGAAGGAGAATGGAGTGCGCTGCGCGAGGCCACTTATCGTGTGGGTCTTCAGCCAGCCACTGGCGAGAATCTCATTATCTCTGAGCTCATGGTGGCACCGGCCAAGCCGAATGAAGCCGAAGACGCCGCAGAATTCTCGTCGTCAAACTTTGAGTTCCTCGAATTTTACAATCCATCTAATGTCTCGGTCGACCTAGGAGAGCTGCGCTTCACTGCGGGAATCAATTATCTCTTCAAGGAAGGCGATGTTTCTACTCTGGGGCCGAAGTCTTACGGAGTCATTGTCAACGATCGTGCCGCCTTTGCCATGCGCTATGGCGACTCCGCCAAGGTGTTAGGGGAGTTCAACAAGAAGCTCAAGAACGGTGGTGAACATCTCGAGATCTCAAATGGTTCTTATGAGCCGATCATCGGTGTGACCTACAGTAACGACCCACCTTGGCCTGCCAACGATGGTGAGAATCTCGGATTTTCTTTGGTCCGCACGAGCCTAGCCGCAGACATTGATTACAATGTTGCAGAGAACTGGAAGGCAAGTGCGGCGCTTGGTGGCACTCCTGGCCGTGCTGAAGGTGCAGATCCGGAGCCTTCTGATGGCTACGATACTTGGAAAGCCGAGTTCCTCGCTGGACTTGATGATGCGCCCACCGCAGATCCTGATGGCGATGGAGACAGTAATCTCGCCGAGTTTGCTTTTGGGTCCCTGCCAAATGATGCGGTGTCGACCGTGCTCATGGAAACGGCGGTGAGTGATGATTTCCTGACGCTCACACTCAATCAGCGTGAGGGAGTAGATGGTCTCAGCTACATCTTGGAGAAGTCCATGGATCTTGAAGCATGGGAAACCATTCCTGCCGCAGATCTGGTCGAAATGTCTTCTCAAAGTGCCGGTGCAGGTCTTAAGAAAGTGACGCTCCAAACCACCACGACGGTTGGCAATACTGCTGGCTACGTGCGGTGGCGGGTCGAGCTGACTCCTTAAGGCACTTTCATGATCTTCAGAACTGCGCTCGCGTTCCTCGCCGCCGCTACCATGGCGACGGCTAAGACGAACTTTGTCCTCATCTTCTGTGATGACCTCGGCTACGGGGATCTCAGTTGCTTCGGACATCCGACTATCCACACGCCGCACCTTGATCGCTTAGCGAACGAGGGGCAGAAGTGGACCAGCTTCTATGCGGCAGCTTCGGTCTGCACTCCCAGCAGAGCGGGTCTGATGACTGGGCGTTTGCCTATTCGCAATGGCATGTGCTCTAGCAAGCGTCGTGTGCTCTCTCCGGATTCGGCAAAGGGGCTACCCAAGAGTGAGATCACGGTGGCAGAGGCCTTGAAGGGCGCTGGTTATGCCACGGCCATGGTGGGGAAATGGCATTTGGGGCATTTGCCAGACTACCTTCCCACAGCCAACGGTTTCGAATCCTACTACGGCGTTCCTTACTCCAATGACATGGATCGGATTGCTGGCAAGGGACCCAAAGGCCGTGAAGGGCTCATGAAGCCTAAGAGTGAGTACTGGAATGTGCCGCTTATGCACAACACCGAGATCCTTGAGCGTTCGCCGAATCAAGCCTACCTCACACGCAACTACACGAATCAAGCGGTCGCCTATATTGAGGCTCAAGCGAAATCGGAGAAGCCGTTCTTCCTCTACTTGGCGCACAGCATGCCCCATGTTCCCATTTTTGCCTCGGGCGCCTTTTCTGGCACGAGCCATGCGGGCCGCTATGGAGATGTGATTGAAGAGATCGATTGGTCCGTCGGTCAGGTTGTCAAAACTTTGCAGGCACAAGGCATTGATGAAGAAACGGTGGTCGTCTTCACCTCAGACAATGGCCCTTGGTTGCCATTCAAA
This sequence comes from Verrucomicrobiaceae bacterium, assembly GCA_009936795.1. Lineage (GTDB taxonomy): Bacteria > Verrucomicrobiota > Verrucomicrobiia > Verrucomicrobiales > DEV007 > JAACDM01. The sequence continues at coordinate 6,661 of JAACDM010000473.1, read as the reverse complement.
ACCCATGGTGGCTCAGCTGGCCATCTGCGTGATGGCAAAGGGAGTACATGGGAAGGTGGCATGCGTGAACCTACCGTCTTCTGGGGACCCGGAATTGTCGAGACTGGTATCGTCCATGAAATGGGCAGTGCGTTAGACATCTTCGCCACCTTCCTCGATCTTGCTGGTGTGGCATTACCGGAAGACCGAATTTATGATGGTGCTAGTCTAGCGCCCGTACTAGCCGGTCGCGGTCACTCGCCGCGCCAGGAAATGTTCTACTACCACGGCTCGGAACTCTACGCCGTCCGTAAAGGAGAATATAAGCTTCATTTCACGACCAAGACTGAGTACATCGGCCAGAAGCCCATGAAACACGAGTCACCCGTGCTCTACCATTTAGGAGAAGACCCCGGTGAGAAGTTTGATGTGGCCAAGGAGAATCCAAAGGTAGTCGAAGCTTTGGTTCAATTGGCCGAGACCCATAAAGGCTCTTTCACGCCACCTGAAAGCCATTTGGAGGCCCGAATCCCACGCGGGGAGAACTAGAAAACCGCTCGTAAACCGCCTGAACCCGTGTTCAGTGGCGGTGATGAATCGACGCAATTTCCTCCGTTCTTCCGCCGCCGGGTCCTTTCTAATCGCGAGTCAACCACAGACGCTGATGGCGCTGGCTAAGGATAACGCCTACCGCAAGAACATTGGTCTCCAGCTCTACACTCTGAGAAATGAGATTGCCAAGGACACGGCGGGTACCCTGAAAGCCGTGGCCGAGGCAGGCTACAAACAGGGAGAGATGTATGGGTTCCCGAAGGCCGATGGTATGGTTAAGGCAGCGAAAGATGTGGGGCTCGCCTTGAATTCGTCTCATTTCGAGTGGGACTCAGTGGTCAATCCCAAGGATGCCGGGATGTCTGATTTCATGAAGACCTTGGAAGCAGCGAAGAAAGTCGGTCTCAAGCACTTGGTCATACCCTACCTCGCGGACAAGGACCGCAAGACCGCTGACGACTACAAACGCGTGGCGGAGAATTGCAATAAGGCAGCGGTGAAAGCGAAAGAGGCGGGCATTCAGCTTGCCTATCATAACCATGCTTTTGAATTTGAGAAGAAGGAAGGCGGGGTCACCGGCTTCGATGTGTTTATTAAAGAGTTCTCACCTGACATGAAGTTTGAGGTTGACGCTTTCTGGATCAAGGTAGGTGGACAGGATCCTGGCGCTTTCATTAAAAAGCTTAAAGGGCGTGTCACCCAGGTGCACCTGAAGGATCTCAAGGAAGGCTTGACACTGCCTCACTTTGCCAGTGTCCCGAAGGATGCCTTCCAAGAGCTCGGCGACGGGATCATTGCGACTGAGCCGATCCGTGAGGCGGCTGCTGAAGCTGGAGTCGAGCATTGCCACGTCGAGCAAGACCAATCTCCTGATCCGCTGGCCAGCATTCGCCAAAGCATGAAGTATCTGAAGGGCCTCTAAGCAGGTCTTCCGCTTACGCAAGATCTAGGTAAGTAGGGCTTTGTTATCATTCTACCAATCCTTCCCTGTGTCATCGGCGTACTTCGTGCGTAGGCCGGTAAGACGCTTTTTTAATTCCGCCACTCGCTTCTGTTGTGAGGGGGATTCGTAGAGGTTTGTCATTTCGCGTGGATCGTCCTCGAGGTCGAAGAATTCCCACTCACCTAAATCGTAGTAGTAGATCAACTTGTAGCGGACCGTGCGCAAGCCGTAGTGTCTTGCCACGCGATGCGCGGCACGGTTAGAAGGTTCCTCCATCTGGTAATGATAGTAGATGGCATCGCGCCAGGACGAGGGTAATTCTTCTTTAAGTAGAGGCGCGAGACTAGATCCATGCATGTCATCAGGGGAGGGGAGTCCAGCTGCTTCATAGAAGGTCGGTGCGAGATCGATATTCTGAACCAGGGCATCGTTCGTGCTGCCGGGCTTGGTGACGCCCGGCCAGTGCACGATAAGTGGTGTGCGCAACGATTCCTCATACATCCAGCGCTTGTCGTACCAACCGTGATCTCCCAGGAAGAAACCTTGATCAGAGGTGTAGATAACGATGGTGTTCTCGGCAAGTCCTTGCTCGCCGAGATAACGTCGGACTGTCCCCACACTATCATCAAGTCCATCGATACTCCGAAGGTAGTTCTTGATATAACGTTGGTAGTTCCAGCGTGTCTGCGCATCTCCCGTGAGCTTTGCTTTGAGGAAGGCGTCATTCTTGGGCCCAAAGGCCGCATCCCACGCCAGGCGTTGGTACTCTGACATTGCCGCGCGCTGGCTTCGCGCACCTTTGTCGAGAAAGCCTTCGCCGGTGATGGGCAACTTCAGATCGTAGGACGGAAACAAATCTCGAGAGACGCGCATCTGTGCCGTCACCGCCCCCGCATTGCGTCCAGAGTAGTCATCAAATAGGTTAAGTGGCTCGGGGATCTCAACGTCATCGTAATGGGTGAGATGACGCGTGGCTGGTGTCCAAGTCCGATGCGCAGCGGAGTGCGAGATCCAGACCATGAAGGGTCGTGATGGATCCTTTCTCCCTCCGATCCAGTCAAGCGAACGCTGGGTGATGACATCTGTGGTATGCCCCTGCGAAGGCTCCATCCCATCAGCGGTTTCAAAATCCGGGTTGTAGAAAGCGCCTCGCTTCAGGGCCCAGTGGTCAAAGCCGTTCGGCTCGGCACTGATGTGCCATTTGCCCACCACGGCAGTGTCGTAGCCATGCGCTTGCAAGCTCTTGGCAAACGTTGGCAGATTGTCGTTGAACTTGGCACGGTTGCCAGTTTGCCCATTGGCGTGAGAATGCAGACCTGTCAGGAGATTGGCACGGGAAGGGCCGCAAATGGAATTCGCGACAAAGCTCTGAGTAAACCGCATCCCATCGCGTGCTAAGCGATCGATGTGAGGCGTGAGATTCATTTTCGAACCGTAGGCACTGACAGCATGTTGCGCGTGATCATCCGTGAAGATGATTACGATGTTAGGTGGTTGACTGTCTTTCTGAGTCGAGGTGATCACGGTAGTGACGCCGGTGAGGCGTGCGTGTGCTTTGGCCAAGCGTCTCCCAATCTCCTGACAAGCTTCCAAGCGGAAATGCACATCCCCGGGATTCTTTGGATTGCTGGGCGCGGCTATGTTGGAAGTGATCGCCAACGCCGTGAGGGAATCGGCGCCTGCCAATGCAGCCATGCCAGCATTGATTTGTTTGGCATGCAGCGTGAGCGGGCGAATTTCGCCGCAGACAATGGGCAAGCGCTCGCCCACATCCTGACGGAACCGCCAGAAGAGGTTCTTTAGTGCCGCTTGGTGGGCGCTGGCATGCCCTGTCTCCGCATCGCTTTCGCCTTGGTGCCAGAACAATCCCTTCATTTCCCACGTGAGCTGATGATCTTCGACGGCGGATCGCTTTGCATGCGCGATGTATCTCTGGAACTTCGGGTAGAGCCCCTCAGTGTAGAGTTCACCCTTTTGAGGATCCGTGCCAGGAAACCAGCTGGTGGGCGAGAGTTTCGTCACTGGAGCGCCGCACCGACAGTATTGAATGAGAATAATGTCTTTGTTAGATTGCTCGACTAGATGCAATGCCAATTCTGTCCCCATGGAGTTCGGGTTCAATCCAGTCAGCACTTTGAACGTGGAGGATTCCGGTTCTGATACGCACGCCATGCCGTAATAGTAGATCTTGTGCCCTCCCGGAATAGGCACGCCGCCTTGAGCGAGTGAGCTGAGGCGGAATCCATTCGATTGCCCAGCCACGATGTAAACGTCGGCTGCTCTCGTAGTCGAGAGCAAGGCGGAGAGAATGATCAGGACGAGCCTAGGGAGAGTGAAGCGTGGATTCATTTGCGAATGCGAGCGTTGAGCACAGCTTGAGATTGTCCGCGCTAATCCGGCGAGACCAAATCTAAAAACTCTTCAATGATCTCGTTCGCGTAGACATTCTCTGAAAGGATGTTGCGATGAGATCTTCTCTCGTATTTACAATCGCCTGCGTGCTTCTACAGGCTCGCGCTGCAGACATTCCCGCCCATCAGGAGGTGATTCTACCTGGTCTCCATGCCTACGCGGAGAAGAGCATCGCGGCGGGAGAAGAAATTGCGTTTCGAGTCAGCAGTAGCGTCCCTTACAGATTGACGGTAGTAAAGTTAGGGCCTGATCCTGAGAACCGGGATAACGATCCCGTGCTCGAAACGTTCCGTATCAACAAGCCAACGCCTCAGCCCATTCATCCGGGATCTTATATACACGTGAGCAAGGGACTGCCGCATGACAGAGAGCTCACCGAGCTGACTTTGGAATGCTGGATTCGTCCGTTCAGCTTGACCGGTTGGCAAGGGTTGATTACCCAGCACGATTACCCAGAGCAAAGTGGGATTGGGTTGTTTCTAAATGAAGGACGAATTGCGTTTGTGACAGGAGCGGGCGGCGATTACGAGCCGGCTTCACTTCACCAAACGGAGCCCAGCTTGATCAAGGCACAAACTTGGCATCATGTGGCCGCGACCTGGGATGGGAAGATGAAACGCATCTTCATTGATGGTAAGCAGGCGGTCGGGTTTCCTTTCTCTGGCGTGGTTCGTCCCGGACATACCGCACTTCGGTTAGGCGCTTACGGTAGCGAAGGCGTGGCTTCAAGTTTCTATAATGGCGATCTCGCCATGGCGACAGTACACGATCGGGCTCTCGATCAAGATTCACTTGCGGCGCTCTTGGCCGTCCGGGGTCTCAACATTCCGAAAGGCGATAGCGTGATGGCCTGCTGGCCATTCACCGAAGAACGTGGCGCCCAAGTCGTCGATGCAAGCTCAAGCGGGCGTGATGGACGAATCATCAATCGAGGCACGTGGATGATTGGCGGTCCAAGTTTCGATGCCGCCGCCATTGGTCGACATGATTCGGCCTATGACCCTACGAAAGACACGAAGCGTGGGCATGGACTGAGACTGGCCGATGACGAACTCTACAATGCCCGCTGGGAGGTCAACCACCGGTTCCGTATACCAGCTGACGCAAAGTCCGGAGTGTATGCGGGCCGATTCGATTTTGAAATCGACGGCAAGCCGAGGCGTTATGACACCACCTTCATCGTGCGCCGTCCTGAATCGCGTCCAAAGGCCCCGGTGATTGTCCTCGTTTCCTCCAACACCTGGCTGGCCTACAACTCTGCCCCGTTTCCAGTCAATCATGGCCTCGGACTCCTCCAAATGAGCACCGGCGGGTTGAAAAACAGTCACCCAAACGCACCCGTCTACAGTTGCTACAGCGATCACCACAACGGTCAGCCGACCTACAAGATCGGCATGAAAGTGCCCTGGCCCGCCGCTGGCCCTAACAAGACTTACATCAATGACTCTTACAGCCACTTACTCCGCGGTGAACGCTTTCTCCACCTTTGGTTGGACAAGCACGAGTATGAATATGACGTCATCACCGACCATGATCTGCACCAGAATCCCGAGGTGCTTGAAGGCTACAAAGCCGTCTGCATCAACGGGCACAGCGAGTATTGGTCCATCTCTGCCTACGACGGGCTCGATCACTACCTGAAGAATGGCGGTGCCGCCGTGGTGATGTCAGGAAATACCATGTTCTGGCGCGTGAGTTTCGATGACACCGGCGAAGTCATGGAATGTCGCAAGTTCGGCAAGAACATCGGTGGCAGAGTTCACGCCCAAGTTGGTGAACTCTATCATAGTCATGATCTCAAGCGCGGCAGCCTGATGCGTTTCTGCGGCTACCCCGCATGGGAACTCGTGGGCCTAACTTGTCTCGGTTGGTCCGGTGGCAACTTCAAGCCCTACCAAGTCGATCTTCCAGACCATTTCCTGTTCCGAGGGCCGCACGAGCTCGACTTGAATCAGGGAGACACCTTCGGGTTCACATCAACTGGGATGGGTGCCGTTGGACATGAGTACGATGTTAGGCTGTCAACTATCTTGCGAGCGACCCAGGATCCGGTAAGGAAAGGGCTAGTCGAACCCGAAGGAATTACCACCCTAGCGCGCAGCCATGACAAGCGAAACGTCCTCGATTTCAATGCTGAGGCCCACCAAGGGCGGTTCGATGAAGACCAAACTATTGCAGAAATCATCTATTGGGAACGCCCGCAAGGGGGGAAAGTCTTTCACACAGGATCCATCGCCACTGCCTGGAGTCTTTATCACGACAAATCGCTGGGTCAGCTTACCAAGAACGTGCTTCACCACTTCGGAGTGACACCTGCGAGCCGCCCCTAGCAAGGGTCTCCGCCAGTGCTTGTTTGAGCCGAGTCACTGCCAGAGCAAACAGCTATGATCGAACCCAAGCAAGTTCTTGGATTCGCCCTGAGATTCGATAGAGCAGCTTAAGCTCTTCGCTTCCTACAACGCTTCCAAAGTTGTCATGGTCGAGGCGTTCAGTACCTGTTTTACGAAGCGCAGACGCGCCGAGTTGGCGCCTGCCGAAGATAACTGCTAACGAAATCACTCCGGATTATAATCGGGAGCGGAAGCGTGATCCATTGCTGAATTATAAAAATCAGGATTGGAGTCTGTGTACTCTTCCTAGGCAGTGTCACTTCGGTTACTGTTACCAAGAGCGTTAGCGGTGCTAATCATGAAGTGGTAGCCCCAAACGGAGCCATGTAGCTATTGAGATTTCGAAGGCTCGTCTGCGGTGATCAACCCAAGTAAAACAGACGAA
>JAACDM010000472.1 GCA_009936795.1 Verrucomicrobiaceae bacterium | reverse complement strand
TATGGCACTGGCTTGCCGATGGCTGGCTCCTTTTCAGGGAGCTTATCAAATGACGGTGAACCCTTGCAGATCGTCAATCGTACGGATGAGGTGCTCCAATTACTCGCCTACAACGATGTTGAACCGTGGCCTCTCGAAGCCGATGGCGGCGGCGCCTATCTGGTTCTGATCGATGCCGTGAAGGCCGAGCCTGACAATGCCTTACAATGGCGCGCCAGTGCCGCCGGTGAGCTGCCGGGTGACAATGAGCCTGGAACTCCGATAGACATGCTTACCTATGCCGCGTGGATTGCCAGGGCCCTTTCGGTTGGAGACGACGATGAGCCCACGGCTGACGTCGACCACGACGGCTTCGCCAATCTGCTGGAGTTCGCCTTAGGAACGGACCCGACGGTTCGTGAGTCCGTTCCTAAGTTCTCGCTCTCATCCACTGACAGCGAGACCTTGCAGTACGAGACTTTCCCGCGACCTAACACCACGGGCGTGCGGCTGAGCTTGCAAGTGTCGAGTGATCTCGAAGCGTGGGAAGAGGTCGCCGAGGATACGATCCTGACGCTCACCGAATCAGAATCGGGTGCGGTGATCTATCGGGTTCCCAGAAAAGCCATGGACGACGGCGCTTTCTTCCGTTTGCAGGCGGAGTAGATTAGCGGCGGGTTCAGTGAGTGATTGTAATCTTCGATCGGGTTGGTGCGCTTCAGAGATCGTTCAAGTAAGTCCGCGCGGTGACTGTGGTTTCCTTGGTAATGACAGGGCCTTACGCTTGGCCTTAGCGTGGGACACCGGCCGAGAGGGGCGGCGCGACGAGCATGTCCGAACTGCTGAGTTGGTCATTGAGGCCGTGGATGGCCAGTATGTTTGTTCCCCGGCGTAAAATTGAGTTGTGCTGGTTGATCTCGAACATGGTGGGGTGTGCCCGACTTGACCGCTGTTCTTTGAGGTTGCAAGGGAGCTCTAGGCTGGGCTTTCCGAGGCGCGGTCTGCGGCCACGCGGGCGCCATTCAAGTAGGTGACGAAGCCGTTATCATAAGCCATGTGCAATGTCAGGGACACGAAAGATGTGGGATCTTGGCCGATCTCGATGGTAACACGCACCTATTCAGTGGTGTGTTTGCCGGACACTTCTGCTGCTAAGTTACTACCGATGTGCCGCCGATAGGTGTGATCGTCGTCGTAGCCAAAAGCGGTGAGGCCAAGCGGCCAGCTACCATCGTCGAAATCCGGCTTGAACCAAGTAGAGTCTATCGTCGTGTCCCTAGGTATCATGGCGCGCGAGGGTGCTTTCATGGAGAGTAGGGGCGGCGCATTCCGTGGATGAATGACCGTGGCCTTGTTGCTGAGTCGATGACCATTCCTGGGATCACTGCCATCCGTTGTGTCCTAGACGACTCCCTTGTTCGCACTGATTCTGACAGCGCTATTGGCTGCCACCATTGTACTGCCGACAATATTGATCGTGGGCGGCGATGGAAACTGACGGTCTAACCAATTGGCGCGATCATGGGGCCAGGTTTCCATGGTGCGAATCCGTTGTTTCCGCTGACCAGCAGGTGGGATCCCTTGGGCGGTGGCCGTGGCTTGACCAATCCTTAACATTTGATTTGAAATCACTTCTGACGTGGACAAATAGCTCAGGGCACCTTGCCGCAAGGTTTGCCAGCGATCGGCATAGAGTTGCATGAATGCTGGGTCTTCAAACTATCGGCCGAACCAGAGCGGCTCAAGTTGGTTCATCGCGTTTCTATTGGGATGACCACCTTGATTGTGGCATCCGAAGTTGAAATCCCAGGTCGTTCCTGGACGAAGGAGCCATCATTAGACGAGCGCTACGGCTAGATACTCAGAAGGAGCCCGTCAAAGTTCTGCGCGAGATTGTTAAAGATAAAGAAATCGGCAAAGTCGGCCGAATCTATGTATTGATGATAGTCTTTCTCAAGATCTAACCAGCGTTCATCTTCATACAAGACGTCCTCAAATTTGTGAGCCAGCTTGCGATCGCGATGCGTTGAATGGGTTTGATCTTGTAGCAGCTGGGACTTTCGAAATTGAAGTCGGCGCGGTTAAGTTGGGGAAAGTCATCTCCGCGGCCTGGTTGGTTAGGCGGCGTCTCCAGCGTTCGGGTAGGCCCGGCCGTGTAGAAATACTGTGGTTGGGACCCCCCATTCTTAGCTAGCAAGCCACCGTAATAGGTGGCGTCCATGCGATTGAGGCTAAGTTGCCAACCTCCGATTCGGTTGTCATCCGAGAGATTCTTAAAGTCCAGCTGTTCCTTGCCGAGTCGGGCGGTGGCTACATGGTTCACGCCATATTGGAAGGCGCTTTGCGCAGGAGACTGACGGTGCGCCAACTGTCGAAGGGGAGGGCTATATTCTTCCGAGGTTGCTTTAGGTCTGTTTGTTTGGCATTGAGGATGTTGGGTTCGATCGTCGTCGAATTGGTAAATTCGGAGGCTCGGTGAATAACTCGTCATACGAGGCTGTCGAATCCTTCGATCTTTCCTCAGAACGTGCAGTGCCTGCCCGAAGCAGCGATCTTGTCCCACTATTGTCGGCTGCCGTAGCATGATTGCCCTGGCGATTGAGCTGTCTCGCCTGCTCTAGCTGGCTTGCATTTGGGGCCTTCACTTGGCATCGTGTCTGTTCTGTCCCGATCCAAGGGACTCGCGGAATTTTGATTAAATTATGGTCCTTGCAGAAGGAGGCTTTACTTGTAATGATAATTATAATATCCGTATGAATGCCGCGATGTGTTCCGACGACTTGCTGGGCCTTGGTCCTGGCCTGGATGGTGGTGGCCCTTCAACTGGGGAGCGCACAGCAGTATGGGCGAGATAGGCTAACTTCTATTGGAGCGTTTCTGGACGGTGTCTTCCCCGCGACCGCGCCGGGGGTGGATGGCGTTGGGCAGCCGCCGAGTCTCCTTTCTGAGACTGGGGTGTTCACGGATCTGGCGACTCTTTCGCCCCGTGCAGGCCTGATGCCTTACGGTGTGAACTCGCCTCTTTGGACGGATGGGTCCGTGAAGCAGCGGTGGGTGGCGGTTCCGAATGATGGTACGGCCAATTCGGCGGCAGAGCAGATTCAGTTCTCTCCGGATTCTCCTTGGGCTTTTCCTGTCGGGACGGTGGCGGTGAAGCAATTTGATTTGCCGACCGATGAGCGTGATTCCTCACAGATTCGCCGAGTCGAAACCCGCTTTATTGTGCGCGCGGCCAATGGAGGTGTTTACGGCGTGACCTATCAATGGCGAGAAGATGGGGCCGACGCCGATCTTTTGTTAGACGGCGCGTCTCAGGAGATCACGGTGACGGATACAAATGGTACGGTGAGTACGCAGACGTGGTCGTATCCCAGTCGCACGGATTGCCTGAGCTGTCACAATCCTCATGCAGGTTATTTGTTAGGTTTGAACACGCATCAGCTAAATGGTGACTTCACGTATCCGAGCACGGTGAGGTCGGATAATCAGCTGCGGACACTAAACCACTTGGGCTTGTTCTCGCCGAGGATCGATGAATCGGCAATTGCAAGTTATCTGAGCTCAGTTCCATTGACGGATACGAGTATGCCGGTGGAGACGCGGGTGCGTTCCTATCTCGATGCCAACTGCGCTCATTGCCATCGGCCTGACGCATTGGCGACTTCTTTTGATGCAAGGTTTACGACGCCATTTGATGAACAGAATCTCATAGATGGTTCAGTGCTCTATGATCTCGGCGTGGAAGATGCGCGTGTCATCGTGCCACGGAGTATTCAGAGGAGCATCCTACATCGGCGGGTCAGCTCCGTGGGTATTCATCAAATGCCGCCTATTGGTCGCAATGTAGTTCATGACCAAGCCGTGACTGCCATTAGCGAATGGATTCTTTCCCTAACGCCTGACCCTGGCGGCGGTGGAGACAATCGCTCGCCCGTGGCGCTCGACGATGAAGCGAGCACGCTGCAAGGTGACTACGTAGATATTCCGGTTTTGTCTAATGATAGTGATTTGGACGAAGATGCCCTGGCTCTAGAGAGCTGGACAGAACCCACCAATGGCTTGTTGGAATGGCTTGCCAATGGATTTGCTCGCTATACGCCGGCTGGAAACTTCATCGGAACGGATAGTTTCACTTATGTGGTCAACGATGGTGCCGGAGGCACTTCGAATGCGGGCACGGTGACCATCGACGTGATCTCGGGGACGAACTCGGCGTCCATCACCTTTCTTGATCGTTCTAGCAGATTGGCGAATCCTTCCCATGCCAGTGGCGTCGCCATGGGGATCGCTGACATGGATCAAGACGGCCTTGACGATGTCGTGCATCTGAACGCCGCGAAGGATCTGTTCATTGATCACCAGTCACCTGAGGGGGCTCGTTTCGTCGCTCAGAGTTTGGGGCGTGTGAGCAGTCAGCGTCAGTGGGGGCTATGCCTTGCGGATGCGGATGACAATGGCTACCCGGATGTGCTTAGTGGTGGCTACTACGACGATCTACATCTCAAATGGAATAATGGTAGTCGTAAGGCCTACAACTCGACCAATCTTACCAGCCCACGCCTCTTTCTTCAGGCGGTGAACTTTGCGGATATCAATGGGGATGGCTACCTTGACATCTTTGCCTGTCACGATGTGGGGGACAACGCCAAATTCCGAGGTGGGAATGGTCGCGGCTTCGTCTACGATAACAGGCTGATTAACACGCGGACGACGCCTTCGAGCGACAACTCGGGTAATTACGGAACGGTGTGGACAGACTATGACAACGATGGGGACCTGGATCTCTACCTTTCAAAGTGCCGCGGTGGCGTCAGTAACCCAGCGGACCCACGTCGGATCAACATGTTCTTCCGCAATGATGGGGCGGCGGGGTTTACTAATGTGGCCTCTGATCTTGGCATGGCCTTCGGTGCGCAATCTTGGGCGGCGGACTTCGGAGATATTGATAACGATGGCGACCTGGATTGCTTTGTCGGCAACCATCACGACTCAAGCGTTGTCATGCAGAACAATGGGGATGGCACATTCACCAATATCACGGCCTCTAGCGGCATTTCGGTGAATTGGCGAGTAATCCAAACGGTCTTCCGAGATTTCAACAACGACAGTTGGTTAGATCTTTTACTCGTGGGTCAAGCCCACGAACTCTGGCTCAATGATCGTGCCGGCGCGTTCACCCGTTCTAGCGAGGCGTTCACTTCCACCACGATTGAGTCCTGCGCCGTGGGTGATCTTAACCGCGATGGGTTTACCGATGTCTATGCGGGGTATGCGAAGATCTATAACACTCCAGAAGCGAGTCGTCCGGATAAGCTCTTCCTCGCTTCGCCGAACAGCAACGGTTTCCTTTCGGTTAGTCTTGAAGGAGTAGCATCTAACAAGTCTGCGATTGGGGCGCGATTGGAGTTGCATGGTCCGTGGGGAGTGCAGGTGCGCGAGGTGCGTGGTGGTGAGAGCTATGGAATCAGTCACAGTTTCACCCAGATCTTTGGGTTGGGGAATGCGCCTAACATTGAGAAGCTCTGGGTTCGATGGCCCTCCGGGCTTGTCGAGGAAGTCTTTGATCCTGAACCTAACCAATTTTTGAAGCTCCGTGAAGGCGGTGCGGTGGCACCCGTCCTAGCGAACCCTGGGCCCCAGGCCAATCAGGTTGGCGAAGCTATCGGCCTCGCGTTGGCAGGGTCAGACCCGACGAATGATGTCTTAACCTACTCTGCCGTGAACTTACCTCTGGGCTTGCAAATTGATCAGAGCAATGGCGTCGTTTCTGGAACGCTTAGCGAAAGCAGCGCGGGAAACTATTCCGTTCTTGTGAGTGTGAGTGATCCATGGTCGACCGTATCGCAATCATTCTCTTGGGAGGTGCGCCCACCTGAGTCTGCTCCGGCCGTTGTTCTGTCGACGGGTGCTGCTTCAGTTATGGGACCGTTTGAGGTCACTATTCGATTCACAACGGCCGTCACTGGACTTTCGCTAGACGACTTTGTGTTGTCAAACGCGAAGGCTAGTTCGTTGTCTGGTGCAGGGGGCGTGTATCGATTCGATGTGACGCCGGATGCTTCCGGTGCAATCACCGTGCACCTGCCAGTGGATTCCGCGACGGATGATGGAGGGCGCGGAAATTTGGAATCGAATACTCTTCCGGTGCTCTATGAATTGCCCTTCACCGCGCCGGTAATAGAAAGCTTTGAGAGGGTGTTGTCGGCCCTGACTGAAGGTGAGTCGACAGACTTGGAGTGGTCTGTGCTGGATGGAGGTGCTCCACTCACAGCGCTCACCATAACTCCAGACCTTGGAAGTGTGCTAGGACTCAGCAGCATCGTAGTCAAGCCTACCGCGACCATAACCTACACGCTCACTGCTACGAATGTGATCGGAAGTGTGACTACAGAGACGACGATTACGGTGGACCGGCCCCTACCTACAGAAGATAAATTGGCGAATCTAAGTGTTCCGGGAAGTGTTGTGCATGGAGAGAGTGTAACCGTGAGCGTTGAGTATGCGGCTACGGGCGCGCGTGAGTTGTGGGTGTGGCTGCAGGATTCCAATGGTGGCTGGCGCCCGGCTGCGCAGGGGAATGTGAGTGTATCGGCGGGGTCAGGAAGCCAGACGTTTGATCTAGTCATCGATACAGAGGCGCGGGCTGGCGATGGTTACGTTTGGGTCATGCGTTTGTTGCCTATCGGATGGGCGGGGGCAGACGATGCTCTGGCGGAGTACTACGGTCTTGCGGATGTTCAAGCGGGCACCGCTCCGCCCGAAGTGGATGCGCTAGGTGCCATTGTCTTGCCAGAACTGGTGAAGAGCCCTGACACCGTGACGTTAGACATTCCCTATCAAGCGACTGAGCGGCGTGAACTGCGGGTCTATTTGCATGATTCCCGTAACGGCTGGTTCACCATCGCGAAAGGCAACACGACGGTGGAGCCTGGTTCTGGTACGCATGCCTTCACTCTCCCCGTGATTACGGGGGCTCTTGAAGGGGAGGGCTATGTGTGGGCGGTGCGTTTGCTTCCGTTAGGGGCGACGACGGCAGATGAGGCTATCGATGCGGACTACGGCAATGCCACGGTGGAGCGAAACTCAGGAGGTCCGGCGACCCAAGATATCCTGACGAGTGTGGTGGCTCCGAATGCGGTTCAACCGGCGACCGTCGTGGAGGTCCAAATAGACTATGAAGCGACGGCACGGCGAGACCTGGGGATTTGGTTGCATGATTCTACGGATAACTGGCGCACGATTGGTCAGGGGCTCGTCAAGGTGGATCCTGGCATAGGTTCACAAACGTTCAATATTGGTATCGTCGGCGATACTCAGGTGGGCGCTGGATACATTTGGGCAGTGCGTTTGCTTCCGGAAGGGTGGGCTGATGCCGATGAGGCTTTTGACGCCTTTTACAAGGACGCCCAGGTCGATGAGCGGTCGACGGATCTTGTGAATCTGGCGGTTCTGCCGGGTGCAAGTGCGACTCAGTCGTCGGTTTATGGAACGGTTTTCGAGGCCGATCTCGCTCGTGATGGCAATACGGATGGTGATTGGCGCAATGGCAGTGTGTCCCACACCGAGCTGGATGTGGATGCGTGGTGGGATCTCGATTTGGGAACGGTACGCGCCATTGATCATCTGCTACTGTGGAATCGAAATGACTGCTGTGGTGATCGGCTTGTGCCTTACCATGTCTTTGTTAGCGAGGAACCCTTTGTCTCATCGGATGTGACAGAGGTGAGTGGTCAGCCTGGTGTATCCAAGTTCACCTACAATGAAGTGCCGCTTCCCACACAACGTATCGATGTGAATCGGAATGTGCGTTACGTCAGGGTTCAATTGAGTGGGGTGAATTACCTCAGCCTCGCTGAAGTGGAGGTCTACGGTTCTCGCGGTGGAGCGCTGGTCAACGGCATCACGTACTCCTATTATGAAGGCATGTGGACCCAGTTGCCGGACTTCGCCACGTTGAATCCGTTTTTGACTGGAACGCTTTCTACTATCAATCTCACGCCGCGGGCGCGCGATGATTTCTTTGCCATCAGGTACCGTGGCTGTCTCGCAGTCCCGGAGGATGGCGACTATACGTTGTTCCTTCGATCGGATGAAGGCAGTCGTCTTTATCTGGACGGCAGTTTGGTGGTGGATAATGACGGTGTTCACGAAGTGACGGAAGTTTCGGAGACTGTCACGCTAACGGCCGGGATGCACCCTTTGGAGATTCACTACTTTGAACGCGAAGGCGCGGAAACGCTGGAGGTCTCGTGGGCAGGTCCAGGATTTACTCGCGAGGAGGTTTCGAATGAGGCCATCACGGTGAATGAAAGGGGAGAGAATCTTGGGTTTCATCATGTGGGGAGGCGAGTGCCGACTCATGACAATGCCGATGGAGATTTGCTAGATTTGGCGGCAGAGTATGCGCTTGGGAGGAATCCCTATGTGGGTTCGATGGAAGATGTGGGCATCGACTTGCAGGCCCACGATGACGGTACGCGTCTATCGGTTTCCTACGAGCGTCCAGCATACCATAGTAACATTGACTACTGGCTAGAGGTGAGTGCGGACTTACTTTCGTGGTCGATTGTCTTAAAAGAGAGTCAGGCTGAGACGATTCGCTACGGTTGGGAGAAGGTGAGCTTTGATCATCTAGAGACGCTGCCTGGTATGAGCTTAAATTGCGGCTTTGTTAGGTTGCGTATTTGGCATCATGATTGGAACTACGAAACGACGACGCCGATCTGCGGTTGGTATCGAACGGCATTCAACCCTGGCTACCAAACCCATGGGGTGAGCCTGAATGCGGCGCCAATCTATGCGAGCAACATTGCCGAAGCGGATGTGGACAGGGCAAGGATTACTCTTGCTGTGCCTGGGGTCCGTGCGTTGCTTGGGGAAGGTGCCTACTATCTTGAATTGGCGAGTGGCCAGTACGAAGGCCATCGTTTTGATATTGATTTGTCAGGGACTACGGATCAGGTGGTCTCTTTGGATCTTCGCGGATCGCGTAACACGTTGAGTGCTCTTCCTTCATCGGGGATTCGATTCAGTCAGGCTGTTGTCCGACCGCATAGGTTGCTAGGCGAAGTGTATCCGATTGGCCGATTTCAAGGGTCCAAGAATCCAGCAAGCGCAGACCAGGTGCAGTTTTTTAATGGAACGGGCTACGACAGCTACTTTCTCTTGGATGCTGGTGGGCGTCGCCATTGGGTGTCTAGCGGAGATACAGATCTGAAGGATGCCCATCACGTGATCATTCCTCCCGGTGAAGGCGCCTTTGTCAGGCTTGCAAATGATAGTGATGAGGCCCCCGTTCTAGTAACTGGGCATTTGCGTGACCACGCCTTCATCCAGCCGCTCCGACGAGGTTACAACTTGCTTGCTCCGAGCGCGCCGCTTGAAATGAGTCCCCAGACGCGCGGGCTGACGTTGGGTAATGGCTTTCTTGGGAACGCGGACCCGACGGGTGCCGATCAGGTGCAGCTCTGGCTCGGTGACTTGGTTCAGGGAACGCTGGGGTATCGAGGCTACTTCTTGCTTGAGGCGAATGGTCACCGGCACTGGACGGGGGCGACAGACCTGGACCTGAAAGATGAAGATGGGTCCATGCTGTTTAAGGGTAACCGAGCGTTCTTCTTCCAAGCGGCGGGCGAGCCTCATCGCAGCTATCGCGTTCCTGCGGTGGAGATTCAGCGAGAGCGTTAGATTGAGATTGTCTTGGCTGGGTAGAAGGTTTCTTGCTACGTTGTCGGGATGAGAAAGACGCTTCTAGGATGCCTTTTGTGCTTCGTCCCTTTAGTTGCAAATGGGGGCAAGCTCTATTGGGTGGATCGCAATGCAGGAGAGGTGCAACGTTCCAACCTGGATGGTTCTGAGATTGAAATTCTGGTCGAAGTAGACTCGACGAATCTGCGGGGTATCGCCATTGATGTGGCTGACGACAAACTTTACTTTGCTGATAATAGTGCGAATACTATTTCCAAAGCGACACTAGATGGGGATGACGTGAAGGTGATCGTGCGTGATCGTGATTTTCCTGCGGATGTCACGCTAGATCTCACTAATCGCAAACTCTATTGGTGTGATCAAGGTCGCAGTGTGATCGAGCGATCGAATCTCGATGGCTCCGGGGTGGAGACGGTTGTGGAAACGCCGTTCCCTTATTATTTGGAACTCGATGTGCCTAACAACTTCCTGTATTGGGGGGATTTCTCGGCGGGAAACATCAATCGCCGTTCACTCGATGGAGGGACCACGACCAATCTTTTCAAAGGGCAACCACGCATTCGCGGAGTGAAATTAGATCGGGCGAGAGGCGAACTGTTCTGGTGTAACCGTGCGTCGAACCACATTCAACGGCGGCTTGTAAACGGTGGCCCTATTAGAACAGTCATCACGGACTTGGATACGCCGCACGGCCTAGTTATCGATCCTGTTGCCCGGAAGGCGTATTGGTGTGATACTGGCACTGACAATCACAACAACGGTGGCCGGGCGATTAATCGAGCTGATCTCGATGTGCCGGAGCCCTTAGAGGAGATTGCCGCCCTTTCCCAGCCTTGGGATGCGGACCTCGATCTGCGAACGACCACGTATGCGCAGTATGTCGCGCGTTATTTTCGAACCTCTCGCAGCGAAACGGATACTGCCACTGAGGGAGACTTCGATCAAGATGGGGCGAGCCAGTTGCTAGAATATGGATTGGCCAGTCATCCGGAACGGCGGGACCTGACCCCTCAGGTGGCGGTTGAGGTGACGGATGGAAAGCCCTACTTTATCTTCCAGCGGTTCTCGAACGTGTCTGATCTGAGTTACCAAGTAGAAGTGTCCAGCGATATGGAGACCTGGGAATCGAACGGTGCTAATGCCAAAGCGACAGGGTCCAAAGAGATAGAGGTACTGGCTCACGGCGTCGAGCGTGTGAAGACTGCCATCCCTACGGAAGCCTCGCATGGAAGGCTACGTGTGGTGCTTGATCAGTAGAAGGTTACTGTTAGGTGGACTGATCTTTGGCTAGTTTGGAAGATTAACCGATCGCGTGGAGGTCGGAAGATTGTATGGATTCTTCTCGACATGAAGGAGTACTGCTTCGCATACTGCTTGATTTTCACCTGAATTACTAACCCCACTAACCATAAATCCCATGACAAGAGTCCCTACGTTAGCTTCTTGGTGTATGGCATTGGCAACTATATTTGCGGGTATCTCTGCGGCCAATGCGCAAGACATCAAAGGCTCCATCAGACATACCTCCTCTGCCATTGTCATCGATGGCACTCCCGATGACGCCGCTTGGGCGACGGCCAATGAATATGCAATGACCGGCGAAGAATTCACCGCTGTCGGTGACATGCCTGGTGATGCTGATGATCTCTCGGCAACGTGGAAGGCGCTCTGGGACG
>JAACDM010000471.1 GCA_009936795.1 Verrucomicrobiaceae bacterium | reverse complement strand
TTCTTATGTCTAGTAACGAAGCGAGGGAGCAGGCGGCGGCTTTCAACGAAGTCTATCAGAATATTAAAGCTGAGGTCGGCCGCATGATGGTGGGCCAAGAAGATGTGATCGAGGGGGTGTTGACCGCCTTGTTAGCCGGAGGGCACGTGTTACTGGAAGGCGTGCCTGGGCTTGGTAAAACGATGCTGGTTCGCTCTTTGGGTGAAGCTGTTGATCTGAAGTTCTCACGCATTCAGTTCACGCCCGATATGATGCCGGCAGACATTCAAGGAACTTCAGTGCTAGTTGAATCTGACGGTGGTGGGCAGCAGGTGCAGTTTCGCGAGGGACCATTGGTTGCGAATCTGGTCTTGGCCGATGAGATCAACCGCGCAACGCCCAAGACGCAGTCCGCGCTTCTGGAAGCGATGCAGGAGAAACAGATCACCGTAGGCAATCGGACCATTAAGTTAGCAGAGCCCTATTGTGTCATGGCGACGCAGAACCCTGTCGAGCAAGAAGGTACCTACCCGCTGCCCGAGGCACAGCTCGACCGCTTTTTGTTCAAACTCGTGGTGGGCTATCCGAAAGAGAGCGAGTATCAAGCGATCCTCAATCGCACGACGTCGACCGATGAAGTGGCGATCAATCATGTGTCAAATGGTGACGAGGTCGGTAGGCTTCGGGAAACCGTGCGTAGCGTGCCCGTTCCTGAGCATGTGCAGACCGCGGCTGTCCGTTTGGTCATGGCAACGCAGCCAGGCAGTGAGTATGCCACCGCCATGGTGAATGATTTCGTAATGATGGGTTCTAGTCCGCGAGGCGCGCAGAGCCTCTTGTTAGGTGGTAAAGTGAAGGCCCTCTTGGGCGGACGATTCGCCGTAAGCACCGAGGATGTCCATGCGGTTGCCGTGGCGGCGTTGCGACATCGGGTGATGATCAATTTCCACGGGCAATCCGAAGGTATCACGACAGACGCGGTATTGAATGAGATCCTGGCAAACGCCAAATCCAGTTCTGTGGCTCAAGCTTAGCCGAGTATTCATACATGGCTTTCGATCGCGCCTCCATATTTGACGCCGCTTTCCTCGAATCGCTGAAGCGCCTGCGAATCGTCGCTCGCCGTGTGCCTGGAGGTGGACGCTTTGCCGAGCATCGTTCGCAGGACGCCGGTGGGGGTGTCGATTTTAAGGACTTCCGCCCGTATTCGCCAGGTGATGATTTCCGCTCGATCGATTGGAACATCTATCAGCGGCTCGGCAAGGTCTTCTTACGCCTCTATGAGGAGTTGGAGGATTTGCCGCTTTATATCCTAACTGATCACTCGAAGAGCCTCTATCAGGAGCAACCACCGCGTATCGTGCCATCCTTGCGAGCAACGCTCGCCTTGGCCTCGATCAGTCTGAACCATCACGATACGGTCGGCGTCTTTCCGTTTAGCAATGATGTCCAGACTCTCTGGTCACCCCAAGGTGGCGCTGGCAAAGTCATGCGCCTAGCGACTCGGCTGAGTTCGTTGGAGCCTGGTGGATCTACGGACTTTGCAATGTCTCTCAAACGTCTCAATAGCATGAGTCTACGGCGTGGCTTGTTGGCGGTTGTCTCAGATTTCTTCGATCCCCAAGGAATCGAGGCCGTGACCGCTGCCTTGAAAACCGTGCGCCATCGCCTGTTGCTCATCCAATTGGTGCGGCCTTCCGATCGTCGCCCTGAATTGAACGGTGACTACCATCTGGTCGACTGTGAGTCCGGTGAATCCGCAGAGGTTTCCGTGACAGTTCGTCTGCTTAGCCGCTATACGGAGGCGTATGACCGCTTTCAGACCGGGCTCACGGACTTTGCCTCAAAACGCGGAGCCGGGCTCTTGCAGCTAGATGTTGAACAGGAAGTGGCGCCTCAACTCGCTACGCTTTTTGAAACTGGGGGCTACGTTGTCTAAGCATGTCGTTGACCAATCTTAGCCTAACACCGTTTCTGATCGGTCTCGCAGCGATTGCTGCCCTGTTGGTGATCTTGCAGTTGCTGCGAGTGCGCTATCAGCGAGAAGACGTCGTGACGACGATGTTCTGGCGCGAGGCAATCGAAGAATCGCGCGCGCGGGTCTTGCTGAAACGTTTCCGGCATCCGTGGGCGTATCTCCTCGTCTTTGCCATTGCCGCCTTGTTGTGGTTGGCGCTAGCAGAGCCTCAACGAGCCGCCTCTGACCAGACGGACTACGTGGTCTTACTTGATGGCTCAGCGCTCATGGCCTCAGGAGATCTTTATGAGCGAGCTGCTTCGGAGTTGTTGAGCCAGATTGGCCAACTGCCGCGCGATCGACGACGGGTCTACTGGTGCGGTGGCCGTCATGGCCTGCTTCTGGATCGTGGGGAAGAGAGTGTCCTGTTGGGAATGCGTCTGAAAGACCGACAGCCCGAAGCCTCACCTGCATCCGTAGATGCTTTCTTGCTTAAAGAATTAGAGTCTTGTCAGGACGAGACCATCGTCTATTTGTTTGGCAAGGCGGCGGTCGACAAAGGAGTCCTTGAAGCCATGCCAGACACGGTGACGGTTAACCATGTGCGAGATGGGGAGCGAGACATTCGCAGAGGGCTGAATAATGGTGGAGTGGCAGCGATTGGAGTCGCTCCTGCGGCTAGCGGAATTTATGATAGGGTGGGTGTCTTAGTGGACTGGGATTCTCGAGGAATCGGATGGGAAAAGGCGCCGTTATCTGTAGATCTGGACGGCGTGCCGTGGGAAGGTGTGAGTGAAGGGGATCCTGATGCTAGAGTGCGGGTCCTTTCTGATCTTCCGGCCAACGGGCAGACGTTGACAGTGCGGTTCTCGGGTGCCGATGACTTGGACTTAGACAATCAGGCTCAGTTAGTCTTGCCTATTCGAGAATCCATTCGTGTGCGTGTGGCAGAGCCGTTGCGAGAACTATTGACTCCTATTTTGAAGGTCGATCGTGCGGTCACGTTAGTTGATGAGAATCCTGACATCATTCTGGGAGAAAGTGCTAGCGAGCCGCATTTGCTGCTCGTGGCGCGTGAAAGCCAGAAGGAAGCCTTTGTGTTGAGTGATCGATGGCCCACTACGCGAGCG
>JAACDM010000470.1 GCA_009936795.1 Verrucomicrobiaceae bacterium | reverse complement strand
AGGTTTCCCGCGCTAGGAAATCCAGAGATTCTTTCGCCTCAAGGCTATCGTTGGCCGACCTTTCTCAAGAAAGACAACTTGATCAATGTGGCCAATCAAATTGCGGTCATCGCCATCATAGCGATCGGTATGACCATGGTGATCATCACGGCCGGGATTGATCTCTCCGTTGGCAGTTTGGTGGCCTTGTCTGCCGTCGTGGTCGCTTGGTGTATCACCCACTGGTTCGGCGGGTTGGCGGCTTCGGGTATTGGACTTCTGGCGGCGGTGTTGATGGCGATTGGCTTATGCGCAGGCATCGGTCTGTTTACTGGTATCATGATCACGCGGTTCTCAATTCCACCATTCATCGTGACTCTGGCAATGATGCTAATCGCAAGTGGTGTCGCCTTCATGATCACGGATGGCGACTCTATCTTTGATACCATTCCCGATGCGTTTAAATGGCTAGGCGTAGGTGCCGACCTGGGTGTGCCGAATGCTGTCGTGTTAATGGTCGTTCTCTACGCTGTGGCACATGTGGTCATGGAACACACGCCCTTCGGTCGACATATATACGCGGTTGGCGGAAATCCCGAGGCTGCGAGGTTGTCAGGAGTGCCGGTGAAGCGGGTGCTTGTCTTAGTCTACACTATCTGCGGTGCTTTGGCAGGCTTGGGCGGGATCATTGTGGCCTCCCAGCTGAAGAGTGGAGATCCTAACTTTGGTCAGCTCTACGAGCTGATGGTCATTGCGGCTGTAGTCGTTGGTGGCACCTCCTTACTCGGTGGCGAGGGGAAGATCCTTGGAACGCTGATTGGAGCGTTTATCATCGCGGTCATTCAGAACGGGATGAATCTAAAAGGCCTCGAAAGCTACCCTCAGAAGGTGATGCTTGGCATGGTCATCCTTGGCGCCGTGCTTCTCGACCAGCTCAAGAAGAAGGCTACAGCGAGGTCGGTGACATCGTCTTCGTGACGTCGGGTGGCCCTTGATTTCTCGTGCTGGAATTCACTTCTTCACGTGAATAGGGAATTGAATAGGCATCTGAGGTCTCCTATATTGAATCAACCTCATACATCCTCGTGCCCATGATTATTAGATTATATGTAAAAACTTTCCTGATTGCTGCCTTTATGGTCTGCTCAGCGTCTGCTGAGTTAAGGATCTCTGAATTTCAGGCGGAGAACTTGAGCACCCTCGAAGATGAAGAGCTGAATTCCCCAGATTGGGTCGAGATCGAGAATACGGGGGATTCCCAGGTGGACTTGGCTGGGTATTTTCTCACCGACAACAGGAAGAAGCTCGATAAGTGGGAATTTCCTTCGGGTATCAAGGTGAAGGCAGGGGAGCAGGTGGTCGTCTTCGCTTCTGAGAAGAATCAGCATACAGCGCTGACGATCTTTCAACAGTCAGATCCTATCAAGCCTACGCATACGAACTTCAAGCTTGGCTTCAAGGGAGAGTATCTAGCATTAGTCGAGCCGGATGGTGAGACCGTCATACACGAATATGCTGATGAGTATCCTCGCCAAATCGGAAATGTGTCCTATGGTATCGACTCCGCTGGCGAGCTTGGGTATTTCAAAGAGCCTACGCCTGGCGAAGCGAATGGCCAATCCGTGCCAATCGGACCGTTCATTACGGATGTGGTCAATGTGTCAGGGCCACCCGATGTGGCTACGGATAACAAAGTGATCATCACGGCTGAGGTGATTCAGAATGAATTTCCTGTTGCGAAGGTCGACCTTATCTATCGCTTCATGTTCGGATCAGAAAGCAAGACGAACATGAAAGACGATGGGGAAGCCCCCGACGAGACTGCGGATGATGGTGTCTATACGGCGGCGATTGCTCTGTCATCGATCTTTGGTCCGCAGGTAGACTCAGGAGAAATGATTCGCTGGCGGGTCGAGGCGGAAGATGATCAAGGAAATGAGCAGCGTCTGCCACTCTTCCACGATGAAGAGAACGCGGACGAATACTTTGGAACAGTGGCGCAAGACGCTTCTTTAGAATCGACGAAGTTGCCAGTCATTCATTGGTTTATCGAGAGTCCCAATGCAGCGAACAATGATCGTGGCACCAAAGCGAGCGTGTCTTACCTCGGCGAATTCTACGACAACATCCACGTTGACATTCATGGACAAAGCACGCGCGGATTTCCAAAGAAGAGCTGGGACTTCGATTTTAATACAGGCCATCGTTTCAAATACGCCGAAGAGGAGGCGCGCGTAAAAGACTTTAATCTTCTCACGAACTGGGCTGATAAGGCCAAGGTCCGCAACACGATGGCTTATGAGATGTTTCCCATAGGTGGGGTTAGAGGTCATTTCGCATTCTCGGTTCGTGTCCAACAGAACGGTGAGTTCCTGGGAACCTGGGACATGGTGGAAGATGGAGATGAACTCTTTCTCGATCGCAAAGGCCTCTCTAAAGATGGCGCGCTTTATAAGATGTACAATCGTCTCGACTCGATTGGAAGTTCTGACCCGTTCTCGCAGAACGGCGGTGAAAAGAAAACACGTCGGTTTGAAGACAAAGATGACTTACAGGCTCTCATCGATGGTATTAGCAAAGGTTCCACAAGCGAGAAGATCGACTACATTTACGACAACGTGTATATTCCGAGTATGGTCAATTTCCTCGTCATGAACTCGACGATCAATAACACCGACTTTGGTCACAAGAATTACTATGTTTACCGAGACACGGAGGGGACCGGAGAATGGACGGAATTACCTTGGGATGTTGATCTCTCTCTCGGCCGACGCTGGATCAGCTCCCACAATTACTTCTACGATCCTATCCAAACGACATCAAATGACATTGAGGGGCACATTCATGGAAATCGATTGGCCGGTCTTTTTATGTCCAACAAGGGGCTCAACGCAATGTTGTATCGCCGTTTGCGGACTATGTATGACCATTTCTACGGCCCTCCCGGTGGTGCTCCTAAGAGCGACTACCTCATGCGCAGGATGGACGAACTCGTCGAGGCGATGGATCCTGAAGGTATTGTCTCAGATGCGGATCTTGACTATGAGAAAGGTCTACCAGACATGGAGCGGAAATTTAACGAGAGCAATGGCTGGGACAACAAAGACACGATGCGTGAAGGAGTACAACGCATGCGCGATGAATACATTCCTGGCAGGCGGGAGTATGTCTATGGCTTGTCTAAGTTGCCTGATGCGCAGAAACCTTACGGTCAGTTCAAGCTGAAGGTGGACACCGTCGAATTTAGGCCCAGCTCGGGAAATCAGAACGAAGAGTACTTTGTACTGAAGAACGAGACCGGTGAATTGATCGACCTTTCCAACTTCAAGATTACGGGTGCGGTTGAGCACACGATCAAGCCAGGCACGATACTGGACTCCGGAACAATCTTTGCTCCTGACCAAGGAAGCCTCTATGTTGTCCGTGACGCTCAAGCTTTCCGGGCCCGCTCAGAATCGCCAACGGGTGGCGAGCGCAACTTTGTTCAGGGTAACTACAGTGGGCAGCTTTCTGCTAGAGGCGAAACGATCCAGATCATGGATCCAGATGGAAACTTGGTGTATGAGACGTCCTACGAAGGAGATCCAAGTGATGCTCAGGCTAGCTTGCGTATTTCTGAGGTGATGTATAGGCCCGAATCACCAGAGGAAGGTAGCCTCTACAAGTCGAAGGACTTTGAATACATCGAACTCACAAATATCAGTGACGCGCCGATCGAGTTGACTGGCACCACTTTCACTGACGGTGTGCGCTTTGCCTTCGCAGAGGGAACGATGTTAGCTCCTGGTGCGGTTGCTCTCATTGTGAGTAATCAAGCGGCGTTCGAAAGTCGTTATGGTGCCGGGATGACTATTCTAGGCGAGTTCGAAGGCAATCTTAGCAACGGCGGTGATCGGTTGGTTCTTCGTGATTCGATGGACGAAAACGTTCTCGCTTTCAGTTACGACGAAGAGTGGCAGCCGCAGGCAGATCAGGAAGGGCATTCGTTAGAAGTTGCCAGTATTAGCCAAGAGGTGGCGCTCTGGGATGTGATTGATGGCTGGAATGCTAGCGCTGCCGCGGGTGGCACTCCAGGCTCGTTGGATGGTGGCCCAGTTGACCCGCCATCTGGCATGACTTACGCGACGTGGAAGTCATCCCATTTCAACGCCGCGGATGCTTCGGATGAGGCCATCAGTGGCCCTGAGGCGGATGCGAATGGCGACGGCATGGTTAATCTTTTATCTTACGCCTTTAACGCCAGTCCGTATGAGACTGCGGCTCTTCCAGAGCTCGCGGTGGCCCCAGAGTCGATCTCACTCTCCTTTATTCAGCATGTATCTTCCGATGATCTGATCTATCGGGTGGAGGTTAGCGAGGACTTGAAAGTGTGGTCTACGGCGGGCGAGATGGATGGTGATCCCGCTCCTGGTGCTGGAAAGACTCAGCGTGTGACAATCAAGGCAGCCCCTCCGGCAGGGACGCGTGCGAATTACATTCGTCTGGCAGTTGTGCTAAAGCCCTAACGGGTTCAGCGTTTGCCTGTGGACTACCTAGAGAAAGCCAAACGTGTCATCGCCCTTGAGGTTGATGAGCTAGAGCGGCTTTCTGGGCGTCTTGCAGATTCGTTCTGCGAAGCTGTCGATGCTTGCAAGCAAGCTATCGACACGCAGCGCAAGATCGTTGTCGTTGGTGTTGGGAAATCTGGAAACATCGGCTACAAGATCGCTGCCACGCTCAACAGCACGGGCGCGACTGCCGTGGTGCTGCATTCCCAGAATGCACTGCATGGTGATCTTGGCCTGGTGCAACCTGGCGATGTCGTCTTGGCTATGAGCCAGAGCGGAGAAACGCGTGAATTGTTAGATCTGCTGCCTTACCTTCGACGATTCGAAGTGACGGTGATCGGCTTCACGGGAAAGTCTGACTCGTCGCTCGCTCGGCATAGTGACATCGTCTTGGACTCTAGCGTCGAGAGGGAAGCGTGCCCGTTGAACTTGGCACCCACTTCTAGCAGCACCGTGATGTTGGTGCTGGGGGATGCGCTGGCCATGGTCTTGTTAGAAGCTCGTGGCTTTCGAGGCGAAGATTTCGCCGAGCTCCATCCCAACGGGCATCTTGGGCGCATTCTTCTCACGCGCGTGAGTGATGTCATGCGAGATGTGAAACACATTGCCCTCGTGGACGAGGCGACCCCGATCTCACAGGCACTCAGGCGAATGACGGACCACAGGGCAGGGGCCGCTGTTGTTCTGGGGAGCCACGGGGGGCTTGCTGGCGTGTTCACGCATGGGGATTTCGTGAGAGCGTTCCAGCAAGGCGGATCATTGGCCAATGCTCCTGTGGCAGAGCATATGACCCGCAATCCGATTTCGATCCAAGGTCAGAAACTCGCGACCGAAGCTCTGCAACTGCTGGATAAACACCGGATTGACGATTTGATCGTCGTTGATGGAGAAGGCCGCCCGATAGGCTTGCTCGACACTCAGGATCTCAGCCGGATGAAATTGATATAGAAGGACTGTGCCAGATACGATACATATCCAAGGACTACAGACGCCGGTGCTTGTTGGGGTACCTGATGAGGAACGGGCACGTTGGCAAACGATCGAATTGGATGTTATGCTCACACCTAAACGTGACTTCCGGGATATCGGTGATTCCATTGAGGAGACGATCGACTACGAACGTGTGAGCCTCGAACTCAAAGATGTGGCAGCGGCAAAGCCGCGCAAGTTGATTGAGACTCTAGCAGAAGAGTTGACGGCTCACTTGCTCAAGACCTTCCCGATCTCCAGCGTTGATCTCACGATCCGGAAATTCATCCTACCCGGGACAAAGTGGGTAGGTGTTTCAGTAACGCGCCCTTTAAAAGATTGAACCCAGGAGTTCGCTGAAGATTTCGAAGAGCTTCACGTAGGCATTCTCCAATTTTCCTTCACGCAGAAAGCCGATGCGCTGGCCTGGAGAGCCAATGAACGGCCGCAGCGTCCACGCCATCTGAATGCCAATGAAAGCATACAGGGCCGTCCAACCATGTAGGAGAAGCCGGTGTCTCGAGTCTTTATAGACGAGCGCTTTGCTTTGCGAGGAGAACTTTCTTTGTGCGGTGACCGCAGCAATGAAGAAGGTGAAGGTATTCCAAAGTTGGACGGCTTGGTAAGCATCTGACGATGCTGACAGGTTGACTAACAACGTTATTGGAGCCAAAGCGGCGAGAGTGATGGCGATGAGGAGTTGGTAGTCTAGCAAGAGATAGAACACCTCTTTGAAGTCTGAACCGACGCCTCGTAAGTTGCTCAGAACGTAGAATCCCGGAATGGCGAGAATCATGGTGAAGCCAAAGAGGATGGGGACCTTGAGCATGCCATAAGCGACCAAGAGAAGGCGTTCTGCGCTGAACGCGAACGTTGCCATAATGGCTCCGTAAAATCCACCGCAGACCAAGAAGACCAGTAGTGCCTTCTTTCCTCGGAGCTCATCGGCTCGCCGATGATTGCCATGGCGTAGTAAGCCATCGATCTCGCCACCCGATGCGAGAACATGTTGGCCTAGGTTGGCAATCATCGGCGAGGGTGGGACTATGAACTTAAGTATTCTCCAAGGGCACGCAAGACGGCGTCGACAAAGCTGCCAGACTTTCCACGGAACCAAACAAAGGGGGACTCTGGATTCCCGATGAATGGGCGCAAGATCCAAGCAAGCTGGGTGCCGACGAAGACATACAAAACCATCCAGACACCGAGGATGCCTTTCCAGCTTTGGCCTGCAGGGGCTGCCATAGGCTCATTAGGTAGCGATGGAGGTTGATCATCGGCTTTGGTCTCTTCGCTCGCCTTGGCGATGACGGGATCCGGTTCTGGTTGTGACGCTGCCAGGGTTTTCACCACCAGTCGCATTCCGAGGAAACCTCCGAGGCCACAGATGGTGACATTGAGCAGAAGAATGAACGGATAGGCCTGTGAGGATAGGCTAAAGAAGCCGACGATGGGTCCAAGTGAGGCGATCACTGTCGCGAAGATGGTGTTGGCGGCAAGCATCCCGCCGAGCACCTGTTTGAAACTAAGAGACACGTCAAACAGCGCGAGGAAGACGTACAACGAGGGCAGTGTCACCAGCGTTGCGCCAATAATGAGCACCGGTAATTTCAGGGCGGCGCTAAACATGAAGCGAGCATCCGGTGTCTCCCGAACGGAGAGCGCGAAGAGCCCCAAACAGAGTCCATAAAAGGCTGCAAGTAGGATTTGCCAGGATAAGAGCGCCTTCCCGGCAGATGACGAATCGACGTTCGCTAAGTTGCCACGCAACAAGCGATCCAACGTAGTCCAAGAGAAGAGAGTCATAAAAATAAGGTAAGGTAACATGCTATGCATAGTAGTGACTCCGAAAGAATGCAAGTTTTAAAGTGCCTCTTGGCGAAGGCTTCCGCGGTTGCGTTGCTCCTGAATGGAATTGAAATCCTCAATCAAATAGGTGCTGACAAGACCGTTGGTATCTGTGGTAATCCACGTATCTGTTATGAATCGTCTTCTTCTCTGGTCTATCACCTCGGCTCTTGCCGGGTTTCTCTTTGGATTCGATACGGTGGTTATTTCGGGGGCGGAACAGAAGATTCAGGCCCTCTGGGGGTTGAGCGGGAGCATGCATGGCTGGGCCATGTCTGCCGCGCTCTGGGGGACGGTTCTGGGATCACTGATTGGTGGCTGGCCTACAGAGGTGCTTGGCCGGAAGAAGACGCTGATCTCGATTGGTCTGCTCTACTTGGTGTCGGCGATTTGGTCGGCACTGGCCAATGATGTTTACTCATTCATCACAGCTCGATTCATCGGTGGCATTGGCGTGGGGATCTCCACAGTGGCAGCACCGCTTTACATTTCAGAGATTTCGCCTCCTGAGAAGCGAGGACGTTTGGCCGGGATGTTTCAGTTTAATATCGTCTTCGGCATTCTCGTCGCGTTTCTCTCCAATGCGCTGATCGGTGGAAGCGGAGAGAGCGATTGGAGATGGATGTTAGCAGTCGAAGCGATACCTGCCGTGATCTACGCGATCATGTGCCTGCAGATCCCGGAGAGCCCCCGGTGGCTTCTTACGAAGAAGGGTGACCGTTCAGAGGGCCTTGCCGTGCTGGGCATGATCGATACAGAAGCGAGTGAGGAAACGTTGGCGGGTCGTGCAAAAGTGATTGAAGAGGCGGATGAGGCACAGGTCTCTACTCAGGGCTTTTTCAGTGGGAGGCTCCAAGTTCCCATTCTACTGGCGTTCTTAATTGCTTTTTTCAACCAGCTGTCTGGCATTAATGCGATTCTCTATTTTGCGCCAAGGATTTTTGAAATGACGGGGCTGGGAGAGAAAGCGGCCCTGCTGCAGTCTGTCGGTATCGGAGTGACGAACCTGATTTTCACGTTTGTCGGTCTCTGGCTTATTGATAGACTTGGCCGCCGGACGCTCCTTTACATTGGTTCCTTCGGCTATATCCTTTCTCTAGGTCTGTGTGCTTGGGCGTTCTATTCGGACAACTTTGGGATCGTGCCGGCTTGTATCTTTGCCTTTATTGCTGCCCATGCCGTAGGGCAAGGCGCTGTCATTTGGGTGTTTATTTCCGAGATTTTTCCCAATCAGTTTCGGGCCCATGGTCAATCGTTGGGTTGTGCCACTCACTGGGTCTTTGCTGCAACACTGACTTATGCGTTCCCGATGTTGGTGACTGAGTTTCCTCCAGGAGCTGTTTTTCTCTTCTTCTGTGTGATGATGGTTTTGCAGTTGATTTGGGTGAAACTGATGGTGCCTGAGACTAAGGGGGTTCCGTTAGAAGAGATGCAGCGCAAGCTTGGCGTCTCCTCTTGAGAGAGATTATCTTGAGCAGTGCTAGCGTGAATTAGCCAATTCGTCGAAATACAGGGCGACGAGTGCTGTCCAGCCAGTTTGGTGGCTTGCGCCAAGTCCTCGCCCGGTCTCTGAGTGGAAGTACTCGTAGAACAAGACAAGATCTTTCCACGCGGGATCGTCCTTGAACTGGACATCACTACCATGGGCTGGTCGCCCTGCCGGGCCGGTGCGAAAGAGCTTGGTTAGGCGTTTGACAATGTCTGTGGCGGCGACATCGAGCGTGACTCCTGCTTGCTCGGAACCAGGGGCGCGGACTTCCAACATGGAACCGTAAAACTTGTGATAGGTTCGCAAGGATTCGACTAGCAAGTGATTCACAGGAAACCAAATGGGTCCGCGCCAGTTGGAATTGCCTCCAAAGGAAAGGGTGGTCGATTCTCCAGGAACGAAGGGAACGCTCTGTTGGTGACCTTTGACGTCGACGGAGAATGGGTGCTGTTCGTGGTGTTTTGAGAGAGAGCGAATACCGAACGGAGATAGGAATTCGTTCGGATCGAGCAGTCTGATCAAGATTCGTTGTAGGCGCTGGAACGGCACGGCAGAAATGAGCCACCGTTTCTTGCCGGTTCGACTGTGAATGATGTAACGAGCCAGATCTTTACGGTGCTTGAGGAACCACTCGAAGCGTTTGCGGAAGCCGGGAAGTTTATCTAGCTGATCTTCATCAATGACGGTCACGGCAATCAATGGAAGGAGGCCGACGAGCGAGCGAGACTTGATGGGGAGTACTTCGTGATCGAGTAGAACCTGGTCGTAATAAAAGCCGTCGATTTCGTCCCATAGCCCGGTGCCGCCGTGCGTGTTGATGGCGTCGACGATTTGCACAAAGTGCTCAAAAAATTTCGAAGCCATATCTTCGTAGGCGATGGCGTGACGATCGCCATCGCGAGCAAGTTCCAAGGCCATTTGCATCATATTGGAGCAATAGAACCCCATCCATGCTGTGCCATCTGCTTGCTGAAGGCGGCCGCCCATAGGAACGTCGCTGGATCGATCAAATAGGCTGATGTTATCCAATCCGAGGAAGCCGCCAGAGAAGATGTTATTCCCTTCATCGTCTTTGCGGTTAACCCACCAAGTGAAGTTGAGAAGAAGCTTCTGGAAGACGCTGGTTAGGAAATTCCGATCCGGTTTGTCTGATTCCTTTTCGATTTCATAAACTCGGCGCGCTGCCCAGGCGTGGACCGGAGGATTGACATCGTCCAAGTGGAACTCGTAGGCTGGTAGCTGTCCGTTAGGGTGCATATACCATTCGCGGAGAAAGACACTTAACTGATTTTTCGCGAAACCTGGGTCGACTTTTGCCATGGGGACCATGTGAAAAGCCAGGTCCCAGGCTGCGAACCAGGGGTACTCCCATTTGTCAGGCATCGAGATGATGTCTCTACTGTAGAGATGTTGCCAATTTTTGTTCCGGCCTTGCCTACGCTCCGGAGGAGGTTTGCCGATTGCTGGATCGCCTTGAAGCCAATCCTCTACGACGTAGTGATAGAATTGCTTGCTGCAGAGCAAGCCAGCATAAGACTGCACCACGACGTTGCGCTCATCCTGGGTTAAGTTCGGTGATAGGATGCCGTCGTAAAACGCTTCTCCTTCACAGGCGCACGTCTTAATGATCTGATCGAATTTGTGAAACGGAGGCCGATTTGGCGTTTCGTCTTCGCTAAACAGACGCAAGCGCACCTTTTGGGATTCGCCGGGAGCTAGTATGAACTTAAAATGCAGCCCGGCTTTCGTTCCCTTCTCATCTGGATTAACGACATCGTCCTCGCCATTGACGATGTGGCGATGGAACGCATCTTTAACATAGCGTGATCGATTGGTCTTTGTTCCGAGAATGCGGCGATCATTGGTTACATTTTCGGTGAATAGGGCCTCTTGGAATTGAGATGAATCCTCTTCCCAAACCAGGTGAAATTTACCCAATGATTCTTGGTCCAAGAGAAGATGGTGGTCATCGACCTTCCTGATTGTAGGCTTCACACTGCAACCCTCGTGGGTGCACTGCCAGGTCTAGTTGTTGCGTAACCAGATCTGGGGAACGACGTGGACAGGGGCTGCATCTGGACCGCGATTGGTTACTGTGTATTGAATGAGTAGATCGTTAGGTCCTTCTTTGGCATACTCGGCGACCACGTCCATGTAACGTTCCTGGTCAAAGACGCCTGTGTCGACTAACTCATACTCTCTGTCCTCTGTTGTACGCTTCTTATTCTCACTGACGAGCTTGGAATACGGGAACTTCGCGTGCGGATACTTGTAGAGCTGCTTGACGTAGGAGTGTGAGGGAGATGAGAACAGATAGAAGTACTGTTCTTTCACGTCTTCACCATGATTGCCTTCGGGGTTTGTAAGGCCGAACAGGCGTTCTTTTAAAATGGAATCTCTCTCATTCCAAAGAGCGAGGGAAACGCACAGCCGACATTGGGAATCTGTGAATCCTAGCAAGCCGTCTTCACCCCAACGATAGGCCCGACTGCGCGAGTGATCATGAGGGAAATAGTTCCAGCAATCCCCGTTGGCAGAGTAGTCCTCGCGAACCGTGGCCCATTGGCGTTCGGCCAAGTAAGGTCCCCAGCGCAGCCAGTGCTGCTTCCGGGTCGAATTCTCATGGAGCTTCTGTTTCTCGCGGGTGTCATTCGTCGCCATCGAAAGCACCCATGCCCACGACTCGATGAAATCAACCAGAGACACGGAACAGAGCGACGAATGTTACAAATTCGTTCTCTCGAAGGATCTGCAGGCTGGCATGAAATATGCATTCCAAATGTCCGTCATGGATATTCCAGCTCCACTCGAACGCAGAATCGTTGCAAAAGCCGATGCAGTTCCAAAGCAGCTAGTCCGAAAGCGCCGCTTTCGGTTCACCGTGGATGCCTGTCCCGGAAGCGAAGTCTCTGTCGTTGGCTCGTTCAATGGTTGGGCGCCTGGCCGCCATCCGCTTCACGCCACGGTTGATGAGCCCGGTGTCTTTGACCGGACTCTGCTGCTTCCAGCGGGACGGTATGAGTATAAGTTTGTCATCGAGGGCGAGTGGAGTGCGGATCCCAGCTGTCCACGCTGGGTCGTGAACGAGTTTAGGACGCTGAATAGCGTGGTCGAGATCTCGTAGGCGGCAGGCATTGGCCCGCTCAAAGGAAGCGCTTCTTGGTGAGCAAGATTTGGTATTAACACTCCCAGGGAATTCGGAAAGCCATTGCCATGAGGCGAAGGGCCAGTAGCTTTATTGTGGGTGGCCTTGGGCCCGCTCTACGACAATGTCTATGAATCGCCTTCTCTTCATCCTATCACTCGCATTCACGCCATTCATCGGGGCTCAAGCCGGACCGTTGGTTCTGGGTAAAGATGACCATATCTGTCTTATTGGGAACACGTTGCCGGAAAGAATGCAGCACTTTGGCTATTTCGAATCCCTTGTGCATGCGCGTTACCCTGAGCACCAGCTTGTCGTCCGTAACCTTGGTTTCTCAGCGGACGAGCTGGAGCTGCGTTCTCGCTCGCTCGACTTCGGCGATGCCGACCATCACCTGACGAAGGAGAAGGCTGATGTGATTTTGGCTTTTTTTGGTCTGAACGAATCTTTCGATGGCGAAGGTGGGCTTGAGCGATTCGCCATTCAGTTGGACACCTTTATCAAAGATACACTTGGAAAGAAGTTCAACGGAAAGACGGCTCCGCGCTTGGCGATCGTTTCTCCGATTGCTTATGAAGGCGGTGGTGGGCGTCCGAGTGATCGTGAGGTGAATCGCCAGCTGAGCTTGTATACAGATGTCATGCGGGCGACGACGGCAGAGCATCCTTCGGTCACGTTTGTTGATCTCTTCGAGCCCACGTTGGAGCTACTGGCCCCGAAGGGTGATCTTACCGAGAATGGCATTCACTTGACTGAAGATGGTTATGCCAAATTAGCGCCGATGCTAGATCAGGGGCTCTATGGGGCGGAAGGTGCGGCTGCTAAGGTTGATGAGAAACTTCGCGCTGAGGTGAATGAGAAAAACTTTCAGTACTTTCATAGGTATCGTGCAGTGAATGGCTACTACATCTATGGTGGACGCTCCAAGTTGCGCTTTGATCCTGACAAGTCTTTTACGAATGCAGATGTTATGGAGCGCGAGCGTGAAGTTCTTGATGAGATGTGTGCCAATCGCGACCAGCGCATTTGGGCGGTGGCTCAAGGAAAGGAAGTTTCAGAGGAAATTGACGATAGCAATGTGTCTCCGTTCATTGAGGTGAAGTCGAACTTCGGGTCAGGGTCTAACGACGGCAAGGAAGGGAGTGTGGCGTATCTAAAGCCTGAGGAAACGTTAAAGAAACTGACGCTGGGCCGTGGCTATGTTGCGAATGTCTTTGCCTCCGAGGTCGAGTTTCCAGAGATCGCAAACTGTGTGCAGATGGCTTTTGATAGTGCTGGTAAGCTCTGGGTGTGCTGTATGCCGATGTATCAGGGGTATCGGCCGGGCGAACCCATGACTGACAAGATTGTTGTTTTAGAAGACACCGACGGCGATGGAAAGGCGGACAAATCGACTCTCTTCGCAGATGATCTTCACGTGCCGACCGGCTTTGAGGTGGGCGATGGTGGCGTTTATGTGGCTCAGCAACCGGACGTGATGTTTCTCAAAGACACGGATGGAGACGGAAAGGCGGACTATCGGAAGCGCATTCTGCACGGGTTCGACTCTGGGGATTCCCATCACTCGATCAGCACCTTCACTTGGGGGCCTGGTGGTGGCCTCTACCTCCATGAAGGAACCTTTCACCATACCTCAGTTGAAACCCCATGGGGCCCTGTGCGCAATGCCCATGGAGCCATCTACCGCTTCGATCCAACTCGGAAGCAGCTTGAGACGTTTGTTAGCTATAACTTCGCCAATCCTTGGGGACATTGCTTTGACGAATGGGGACAGAACTTTGTCGCTGATGCTTCTGGTGGTGCCAACTATTGGGGGACGGCGTTCTCTAGCCGGGCGGTGCCTTACGAAGGGCAAGAGGATTTCGGTCCCTTTAAATTCACCACGCGTGCCCAGCTCAAACAATTCATCAAGAAGCGCGTGCGACCGACCTCGGGCATTGAGGTCGTTTCTAGCCACCATTTCCCGCAGAATGTCCAAGGGAATTTGCTCTTGAACAACTGCATTGGTTTCCTCGGAGTGCTTCAGCTCAAAGTTTACGATGATGGCTCGGGTTTTCGGGGCGAAGAGGTTGAGCCCATTCTCCAGTCAGCTGATGGTAATTTCCGCCCGGTCGATTTTGAGTTTGGTCCTGACGGGGCACTCTATATTGTCGACTGGCACAATGCGTTGGTTGGACACATGCAGCACAACGTTCGTGACCCCAATCGCGATAAGACCCACGGGCGCATTTGGCGGGTGACGTATCCTGCGCGACCTCTTGCAACGCCACCGCGCATCGCCGGTGAATCAATCGTTAATCTGTTGGAGGTGCTTAAGGATCCTATCATTCGCACGCGACATCATGCGCGGATGGAATTGCGTCTATATCCGAAGAAGGAAGTGGTGAAGGCTCTTGGCGCTTGGGTGGGGCGTTTAGATGCGAACGATCCAGACTACGAGCATCACTTGCTCGAGGCTCTTTGGGTGCATCAGCACCATCATTCGGTAAATCGTGGTTTGTTAGAAAAAATTCTCAATGCAAAGGACCCGCGGGCGCGTGCTGCGGCTACTCGAGTGATCAGTTTCTGGCGTGACGGTTTGCGTCGTCCGCTTGACCTTTTGCATCCGCGGATAGGAGATAGTCATCCCCGCGTTCGAGCGGAGGCACTTCGAGCTGTGAGTTACCTGGATAGCAAGGCGGCGGCGAGTCTCGCCCTTGATGTGCTGGATCACCCGATGGATGATTACCTGGACTACCTTCTCAATGAAACCATGCGGGTCCTTGATAAGCCTCTTACTGTTGAGCTGGCAGATGGTTCGATGCAAGCAAGCGTGCTCTTGGACAAGGGTGGAAAGATGGTCGACTATCAGTTGGGTCGTCTCAAGGTGGACGAGCTTCTTGCGCTTAATCGTGATGCGACGAATCCGCGATATGAGCCCATTCACGAAGCGATTCTCAAACGCCCTGGCATGGTCTTGGCCGAACGCGAGTCTGCGATGGCCGCCCTAGCGCGCTCAAACAAAACGGACGTGGCAACGGAGCTTGTTCGGACTTTAAAGGGCTTGGATGCTGCTAAGGCAAATGGGGCGCTCATTGTTGATATCGGTAAGATGCTGTTCAACCTCGACGGCGGACTCTTGCTCAATCAGCGTCCTGCATTGGAGGGGCTAGCGAAAGGGGGTAAGACAGCTTCAGGGCGGCAGATGGCTTATGCCACGCTGATGAACAGTCGTTTCATGGACGAAGCTGTGGTCATTGCGGGGGACGATTCTAAGCGATTGTCGGATTTGTCAGGTGCGGTCTCTGCGATGGACTCAGAGGAGGCGCTGGGCAAGATCTACGAGAACGTTTTTTCGTTTCTGGATTCACAGGATGTCGCCCTTCGCGAAGCGGCCATCGGGGCATCGACTAGTTTCACCGGGCATGGTGAAGAGGTCTTCGCTAAGCTCGTTAGATTGCTCGAGTCGGACACGTCTACTCATGCCGTGATCAAGGCCCTTCATCGTATGCACAGTTATTACTGGCACCAAGGAAAACTACCAGATGTTGCAAGGAAGATCCTCACCGTAGCCGAAGGTATCCCCGTCGGGGATCGCAACAAAGCGCCGTTTCTTGATGCGATTCAGTTGGTGCAGGAAATGAGTAAGCGTTTCAAGAAAAGGACTGACATTAGCGAGCAGATTGCCAAGCTGCGAGTGCCTGTGATCCGCATCGGTACGGTCAAGCATCAGCTGAAGTTTGATAAGACAGAGTTTACGGTAGAAGCAGGGAAAGAGATTGAGATCATTTTTGAGAACAGTGACACGTTACCGCACAATCTTTTGTTAGCCCACCCAGGTGCTCTTGAGGAAGTAGGTGCTCTTGCCGATAAGATGGCGTTGCAGCCCGATGGCATGAGTAAGCACTTTATCCCAGACTCACCGAAGGTGTTGAAGTCGACCAAGCTTCTCCAAGAAGGCAAGAGTGAGACGCTTAAGATCAAAGCTCCTGAAACTAAGGGGGACTACCTTTATATATGCACCTTTCCTGGCCATTGGCGCACGATGTACGGTAAGATGATTTTGAAGTGATCTTGTGGCCGACGAGGACTCCTCAGCTGGCTTTGGTGCCTACGGTGATTTCTGGATTCGCTACCTGAATTGGGGGGTGCGTCATTGTCCCTGGACAGTGGAGCCAATCCTGGTCACGTTTTATGCAGGTCTCTTCTTCGTTGGGGCGAAGTCTTTTCGCGAGGGCATTGCTGCTAATATCAGGGTTCTCTTTCCAAACGGGTCACGGATAGAGTTAGCGTGGAAAGTCTACCGCGTGTTTTGGAACTTTGCAGCCGTGGCTGTGGATGGAGTGCGAGCGCGGGAAGAGCCTGGCATTATCGAGTGGGAGATCGATGGGATAGAGGCTTTGGAGCAAATGAAGCAGTGTGAGAGCGGTGTCATTCTGATTACCGCCCACATGGGTAACTACGATCTTGCGGGGTCTGTCTTCGCGCAGCGATTCGATCGCATCATGCACGCCGTTCGAGCTCCCGAGAGAAATCCCGAGTTGCAGGCCGTGCGCCACGCTGAGCTGAAAGCTCAGCAGGACGAGCATTATCGGATCGTCTACAATGAACCGGGAAACATGCTGGCAATCACCCTTGCCCAAGCCTTGCCACGTCAAGAAGCGGTTGCAATTCAGGCGGATCGCATACTCTTCGATGTCGCTCCGATGAGGATGGAATGGGATGACCAACATACCATCGACGTTCCCCAGGGGCCATTTATCCTATCATTGACAACAGGTTGTCCAATCTACCCGCTGTTTATGATTCGACTGGGGCGCTGCCGCTATCGAGTGGAATTTGGTTGTGCGTTTCATTGCGAGCGAACCGGACGTGACAAGCAAGCTGATCTGAAGCGAGCTGCTAAGGTGTGGGTCAACCATCTCCGCGAGATTGTGAAACGGCACTGGAGTCAGTGGCTTGTGGTGGAGCAGAATCTAAGGCCAGAGTCCAGATCATGAGGACCTGCACGCGAGAGCGCAGCTATCTTGGGCTTTTGAGAGCCTTTCTGCCCGGGCGGAAAGGATTGCCCCCAACAGCAGGTGTGGATCATTGCCAAGCGGCAACGGTGCCGGGGCAGAATCAGCTTGAGGTGTATGGCTTGGCCGTCGCTGCGTGCCTCTTCCAAATGTGTTGGGTGGTCGAAGCGGTCGGCTCACTTTGGTTGGGTGTTCCTCTTAGCTTTGTCGTCATTCATGTTGCTTCTCTCATTGGAGCGCTAGTGGGAAGCCGCCTGCCGACGCAATGTAGGCAAGCCTATGGGTGGCCGCAGCGTTTGCAGTGGTTCTTTCTTGGTGTGCTTGCTTGGATAGCGATCAAAGAGCCGTTTACCGTGACGCAGTGGTTGGCCTGGCCGCTCATGCTTCTCCTCACTACGCAGCTCGTTCTCTGGCCATCGGAACCTAGTTGGACCGGCGTGCTACTGTTCCTACTCGCTCAGGCATTGGCGATCGTGCTCTGTCTTGCGCTACCTCAAGATTGGCGATGGGGTTTACCGGTGCTTTTTAGTATGCACGCGATTCTCTTCTATGGCGCGTTTCACTCTCAGGCTGAAGTTTTCGGCCCTTTAGTCCGCTCGTTTCGAACGAAAGAGAAAGAGGTCTGGTTGACGATTGATGATGGGCCGAGCAATGATACCCTTGCCATGTTGGATTTGTTAGATGAGTTCAACGCCAAGGCGACTTTCTTCGTCATCGGCAAACGTGCTGAGACGAATCCCGAGCAGGTGGTTGCGATCGATGCTCGAGGACACCAGCTCGGTAACCACACATTCTCCCATCCGGCAGGGATGTTCTGGGCTTTTCCTGGCCCCTTGATTCACCGTGAGATTCAGAAGACGCAAGACATTCTAACGCGACTTACGGGTAGCGTCCCGAAGTGCTTTCGAAGCCCTGTCGGATTCAAAAGCCCGATGCTCTTTCCTGTCCTTGAGGCCCTTTCTCTGCAGAGCGTTGGCTGGTCTGCCCGTGGCTATGATGGTGTTTCCGCTGACGTAGACTCGGCGTTGAATCGTATCTGCTCGGATTTGAATTCTGGCGACATCATTCTGCTACACGAGGGGCACGCTCACAACCTTCCCTTGGCGCGCAGGCTCCTGGAAAGGTTGAAGGCCGAGGGTTTCCGCTGTGTGGTGCCGAATCTGGTTGAGAATGAGTCGAACACGCTATCGTGACGGGCATCTATTCATCATGCCTATCACTGTTCTGAGTAAAGTTTCTGAAACACGTATGCATCTCAGCGCCCGTCGTCAGGAGAAGCCCAGGAACGTCGTTCTCGTTCCGACCATGGGAGCGCTCCACGAGGGGCATGCACAGCTCATTCGGCAGGCACGAGAACTGGCCGGTGACGAGGGGACGGTGGTGGTGAGTATCTTTGTCAATCCTACCCAATTCGGTCCTAACGAAGACCTTGATCGGTATCCGCGCTCTCTGGATAGAGATTCTGAAGTGTGTCAAGATTGTGGGGCAGATCTGATCTTTGCACCTGGGTCTGCAGATATGTATGCACCAGATCATTCTTTCGATGCTCGTGAGACCGGGTTGTCGATGGGATTGTGCGGTGCTAGCAGATCAGGTCATTTCCCGGGAGTCTGCCTGGTGGTGTTGAAACTCTTCAATATCGTGCACCCAACTCATGCGGTTTTTGGCAAGAAAGACTACCAACAGTTGGCAGTGATTCGACGGCTGGTTAGGGATCTGAATGTGCCCGTCGAGATTGTGGGTGGAGAGACGGTGCGCGAGGAGGACGGCCTTGCCATGAGCTCTCGCAATGCAAATCTGACTGACGCGGAGCGCCGAGATGCTCCAGGAATTCAAGAGGCACTTCAAGCGGGAAGGGCGCGCTGGGAGAAGCTGCCTGACATCGCACCTGGGTTACTCATACGGCTGGTTCGGTCGCGATTGGAGCAGATTTCTAGCGGGGAGATTGACTATTTAGAGCTCGTGGATGGGGAGACCCTCCATTCGGTGCATGGAGTGATCGAGAAGCCCGTCGTCATGGCGACGGCGATGTTCTTCAGTAAAGCTCGTCTGATTGATAACATTGAGTTTGGCCCGAAGGCGCAGACAGGTTAGGCATAGGGATGCATCGCACGGATTTCCTTGTCATCGGCAGCGGCATCGCTGGGCTTTCGTTTGCTCTGAAAGTGGCACAGCTGGGATCAGTGGCGGTGGTGACGAAGCGCCAGGGGATTGATTCGAATACGGCCTGGGCACAGGGAGGTATCTCGTGTGTGACGGATGAAGAGGACTCTTTTGATCTGCATGTAGCCGACACACTGGATGCGGGTGTGGGTTTGTGCGACGAGTCTGTGGTCCGAACGATTGTATCAGAAGGGCCCGAACGTATTCAGGAGCTGATCGACTACGGGGTCGACTTTGATCATCACGAAGTAGATGGGGAACAAGTGATCAGCCTTGGCAGGGAAGGTGGGCATTCCGTGCGACGCATTCTTCACTCTAGAGATACGACGGGACGAGAGATTGAAAAGAAACTGTTAGCGGCAGCGAGGGCGGAGCCGAAGATCACCCTCTTCGAGCACCATTACGCGATTGACTTAATCACGACGTCAAAGCTTGGCCTGGCGACGGAGAATCGTTGTGTGGGCATATACGCGTTGGATGAAAAAGAGGGTGAGGTTGTGAATTTCAGATCAGACCGCGTGGTGCTGGCAACTGGTGGAAGTGGTAAAGTTTACCTCTATACAAGTAACCCTGACGTTGCGACGGGAGATGGTGTGGCCATGGCATGGCGTGCAGGTGTGGAGGTGGAGAACATGGAGTTTATTCAGTTCCACCCTACGGTGCTCTATCATCCGAAGGAGACCTCATTTCTTATCTCGGAAGCGCTTCGCGGGGAGGGAGGAGTCTTGCTAGGTGACGATGGGGAGCCATTCATGTCAAAGTATGACGAGCGGAACGATCTTGCCCCGCGCGACATCGTGGCGCGGGCGATCGATACTGAGATGAAACGGACGGGTAGTCGTTGCGTCTTTCTCGATATGCGTCACCACAGCAAAGCGTTTCTTGAGGATCGCTTCCCGAACATCTTCCAGACCTGTGTGGATCATGGTGTCGATCCCTCGAAAGAACCGATTCCCGTGGTGCCGGCGGCTCACTATCAATGTGGTGGAGTCAATACCGACATCAATGGCATGACGTCGCTCAAAGGTCTCTATGCGATTGGCGAAGTCGCATGCACGGGGCTCCATGGAGCCAATAGATTGGCTAGCAACTCGCTCCTTGAGGGGGCTGTGCTGGCGCATCGCGCCGCAGAGTATCTAAAGGCAAAGATGCCGGTGGATCGTACCGTTAGTGATATCGATTTGCCCAAGTGGCAGCGCGGTGACGCCGAGGATGTGGACGAACTTGTGGTCATTTACCACAATTGGGACGAAATTCGCCGCTTAATGTGGGATTATGTGAGTATTGTGAGGACGGACAAGCGATTGCAAAGAGCCGCCACGCGTTTGGCAAATCTCAAACGCGAGGTCCACGAGTTCTATTGGAATTTCAAGATCACTGGTGATTTGTTAGAACTGCGTAACTTGGTCGACGTCGCTGGTCTCATCGTCGAGTCCGCTCGCTTGCGTCAGGAGAGCCGCGGATTGCACTACACGCTCGATCATCCGGACAAGTTGACTGAATTGCGAGACACGATCCTGACTCGTTACTAGCTCTAGCTAGTGCCGACGGAGGGCGCTTTCCTCGACGACATCCATGATCTCGACTTGGAGGGAGTCCTCTGAGTCCTCGGCGTGGCGTAGCCTGAGGACTACCGTGAAGAAGGTTTTGCGCATCCTCAAAATGCGATCTTCCATGAGTCGCCGTAGAGCTTGGTCCGCATTGCTTCCGCGTTTCGTGTAGCCGAAGAACGATAGACCCTCCTCCGATGGATCGAGAATCTCCCAGCACTGGAAAACTTTGCGGTCGTGATAGCCGAAGTTGTAGTACGTGCCCGGTTTTAGAACGACGAGCAGGTCTGCTGGAGTGGAGTCTTCGCGACGTACGAAGTCGCCCCATGAAACCTCTTGCCAAATCTCTGCGTATTCCCAGTCGACCAGATACTTTCCGGATTGGGTGATTTCGACCAAGAGGGCGCGCTGCTCCTTCGTGGGTTCCAGTTTGATCAAGCAGATTACTTGCGGAACGCCGTCAATGATCTCCAGGTTGGCTTTGAGAAGATGATAGCGATACCCCCACCGAAAAGGTTGAGATTTGAAATGCTCGTTCATTGTGGCTTCCATGATCTGCGGATGCCGAACATAGCTGAGTTGAGAGCGCCAATCCTCTGCGCCGACATACCCTTTTAGTGCGATGTCGAGCACGTTTAAATCTGGCGACATGTAGAGGGATTCATCGACGAGCGAAGGTTCGTTTACGATTTCAGGCTCGGGTGTAGCCCAGCGCATGAAACTGAGCAGCACTAGCAGAAGCAAGATGAGCGAAACGACCAACGAGGACCACCAAAAGGTGAGGTAGAACCGTGCGCGAAACTTTCCATCCTTGGATATCAGGGCGGCTCCAATCCCCGGAATTTGTTGAACGTCTTCGAGCACGGCACGACCCTCATCGAACTTGATCGTACCCAACCCGAGATCCAATGGTTGCTTGCCCCAGGCTTCGGAAACGGTATCTAGTGCCTCGTTGGCCTCGGTTGGCAGATGGACCCTTACGATCTCTTTCAGCTCTACGCCCGTGAGTTGGTTGGGTTTAGATGTTTCAAGATCGGTCTGAAGTTTCTGTAGTTCTGTGCTTTGCTCGGCCTGGCCAATCGTTCGGGAAACGAACTGGATGAGGAAATCCGTATTGGCCTCCAAGTCGATTGGCAGCGCCTGAAGGGTCGACATGGCTAGCCGAGTGAGGTCATCGGTT
>JAACDM010000469.1 GCA_009936795.1 Verrucomicrobiaceae bacterium | reverse complement strand
TTGCCTTCAACGATCAAGCGTTGGGCAGTGAGTCGCCAGAATTGATTAGAATCGTGAAGCGCGCTGACAAGCTGGTCCGTTGAGGCACCTGCCAGGGAGACAATCTTGCTCTCAGGCGCTTTGTCCCAAACGAGACGATAGATTCTACCGTGCTCACGATCCCGGTTCGGATTCACGTGAGCATTGCCAGGACCGTTCTTGGCATCGTAGCCGCCTCGACCAGAGCTTGGAGTGGGATTGTGCTGGATGATGAAATTGTACCAATCAGCAATCCAGAGGTTGCCGTCAGGACCGACTTCGGCAGCCACAGGCGAGAACCATTCATCGACCGAAGCCACGAGTGCGAAGGCATTCTTGCTCGTGAAACCCGCGCCGTCGCGCTCTGCCTGATACTGGCCTAACAGATTGCCAGTTGGTCCGGCCACGAAGGCGCGTTTGCCACGCCAGGATTCTGGAAAGGCGTCGGAGTTGGCAAAGGAATGCCCAGCAGCAGCGGTGTAAGCGCCGAAGGCATCGACTTGGCGAATACGCGAAGTGATCGGATGAAACTTCGGAGTGGAGGCGATCATCTTGGCTGACAATCCTTTGCCCTCAGGCAAGACCGTAGCTGGAATACCGCCATAGAAAGAGGGGTTATTGTTCGCGGTCGAGCCGAAGACATCACCAGTGTCATTGAAGCCCAGGCCCCAAGTGTTGTTGTTGAACTGGTGCAGGAAATCCATGGATTCGCCATCTTGAGTGAAATGATAGACGCCCATGCCAAAGCGCTTCTCTTCGCCGCCAATCTGGCCGTTGAAGGCAGAGTAACCGACGGTGCCCCAGATCTTATTATCGATTCCGTAGCGGAGGTTGGAAGGGCCCGCATGCGTGTCTCCGGGGCCCCAGCCATCGATGAGTGTTTCCTTCACATCGGCACGGTCATCGCCGTCCGTGTCTTTGAGATACAAGGTGACGGGCGCTTGATGCACGATGACGCCACCATCGTGGAAGGTGAGTGAGGTGGGAATGTTGAGCCCGTCAGCAAAGACAGTGATCTTGTCACAGCGACCATCACCGTCGGTGTCTTCCAGGATTTTGATCTTATCGTCTCCTTTGCGCTCAGCGCGAACTTCGTTCGGATAGTCGGTCGTTTCGATGA
Source organism: Verrucomicrobiaceae bacterium (assembly GCA_009936795.1). GTDB lineage: Bacteria > Verrucomicrobiota > Verrucomicrobiia > Verrucomicrobiales > DEV007 > JAACDM01. The sequence goes on along the minus strand of JAACDM010000469.1, from coordinate 2,755 downwards.
CCCACAAGCGACCGCGCTCATCCCAGGAAAGTTGCATGGGATTGACGATGTCGGGTTCGGAGGCAAACAGTTTGAGGTTCCAGCCTACGGGAACCTGGGTGTAGGCCAAGGAATCCTCGGGTTTTAGCGGCAATTGATAGGGAAGCGGTTCATCCCGTCGTTCGTAGTTGGGAATGTTGTCCCGCTTCTCATAGGCCATCGGCTTGCGTGCGCCGACGAACTTCTGATAGGAGGCTTGGCGCTCATCGCCAATCGCCCAAAGGATGCCGGACTTGATGAGTTGATGAAAGGCGTCTTGTTTCCAAACGCGATCATCGTGCCCTGAAGCGGTGTAGAAGACGCGGCCTTTGCCTTGCATGCGGATCCAGGTCCAGGGTTCGGGTTCCTTGATATTGTCCCCGTCACCAGCGGGTTCACGCACCATGAGGATGGTGCGGTCTTCTCCATGACCGGTGTGCACATAGGTTTCGTCCCAGGTTTCGAACTCCTGCACGTCTTTCATGGCGGGGGGTTTGCCATCGACGATCTTGGCCGTGAAGGTTCCGGTCTTGTGGTGTTGGAATTGACCGCCCACCAAGTTGATGAAGCCTAACTGATTGCGAAAGCAGAAGCTGGCGCAGTGCACAGGGATGAAGCCGCCGCCTTCCTCGATGAATTTGACCAAGTTGTTATACAAACGACGCTCGATGGTGTCGTGATTTGCATAGAGGAGGACACCATCGAACTGTGATAGGTAATCATAGTCGCCAAAGGCTTCCTCGACATCGGTGTGATAGTCAAAGTAGATCCCATCGGGCCCCAAGCCTTCTGCCAGCATGGGGTAGTAGTCGTTTGACGGATGATGCTTGGCGTCGTGTCCTAAGAAGAGAATACGGACTGGGCCTTCCGTCGGTCTCCCCATGAGGGAAGTGGAGATGGAAAGCGTGATGAGAAGGGCAACGAGTATGCGCATGAGTTGGTTAGGCTAAAGTGAATTCAGGCAGGCGCACGATATCGCCACCTTTCTGCGCGGATTCGTGGGCAAGGATACCGGTGCAGGTGATGTTGGCCGAATGCACAGCATTGGGATAGGCATCTTCTCCACTTAATAACATTTGGACAAACTGATGGGCCAAATGTGGGTGTGAACCTCCGTGACCAGCACCTTGCGTAAACGAGAGGTGGTCTTCGCCTTCGTCACCACCATAGACGCCGCCTGTGGTGAACGGCGCGATTTCATCTGGAAGCAGATGACCGTAGTCAGGACACTCTACTTTCTCAGGAATCTCTGGCTCGGGTTTCTTCGCGGTGTGGACGATGAGCGGTTCGCCTTCGATCAGCGGCCATTCTACCGCCTTCTTGTCACCGTAGACTTCGAAGGACTCGCGGTACTGACGCGCGACATCAAAGAGGGAGCGATAGACGAGCGCAGAGAGATCACTGTTAGCGAACTTGATATGACACGTCTCCACGGCGCAGGGCGATCCATAACATTCATGCATTTCTTCGCGAATGGTGCCGGAGGGGAAACAGCTGACATACTCCGCCTGATCCTGACCCAATCCTAAGACTGGCCCAACACAGTGCGTGGCGTAGTGCATCGGCGGCAGGCCTGGCCAATACCCCGGCCAACCGTCCATGTCTTGCTGGTGTGAGGCTTTAAGAAATTGGAGTTTGCCCAGCTCGCCTTTGTCGTGGAGCTCCTTCATGTAGAGGAATTCGCGCGCGTAGACGACCGTTTCCATCATCATGTATTTCAGGCCGGTCGACTTCGTGAGTTCGACGATCTGTTTGCAGTCCTCGACAGACGTCGCCATGGGCACGGTGCAGGCGACGTGTTTGCCAGCCTTCAGCGCCGCGATGGATTGTTCGGCGTGATTGGGGATCGGTGTATTGATGTGGACCGCATCAATGTCAGGATCCTTGAGGAGCTTGTCGTAGCTTTGGTAACGCTTCTCGATGCCGTACTTGTCACCGATCTCATTGAGCGTGGCTTCGGTCCGCTGACAGATGGCCGCCATATTGGCGTTTGGGTGGCGCTGATAGATTGGGATGAATTCCGCCCCGAATCCGAGACCGACGATAGCAATGTTAACTTTCTCCATAATCCTCTACTAAACCAGACTTGGCCTCCGTTTGCATGTATGAATACGGTAAAGTTTGTGTATGATTGCGTCATGCTTTCCGCTACTGAACGCGATCAATGGCTGGCGGACCTACGCCCAGGCGGCATGCGGGAGCTGTTCGAGCACCTGCCAAACACGCTCTTCTTCGTAAAAGACTCGCAGACGCGCTTGATGGCAGGAAACCAGGCTTTCGTCGAGCGCTGTGGCTACGTAAGCGAAACGAAAATGATCGGTCATGTGGACAAGGATATCTTTCCTGAAGAGCTGGCGACCAAGTACGCTGCAGACGATCGCGAGGTCATCCAGACTGGGAAATCACTCATCGGCATGGTGGAGCTCTTTCCAAATCAGTTAGGCGATCCTGAGTGGTATATCACGGACAAGGTGCCGGTTTACACCGCCACTGGTGAGCTGGCGGGGCTTTGTGGCACGGTGCGAAGCTATGAAGGGGCGCGGGCAGCACTGCAGCCGTATCTCGATCTCGTGCCGGTGATCGACCACCTAAAAGAACACTTTCGCGGGAACGTCTCCATCCCTGCCATGGCTCAGCTGGCGGGTGTTTCCGTGCGCGTCTTGCAGCGCCGATTTCAGGAAACGCTCAAGACAACGCCGCGCGAGTTCATCATGAAACTGCGGATTCATGCAGCCTG